>NC_014216.1:929328-1239105 GCF_000092205.1 Desulfurivibrio alkaliphilus AHT 2 | reverse complement strand
AATGGCCGCGCCGAACGGCTCGTTTTCGGGCCTGGATGACCGCCTGTTTCTCTCGGCCCAGCGGGAGAGCGAGGCGCTGAAGGAGCGACTGCTGGAGTTGTATCTGCTTTACACCACCAGCCGCACTTGCGGTATGGCCATGCAGACCAGCACCCTGTTTGTCAAGATTGTCGATCTGTTGAAAAACGCCTTGGGGGTGGAAGAGTTTTGCCTGATGCTCAAAGATCCGGAAAACGGCCTTTTTGAGGTTTGGAGTGCCGACGAGCGGGTGCTGGCTGCTGCCGGTGATGTCTGTTTTCGCAGTGGTGAGGGGATCTCCGGGCTGGTGGCGGCCAGCGGTCAACCGATTCTGGTGCAGGATGTCGATCAAGACTCGCGTTTTCTCCACTATCGAGGTTTGCTGCAGGGGATCGGTTCTTTTCTTTCCGTGCCCCTGTTGGGCAGTGATGGCCAGGTATTCGGGGTGCTCAATATCCACAAGGCAAAGCGCCATGGCTTCCGGGAAAAAGATAAGGAGTTTTTCTGCGCTGTTGCCCACAACCTGGCGGTGGCCCTGGAACGGGCCCGGCTGTTTGAAAACGTGCGCAAAGAGGCGATGCATGACGGTTTGACCGGGATTTATAACCGCCGCTTTTTCCTGGAGTGCGCCGAGCGGGAACTGCATAAGTGCCAGCGGGGCAGCAACAGCTTATCATTGCTGTTTATCGATATCGACCATTTCAAAGATGTGAATGATAATTTCGGCCATGTCTTCGGTGATCAGGTGTTGCGCCAACTGGCCAAGATCCTGCAATGTGGAATCCGGCAAAGCGACATTCCAGCCCGCTATGGCGGTGAGGAGTTTGTGGTTTTGCTGCCGGACACCAACGGGGAAGCGGCCTGTTGCCTGGCAGAAAAACTCCGCAGTAAGGTGGCGGAAGATCTGGTGGCCACCCCTCCGCATGAGCAGCCCAAAACCATAAATCTGACCGTTGGGGTAGCATCTTACCCCGAGGATGGTAAAACCGTCATCGACTTACTCAGGGTGGCCGATCGCCGGCTTTACAAGGGCAAGGAAGAGGGGCGTAACCGGGTGGTCGGGCCCATGGCCCAGGCTCCGGTTGCGCAGGCGGCCGAGAACCGTCGCCGCCATCCGCGGCAGCGGGCCGCTTTACGGGTGGTGCCGGAGTCCCTGGTGAATGATTGGCCGTCGCAACCCACCGTGCACTCCATCGATATCATGCATGATCAGAAATGGCAATTTTGTGTCTTGATGGACGTGAGCCGTGAGGGGTTCAACAGCCTGGTTTCATTTGAGCCGCTTATGGGGGCTGATTATCTTTGCCGGGCCGTGGCTGACCCTAGAAACGGCGGCGATTTACGGCAATTTGCCGTTAAGGTACGACACGTCGAGGAGTTGGCGGATTGTCGCTACCTGATGGGGGTGCAGGTGGGGCGGCGGGATGTTTCCGCCTGGCACCGGCTCTGTTCGGTGCTGGGTTAGAGAGCAGGTAAGTTATTTGTCCGAAGGCTTGCGGCTGATGCCAAGTTCCTGGGTAACCTGGGTGGCGATCTCTTCAATGGAGCGGCCGGCCGTGGAAATGACAGGGATATTATAGGTGTGAAAAATCTGTTCCGCCTGTTTGATTTCTTTGCGGCAGGTGGCCAGTTTGGCATAAGAGCTGTTGGGGTAGCGCTTTTCTCTCACGTTGTGCAACAGCTCCGGGGTGGTGGTGAGCCCCACGGACCGGCGGGCGTTGCGCCGCAGCGGCTCCGGCAGTTTATACTCCCGTAGATATTCGGCGGTCAGGGGAAAATTGGCGGCCTTCAGCCCCATCTGGGTGGCCAGGTAGACGCAGACCGGGGTTTTGCCGGTGCGGGAGACCCCCAGCAGGATTGCCTCCGCTTCATCGGCCTCGTTGGAGCGCACCCCGTCGTCATGCTCCAGGCTGAAGTGGATGGCCTCAACCCGTTTGGCCATGGTGATGTTGTCGATCTGCCGGGAAAAGCCCGGCACCCTCAAGGCCTTGGTTTCAAGGGAATCTTCCAGTCTTTTCAGGAAAGCCTCAAAGACATCGAACAGTTCCACCTCCGGGTGGTCGAAAATCCGGCGGATTTCCCGATCCATGATGGTGCTGAAGATAATGGGTCTTCGGCCGCCTGAATGCTGGAGGATGTAAGCCAGGGTCTTTTCCGCCTCTTCCCGGCTGAGGATGAAAGGGAAGCGCTCTTCGTGGAAGCTCACTTCGGGAAACTGGCGGATCATGGCATGGCCCAGATTGGTGGCCAGAATGCCGGTGCTGTCGGAAACGAAATAAATGTCTTTAGAGTTCCACATTGGTCATCCCGGAAGCTGTTCGATCAGGCGGCGACCCACCGCCAGGCGGGCCTTGAGCAGGGAGGGCTTGGCCGGTTTGGCCAGGTAGTCGTCGGCGCCGTGCTCCAGGGCTGCTATTTGTTCTTCGGTGGAGGTGCGGCCGCTGAAAATGATCACGTACACGTACGGGGTGAGCCTTTTTTTGCGGAGCTGGTGGCAAACCTGCATGCCGGTTATCTCCGGCAGGTTCCAGTCCAGAATGGCCAGGCGGATGGTCGGGTCGGCCATCAGGGCCTGCCAGGCCTCTTTACCGTTGGTGGTTTCCACGGGCTGGTAACCCCACTTTTCCAGGAAATTTTGCAGGCCCCGGCGCACCACGGGGCTGTCTTCGGCAATCAGGACTTTCATGGGCTTTCTCCGCTTGCAAGCAATGGGGGCTGCTATTCCAGGTCACTGCGGTAAAGTGAACGAAATTTAGCCATCTGCTCGGCAATGTCTTGGGGCAGATCCAGCCCGTAGCGTGCCACATATTCCGCCGCCATGCGGTGGGTGTTGAAGATGGGGCAGTTCAGGGCCAGGTTCATCAGGCCGCGATCCAGGTAGGCCGCCGGCTCCGGCTCCTGGTAGAAGGTGGCCAGAATGTCCGGCAGGGTTTCGTAAAAGGAGGCGGCATCTTCGCTGTAAAGCATTTCCGCCCGCTGTTCGCTGAGCAACTCCGGGTTGACCGGCCCTTCGTAGCCGAATTTCCAGCCGGTCTGCCCTTCGTGGTAGCCCTCCACCCACCAGCCGTCCATGATGCTGACGTTGGGCACCCCGTTCATGGCGGCCTTCATGCCGCTGGTGCCGCTGGCTTCCAGCGGCCGTTTGGGGCTGTTGAGCCAGGCATGGCAGCCGGCCACCATCATCTTGGCCACCGCCATGTCGTAGTCGGGGATGAAGACCAGCCGGGCCAGGCCGTCGGTGCGCTGGTAAAGTTCTTCCTGGATGTCGATGATGGTCTTGATCAGTCCCTGACCCGGCTCGTCGGCGGGATGGGCCTTGCCGGCGTAAATAAAATTGATGGGCCACTGCTGGTCCACCAGGATGCGGGCCAGGTGGTCCAGGTCTTCAAAGACCAGGTCGGCCCGTTTGTAAGTGGAGAAGCGGCGGGCAAAGCCGAAGGTGAAGGTGCGGTAGTCCAGCCGGCTTTCTTTTTCATCCAGGTAAGAGAGGTAGTTGGGGGGGTCGATCCAGGTGGAAATCCGCTGCTGGCGGTGTTCGGCGAGCATGGCGTTGACATGGTCGATAAGATATTTGCTGTCCGCTTGCCAGGCGGTGGCGAAGGCCTGGCGGAACCTGGTGCTTTTCAGCAGTTTGTCGGCCTGCCGGAAGACACTGGGATCATGGCGCCAGCCGGCCAGTTCCGGGGCCGAGTCGTAAACCTGGGCCTTGTTTTCGCTGATCCAGGTGAGATGGTGGACACCGTTGGTAATGGCACTGATACGCTCCTTGAACTGGGGGAACTGGGTGCGGGTGACCTCGCGGTGCAGCCGGCTGACGCTGTTGGTGGCCCGGTTGACCCGCATGGCCAGGGCGGTGAAGTTGTAGGCCTCGGGGTTTTGTTCATCCTCGGCAAGCAGCTGTAAAATCCGGCGGAAAAATGAGTGTTCCAGGCCGTGGTACAGGCTGCGGGGAAAGCGGTCGTGGCCGGCCTTGACCGGGGTATGAATGGTATAAACCACATGGCGGGCCGCCTCCTCGGCGGCGGCCATAATCTCCCGGTCGTCGGCCAGGCGGCGAAAGTCATCGCCCAGCCGGCGATGGAGGATCTCGCTGATCAGGGCCAGGACCAGCACCACCCCATGCTGCTCGTTGAGATGGATGCTGTCGGAGGTCAGCCCCAGGGTGCGCATCACCGGCAGTACGCCGGCGCCAAGCAGGCGGCGCTGGATGGCCTTGGAGGCCTCCGAACTGCTGTCATAAAGTTGATGCGAGGATTTTCTGATCCACTCCGGTGAAGCCGGAATATCGTAATCCAGCAGAATTTCCGGCACGAAAAAATCCAGCCCGCTACCAATCTCCATTTTCAGCCACACCTGGGCCACGGCCTGGATCGGCTGATCCTGCTGATCGTGAAAATCCACCGTAACGGTAAGGGGCTGGTCCGGGTTGCCGGGCTGATGCAGCGGGTACAGACCCGGCACCGCTTCCGGTTCCCACTCCCGTCTCCAGGCCACCTGGCCGAGGTTCATGTCCACCAGTTGGGAGAAATAGCCGTGGCGGTAAAGCAGGGAAATGGCTGCCACCGGTATCTTGCAGTCGGCGAAACTCTTTAAGGTGTCCCCAGCCAGAATTCCCAGGCCACCGCTGTAGGTGGGGATCTTTTCCGGGCCGTGCAGGAATTTGTTGGCCAGGGGTGACAGGTCAGGGGGGAGTTTGTATTGTTTGCCCATCTCCTGCAGGAGATTTTTGATCGGGTGGTAGACGTCCCGGTCGGCGCCGATTTCCATGGAAACGTAAGTGACGGACTGCCCCTTTGGGCCGGTCAGTGTTTGCCAGACTTGGTCAAAACAGGCTTGCGAAACACCGAAGAAAGTGCCGTAAGGGCTGGTGGCCGTCAGGTCAACAGGGGTTGGTTGCCGTGATTTCATTGCTGGTTGATCCTGGCGGAGCTGCGCACAGACGCTCCGTGGTTGATTTTGCCTGACTCTTTAACACATAACAACAACAGGTTGTCTTCTGGGGTGGAAACTGACAAATGGAACGACTTAAGCATGTCCTTTGAAACTTACCGTTTTTGAATGTTTTTGTAAAAGGGAAAAGTGCCCTCCGGCCAGGGCTGCGGAAACCCGGCAGCCGGAAAAAATGCTTGAAATTGCAGAGTCTTTTCTATACATTGTTCCGCTGTTGTCCCGTAACGATGCTTGACCGGATGCGATGGTGGTTCCGGGTCGAAATTGTTCCAGTACGGCGCCCGGATAGCGGTTTTGTTTTTTGCGATGTCGACAACTTATCCACATTTATGAGGAGATGGCCCGATGAAAAAAGAGATTAAACGGATTTTCACTGCAGTGGCAATTGTTTGTGCGGTTTCCCTGTTTGCTGCCGGTTGCGGCAAGCGGGTTGCGGTGGATCCGGCGGACGAGCCGACCATGGAGCCGGCGGTTACCGAGACCAAGCCCACCCACACCCCTTGGGAGCCGGCTCACGCCTGGCCGGGAGAGGCCGATGAGGAGTCTTTGGATGACACCGCCGCCGCCGAGCTGGCCGTTAAAGAAGGTCGTACCTCTGGTCCGTTGATGCCGGTTTACTACGATTTCGATCGCTCCAATATCCGTGCCGATCAGGAAGAGCGCCTGGTGCACAACAGCAACTACATGCTGGACAACCCCCGGGTTCGGGTGCGGATTGAAGGCAATACCGATGAGCGCGGGACCCGTGAATACAACATGGCCCTGGGTGAGCGCCGGGCCTTGAGCGCCAAAAAGTACCTCATCGACCTGGGGGTTGCCGCCGAGCGCCTGGAGACCCTCAGCTATGGTGAGGAAAGGCCGATCAGCTTCGGCCGGGACGAGCTTTCCTGGTCTTTGAATCGGCGCTCTGATTTTGTTATTATTCGATAAACCCTCGTGTCGGGTGCCTGGCCCATGACCAGCCACCTTAATTGAGCTTGTAAAAACCCGGGGCGGGGAGACTCAACCCGGGTTTTTTTGTTGTAAGGCGGCCGGAAGCCGCAGCACAGAAAAGGAGTAATAAGATTATGAAGAACAAATTTGCCGCATCGTTGCTGGCCGTTGCTTTGCTGCTGGCCTTTTTTGTCGTGCCTGCCGCAGCCGTTGAAGGTCGGATCGCCACCTTAAGCGTCCAAAAAGTGCTCGATAATTCCGTGGTGGCCGGTGAGGCTCGGCGGCAGATCGAGGCCGAGTTTGAGAAACACCGCTCCTCTTTGCAGCGCGAACAGCGGGAACTGGAAGAGTTGCACCGGGAGATTGAGCAGAAAGGTTCGGTGTGGAGCGAGCAGGTACGCTCTCAGAAGGAGCGCGAGTTGCAGCGCCGTTACCGGGAGTTTGAGGCCAGGAACGAGGATGCCCAGCTTGCCGTCCAGGAACTGGAACAGGAGTTGATGGAGCCGATTCTGGAAGCCCTCAACAAAATCATTGACCAGCTTGGCCGGGAAGAGGGGTATGACCTGATCCTGGAGTACACCATGAAGGGGCTGCGTACCCGTACCGGTCTGCTTTACGCCGCCGATGCGCTGGATATCAGCCGTGAAGTGAAGGAAAAACTCGATGCCAGGTTGGGCACCAACGAGTAGCCGTTAGGTAAGCGATTACGGGGACAGTTTTCAAAACTGTCCCCGATCCGTTCGCCGTTTCGCCTGCCACAAAATGCGGTGTTGCTGCGCGTTTACTATTCGGTTTGCAGAGCGGCGGCGCTGATGGCCGCCGCATCTATTTTGGCCAGCTGCCATAGCTGCTGCTGGCTGCCATGCTCCAGGAAGCGGTCCGGCAGGCCCAGGGTTTTTACCTTTACCCCGGCCAGGCCCCGGCGCTGGAGCAGTTCCAGCACCGCCGAACCGAAACCTCCCGCCCGGACATTGTCCTCCACCGTCACCACCCGCCCGGTTTTGCCGGCCCATTGGCAGATCAGATCCCCGTCCAGAGGCTTGACAAAACGGGGGTTGATCACCGCCGCCGAAACGCCGGTTTTGGCCAGGCCCGCCGCTGCTTCCAGGGCCGTGGCCACTCGGTTGCCCACCGGCAGCAGCAGCACATCCGAGCCTTCCTGCAGCAACTCCCCCTTGCCGAAGGGGATTTTTTGCAACTCCGGCGCCAGGGTTACCCCCAGGCCGGCCCCCCGCGGATAGCGGATGGCCACCGGCTCCGGGCTTTGCAGGGCGGTAAAGAGCATGTTGCGCAATTCGTTTTCATCCTTGGGGGCCATCAGGATCAGGTTGGGGATGATGCGCAAAAAGGAAAGATCGAATACACCGTGGTGGGTCGGGCCGTCGTCGCCCACCACGCCGCCCCGGTCGATGGCGAAAATCACCGGCAGTTCCGGCAGGCAGATATCGTGGACGACCTGATCAAAGGCCCGTTGCAGAAAGGTGGAGTAAACCGCCACCACCGGCCGCAGCCCCTCGCAGGCCAGCCCGGCGGCAAAGGTGGCGGCGTGCTGCTCGGCAATGCCGACATCGAAAAAACGGTCGGGAAACTCGGCGGCAAAGCGGTTCAGGCCGGTGCCCGACGGCATGGCGGCGGTAATGGCGCAAATCCTGGGGTCCTGCTGGGCCAGCTCCACCAGGGTGTCGCCGAACACCTTGGTATAGCTGGGCGGCCCCTCGGTGGCGAACGGTTTGCCGGTGGCCACCTCGAAGGGGCCGACCCCGTGAAAATCCCCGGGCCGCTCCTCGGCCGGGGGGTATCCCTTGCCCTTGGTGGTTATCACGTGAATCAGTACCGGCCCCTGGCTGAAATCGCGCACGTTGCGGAAGGTTTCCAGCAGCGAGTCCAAATGATGGCCGGGGATCGGGCCGATATACTCAAACTTCAGGGCCTCAAAGAGCATGCCCGGGGTGAAGAAACCCTTCAGGCTCTCTTCGCTGCGTTTCAGCAACTGCAGCACATTCTCGCCCATCTGGAAGTTTTTCAGCAGGTGTTCCAACTCTTTTTTAATCCGGACCATGGTCCGGCCGGTGAGCTTGCGGCTCAAGAAGCTCGATAAGGCGCCGACATTGGGCGAAATCGACATCTCGTTGTCGTTTAAGATGACAATCAGGTTCTTGCCCAGGTGACCGGCCTGGTTCAGCCCCTCAAAGGCCAGGCCGCCGGTCATGGAGCCGTCGCCGATCACCGCGATGGTTTTGTTATTCTCTCCCTTGAGCTCGGTGCCCGCCGCCATGCCAAGGGCGGCGGAGATGGAGGTGCTGCTGTGGCCGGTGTCGAAGTGGTCGAACTCGCTCTCTTCGCGCTTGGGGAAGCCGCTGATCCCCCCGAACTGGCGCAGGGTGGCAAAGCGCGCCTGGCGGCCGGTGAGCAGCTTGTGGGCGTAACACTGATGTCCCACGTCCCAGATGATCTTGTCGTTGGGGGTGTTGAAAATGTAGTGCAACGCCAGGGTGAGTTCCACCACCCCCAGGCAGGGGGCCAGATGCCCCCCGGTGCTGGCCACGGTGTTGATGATGGTGCTCCGCAGTTCAGCCGCCAACGCCGGCAACTGCTCGGCTTTCAGGCGGCGCAGCTCGCAGGGAGACTCAATGGACGGCAACAGACAAGCGCTGCCGGGCTTCTGGCCTGGCTGATGATTGTTTTCATTGTTCATAATAATCCGTTACGGTTGGGTGCAGATTTAAGTTAAATAATCGTTTACAGGTTATTTTGTTCATTTAAGATTACGGGGGCACATGGTAAGCGGTCACAGGGTGCCGCAGGTTGCGGCAAGCGGACCGGTGCCGCGTACCTCAGTACGCAAGCCGGGCCGATCGCCGCAAGATGCGGTATCCTGTGATCGCTTACAGGTTATTTTCTGCGGGCGGCGATATAGCGGGCCAGTTCCCGCAAGGGCTCGGCTTCTTCACCGAAGCCGTTCAAGGCCGTTATGGCGCCGGCCACCGCCTCGTCGGCCTGGCGCCGGGTTGCTTCCAGGCCCAGCAGGGCCGGGTAGGTGGCCTTGCCCCGGGCGGCGTCGCTACCGGCGGCCTTGCCCAGGGTGGTGCTGTCGCCGGTGACATTGAGCAGATCATCGACAATCTGGAAGGCCAGGCCGATCTGTTCGCCGTAGCTGGTCAGGGCCTCGTACTGCCGCCGGTCGGCGCCGCCGCCGATGGCCCCGCTCTGGACCGCGACGGTGATCAGGGCCCCGGTTTTGCAGCGATGAATCTGTTGCAATTGCTCCAACTCAATTTGCCGCCCTTCGGCCTCGATATCCAGCACCTGGCCGCCCACCATGCCCATGGGGCCGATGGCGGCGGCGATGTTGCCGATCAGGTGCAGTTGCTCGCCGGCACTGATGTTCTTGGTCGCCAGGGGGCGGGCCAGCAGTTCAAAGGCAAAGCTTAGCAGGCCGTCGCCGGCCAAAATTGCGGCGGCTTCCCCGAATTTCTTATGGCAGGTGGGGTTGCCCCGGCGCAGGTCGTCATCATCCATGGCCGGCAGGTCGTCGTGGATCAGGGAGTAGGTGTGGATGCACTCCAGGGCGGCGGCCACCGGCAGCAGCGGCCGGGAATCCGTCGGCAGGGCCTCGGCGGCGGCCAGACACAGAATCGGCCTTATGCGCTTGCCCCCGGCCAGCAGGCTGTAGCGCATGGCCTCCACATGGCCGGCCAGCGGCCCTTCGATGGGGGGCAGCAACTGGTCCAGGGCCTGTTCCACTTCCTGGCATCGATGGTTGAGATATTGTTTGATGTCCATGGGGTTATGATGTTCGCTTGGGCTTAATTTGGTTTTGGGGCTGGTCGGTGGTGGTGCAGGCAGTTGCTTGGGGGCAGGATCAGGTTTCGTCGGCCTCGCTGAAGGGTTTGCCCACCAGATCGCCGTTTTTGTCCAGCAAAAGCTCCACCTTCTTTTCCGCCTCATCCAGGGTTTTGCGGCAAAAGGCAGCCAGCCGGATACCCTCGTCGAACCTTTTCAAAGACTGCTCCAGGCTCAACTCACCGTCCTCCAGCTCCCTGGTGATCTTCTCCAGTCGGGCCATGGCATCTTCGAAGTTCTGTTTGGCCATTGTGCAACTCCTATGGTTGTGCCGAACCACCAAAAAACAATGGTGCAGCAAGCGGCATCATTACTTAATTAACTGAGCGTCAACGGGCATCCACAATCCAACGTAACCGATTACGGAGCCACGGGGTAAGCGGTCACAGGGTGCCGCAGGTTGTGGTGATCGGGACGGCGCCGCGTACCTCAGTACGCAAGCTGTCCTGATCGCCACAAGATGCGGTGCCCTGTGACTGCTTACCAACATACAATGAAGCACGGCGGGTGGGCAATCTCTTTCCAAAAAAACCGGCTTGTGGTAGGTTGCCGACCATGACCAGCGACAGATTGGCGGAGCATGTCGACGGCTTTCTGCGGTGGTTGCAGGTGGAAAAGGGCTACTCGCCCCATACCGTCAGCAGCTACCGGCGGGATCTCGACGAATTTGCGGCCCTCGACCGGGGCGCCGGGCCGCTGGAGCGCGTTGACCAGCTTGACGCCCGGCGGGTGCGGGCTTTTGTTTACAGCCTGCACGGCCGCAACCGCAGCTCTTCGGTGGCCCGCAAGCTTTCGGCGTTGCGCACTTTTTTTCGTTACCTGCAAAAAAACGGGGTCATCGCCCACGACCCCGCCGCCGCCGTCGCCGCCCCCAAAGCGGAAGGCTATTTGCCCACGGTTTTAAGTGTGGACGAGGTTTTCTCCCTGCTGGAAATGCCGGGCCCGGCCGACACCTACGCTGCCCGGGACCGGGCCATGCTGGAGCTGCTGTATTCCACCGGCATGCGGGTGGCTGAACTGGCGGCGCTGAACCTGGAACAGTTGGACCTGGCCGAAGGCATGGTCCGGGTACGGGGCAAGGGCAACAAGGAACGCCTGGTGCCCATTGGTACCCCGGCCTGTGAAGCGGTACAGGCTTACCTGCCCCAGCGCGAGGTGCTGTTGCGGGCGGCAAAGCGAGAACGAGAGGAGCCGCAGGAAGAGAAACCCCCGGCGCCGGCCGGCGGCAAGCGGAGCCGGCCGGCCCGGCGGGAGGCGGCCCAAGAGCAGCCGCTGTTGCTTAACGCCCGGGGCGGCCGGTTGACCACCCGCAGCATCGAACGGTTGGTGAAGCTGTATGCCGAGCGGGCCGGGATCGCCGCCCGGGTCAGCCCCCACGCCCTGCGCCACTCCTTTGCCACCCATTTGCTGGAAATGGGGGCGGACCTGCGCACCGTGCAGGAACTGCTGGGACATGCCAGTTTGTCCACCACCCAGAGGTATACGCATCTTAACCTGGATCACTTGACGGCGGTGTATGACAAGGCCCACCCCCGCGCCCAAGGTTAGTATGTTTTTTCGTTAAATAATTTTTTTATGGGAGCCATAACATGCAGGTACGTTCTACCACCGTGGTGGCGGTGAGGCACCGGGAGATGGTGGCCATGGCCGGTGACGGTCAGGTAACCCTGGGCAACGTGGTGGTCAAGCACCAGGCCCGCAAGATCCGCCGGCTTTACCATGGCCGGGTGATCACCGGCTTTGCCGGCGCCACCGCCGATGCCTTTACCCTGTTCGACAAGCTGGAGCAGCAACTGGAACAATACAGCGGCAACCTGCTGCGGGCGGCGGTGGAGCTGGCCAAGGAATGGCGCACCGACCGTATGCTGCGGCGGCTGGAGGCGATGATGGTGGCGGTGGATGCCGAGCGCTCGCTGCTGCTCTCCGGCAACGGCGACGTGATTGAACCCGATGACGGCATTTTGGCCATCGGCTCCGGCGGCCCTTACGCCCATGCCGCCGCCAAGGCCCTGGTGGCCCACAGCGGCCTTGATGCGCCGGAGATCTGCCGCGCGGCCATGGAGATCGCCGGCGGTCTTTGTATTTACACCAACGACAGTATTCACCTGGAAGTGCTGTAACCCGGAAAACCGGAGTTTTTGAAGAGGTTCAATCATGATTATGCCCGTAGCTTATAACCCGGACGACCCCGAAGGGGAGCGCGACGACCAGACCGAGATGGTGAATTCCCTCACCCCCCGGGAGATCGTCCGCCAGCTCGATGACTATATCATCGGCCAGGGAGAGGCCAAGCGTTCGGTGGCCATCGCCCTGCGCAACCGCTGGCGCCGCCGCCAGGTACCGCCGCCCCTGCGCGATGAAATCGCCCCCAAAAACATCATCATGATCGGCCCCACCGGGGTCGGCAAGACTGAGATTGCCCGCCGCCTGGCCACCCTGGCCCAGTCGCCCTTTTTGAAAGTGGAGGCCTCCAAGTTCACCGAGGTGGGCTACGTGGGCCGGGATGTGGAATCGATGATCCGCGACCTGCTGGAGCTGGCCATCGGCATGGTCCGCGAGGAAGAGCGGAAAAAGGTCCAGGAAAAGGCCGGGGTGATGGCCGAGGAACGGATTTTAGACCTGCTGGTTCCCCCGCCGCCGCCTCGCCGCCCCGGCGCCGCCGGCCCCGGTGGTACCCCGGCCATCAACCTCGCTTACACCCCAGCAGATGGTTTTACCAAACCCTCCCACGACCAATCCGCTCACGACCCATCCGCCCACGACCCCGGCGCCGCCACCGGCTCCGGCGAGAGCACCCGGGATAAATTCCGCCGGATGCTGCGCGAGGGCAAACTGGATGAGCGGGAAGTGGAAATCGAGGTGGAACAGCAGCAGGCCACGCCCATGTTCGACGTCTTTGCCGCCGGCGGCATGGAAGAGATGGAGAGCAACCTGCGGGAGATGTTCGGCAAGATGTTCCCCCGCAAAAGCCACAAGCGCAAGCTCAAGGTGCGTGAGGCCCGGGAGATTTTACGCCAAAGCGAGGCGGAAAAGCTGATCGATCATGAACGGGTGCTGCGCCTGGCCATCCGCCGCACCGAGCAGGCGGGGATTATCTTTCTCGATGAAATCGATAAAATCGCCTCCAAGGGCGGGGGCTCCAGCCAGGGGCCGGAAGTTTCCCGGGAAGGGGTGCAGCGGGATCTGCTGCCCATCGTCGAGGGCGCCACGGTAACCACCAAGCACGGCATGGTCCGCACCGACCATATCCTGTTCATTGCCAGCGGCGCTTTCCATGTAAGCAAACCTTCCGACCTGATCCCCGAACTGCAGGGGCGTTTTCCCATTCGAGTGGAGCTTGGCCCCCTGGGCGAGGAAGAGTTCTACCGCATCCTTACCGAACCCCAGAACGCCTTGCTCAAGCAGTATTCCGCCCTGCTGGCCACCGAAGATATCGAGCTTACCTTCACCGATGGGGCGATCCGCGAGCTGGCCCGCCTGGCTGCCGAGGTCAACTCCCGCACCGAAAATATCGGGGCCCGGCGGCTGCACACCATGCTGGAGCGGCTGCTGGAAAACCTGGCTTTCGAGGCCCCGGAGATGACCGAGAAAAAATTTGAGGTAACCGCCGATTACGTGCAGGAACAGCTCTATGGCGTGGTAAAAGACGAGGATTTAAGCCGCTTTATTCTTTAATTGGCGGCGCCGCACGACTTTGGCCCGGCCCTGGCCCGGCGGCAACGCTTACTTTACACGGGAGATTGCCGAATGTACGACATAATGCTGAAATACTGCCCTTCCTGCGGGGGCGAGTTCCGGCCTGAAATCCAGAGCTGCGGTATCTGCGAGGTGCCCCTGGTTTCCGGGGCCGAGATGCAGGCCAAAGATAGCGAGCGCGAGGCCAAAAAAATGGGCCGTTCCGGCACCCTCACCGGCGGCGAGGAGATGGTCCAACTGCACCGGGCGCCGCTGGCCGATTTGCGTTACCTGGAAGGAATGCTGGCCGAAGAGCGGATCGCGGTGCGGATCAGCGCCGAGGAGGGCGGTTGTAAGAAAGGCTGCGGGCCGCCCATGTTTGTCATGGAGGTGAGCAAGGTCGACGCCCAGGATGCGGCCCGAATTGTCGAGCAGGAATACCGCCGGATGACCGCCCTGGACGATCATCTGCCGGTGGCCGCCGACGCGGTGTTCAACCCCGAGGAAGAAGAAACCACCTGCCCGGCCTGCGGCTTCAAATTCCCCCCCACCACCACCGAGTGCCCCGACTGCGGCCTCAACTTCGGATAGTCCGCTAAACCCGGAACCGCCCGTGGAAAAGCCGGCAAGGCTGTTCGGCGGGCGGTTAATCGGCAGGCTTCTTTGACGGTGCTCGGCGGCGGTGGCCAGCGTCAGGTTTACTCGCCGATGATCTTGACCAGCACCCGCTTTTTGCGGCCGCCGTCGAATTCGCCGTAGAAGATCTGTTCCCAGGTGCCGAAGTCCAGCTTGCCTTCGGTGATGGCCACCACCACCTCGCGGCCCATCACCTGGCGTTTCAAGTGGGCATCGGCGTTATCCTCGTACCCGTTGTGCCGGTACTGGCTCACCGGCTCATGGGGGGCCAGCTTTTCCAGCCAGACCTCGTAGTCGTGGTGCAAACCCGACTCATCATCATTGATAAAGACGGAAGCGGTGATGTGCATGGCGTTCACCAGCACCAGCCCTTCCTTGATGCCCGAGGCACGCAGGCATTCCTCCACCTGCGGCGTAATATTGATAAAGGCCCGCCGCCCGGGCACATTGAACCACAACTCCTGACGATAACTTTTCATTTTCAACTCCTTATCTGTAGAACATTAGAACATTTTGCGGGCGTCATAAAACATGAACGTTCCCGCGGCCTGGCCCGGCAGTGGGCGGAGGGTTAGCGGCCGCGTTCCGCCATGCTCAGGGCTCCGGTGGGGCAGGCGTTGCGGCAGAGGCCGCAGCCGTAGCACTGCAGGGGGCTGATTGCGGCCCGGTCGCCGTCCGTGGTTTGGCGGCTGGCGATGGCCTGAAACTGGCAGGCTTCCGTGCAGGCGCCGCAGCCGTTGCAGAGTTGCTCATCCACCACCGCCACCTGTTCCCCCCGGAACATCAGCTCTACCTCCAGATTCAGGGCGCGCAGGCCCAGGCACTCGGCGGGGCGGCAGTTGCAGATGGCGCCGATGAAAGGGGTCATCATGGTCCAGATGGTATGGATGGCGCCCTCCTTTTCCAGCTCTTCCATCTGGCCGATGGCCTCCTCCGGGCTTAGCCGTTCCAGGCCCTCATCCTGGGCCAGGCCGAAATAACCCATGTCCAGGTTTTCATACCAGGCGTCCGGGGTGTAGCTGACGCTGTAGCAGCAGCGGTTTTCCGCCTTCAACGCGGCCCAGCGGCAGGCGCAGGGCAGCCGCACCACCGTGGCGGCCTTGCCCACCAGGGTCCGGATATCCTCTATGGTGACCACCTGCCCGAAATGTTCCTCTTTGGCCCGCGCCACCATGGCCCGGGTCAGTCGCTCCGGCAGCTTGCCTTTGCGGCGATAAAGGCTCTCCAGCCGCCCCAGGGACGCCACTCCCTCCTCGATGGTGGAAGTAAAAAACTCCCTGATGTAACCGCGTCGCCGCAGGTCGGCGGCCAAATCCCGGCCATAATTGGCGGCATTCTTGAACCAGATTTGGCCATCACCGTGTTTGGTGCAGAATTCACACATAAATGCTCAACCTCCTATGCGGGTGGGGCCGGTTGCCGGGCCATGGTTAACTCGTTTTATCGTCAATGCTTACTGACCGCGGCCTGCGATAGAGGCCGAGACGCTCCGAGATAACCTCGAAGTTCGGCTCGCCCTTGGGCAGTTGTTCATGTACCCCCAGCAGTAGCACCCCGCCCGGCAGCAAGTGCCCATACAAGGTTAGCGCGATGCGCAGTTGCAGGGCGTGGTCGAAGTAGGTGAAGGCCAGGTTGCGGCAACAGATCAGGTCGAAGCCGGTCTCCGGCAGCGGGGTGCGCAGGTCGTGAGGCAGAAAGCGCACCGACGCCTTGAAGCCGGGCTGCAGGCAGTGGCGCCCGTCATGCTCGCGAAATGCCGCCGTTCGCCAGGCGGGCGGCAGATTGCGCACGGCGCTCCAGGGGTAGCAGGCCGTTTCGGCCCGGGAGAGCAGGGCGGCGTCGGCATCGGTGGCGAGAATGTCCAGGGTGATTTCCTTAAAGCGGCTTGCCATTTCCAGCCTCCAGCCGATGGCCAGGGTATAAGGCTCCTCTCCCGAGGCGCAGCCGGCGCACCAGATTCTGAGGGTGCGCGCGCCGCGGGCTGTCGCCGCCTGGGCAAGTCCCGGAAGCGCCTCATCGATGAGCGTCTCGAAGACCCGCCGGTCCCGGTAGAAACGCGTCACGGTGATGCGGCAAAGCTCATCCAGAACTGCCCATTCACTCTCATGGGCGGCCAGATAGCCCCGATAAGCGGCCGCGTCGGCACAGCCCAGTTCCGCCATGCGCCGCCGAATGCGCTTGCATGCCTGGGCTCGTACCCGCCGGTAGCCCGGCCAACGCAGCGCCATCCGGGGCAGGGCCCACTGCAGAAACGCCACACACTCCGAGTCGTTCATCACTATTTCCTCTTGCCGCCTGTCGCTGAGTCAACCATCATGCTTCTTTGCTTGGTTGCCTATTCCAAAGCGTTTGCCGAAGCTGGCTCTGAAAGAAAGCGGCCGGGCCGGAAATAATCGCCCAACACCTCCAGGGCGACCGGGTTGCCCGGCACCGGCGGGTCGTCACGGAAGAGGCCGACCCCGGCAAAGGGTGAATAATAGACCCAGAAGGTCCAGTGCAGGCCGGCCTCTTCCATGATCGTGAGCAGGTCGTGGAGGTATCTGCGGGCGCTATCCGGCCAGGGGTTGGTGTGCATGGTAAACTCCCCGACATAGAGCGGGACCCCATGCTCCCGCATGAAATCCAGGGCGTAGGCCATTTGTTCGACAAGCTCTTGCCGGTTGATCTGGCCGATGGTGACTTGCCGGTGCCAGTTCAAGGCCAGGCCCCCGTTGCCGCTGCCGGCTTCGGCGCTCCGGTACCAGCCGCTCAGCCGGTATTCCCCGGGAACAACCTGGATGGGGCTGCTGCGCGCGGTCGCCGGTTGCCGACAATCGGCGAAAAGCAGGGATCGCCCGCCGTTGCGGGCCCGGTATTCATCGAACAGAACGCAATCGCCGTCGGTGCGCCAGTTAAAGCCCGGATAGTCGATGGCGAAAGCGTTGTTGGCCACCAGCGGGGCCGGCAGTTCGATCTCGCGGCCGGCGGCCTCCAGCTTGAGGTCGTCAAACCAGATCTGGCCCGGGTTCTCCGAATAAATGGTGGCCAACAGGAGATCCGCCCCTTCCGGCGCCACGCCCCGAACTTCGATTTTTCGCCACTCCTCGGCCTCTTCGGGCCCGATTTCCGCCCTGGCGCTGGCGATCAACGGCCCGGCCTTGAACATCTCGCCGGGATAGGTGGTCACCGGCCGATAACTGGTGGTCGAGTAAAAGGCGAACTGGGGGGGATGGAAAAAGTGGATGCTGTAAAGGACGTTGGGGTCGTCCAGCAGGATCAGGCGCTTCTCCCAGTCGGGCAGGATCGCTTCCTCGACAATCAGCATATGGTTTGGGTCGACCTCCCTGATCCGGGCGGCCACGGTGGTCATCACTTCCCGGTAGCGCTCGATGGTGCCCGGCGTCCCCTCGTTGAGCAGATCATAGCCGGCGATGACCGGGTCATCGCGATAGCGGCGGGCCAGTTCGACCCAGAGGGCGTAAAACCTTTCCTGGTTCTCCGGCTCGATCCAGAACCGGGCCTGGTTCTGGCGATGGACCACGAAATCGTGCGGGTTCTGCTTGCCCGGCGCCAGGTGCATGTCCAGGATCACATAGACCCCATGCAGCCGGCACCAGTCGAGAATTCGGTCCAGCAGAGCAAAGCTCTCCCGGCGATAGCTGAAAGGCTCGGGTTCGAAATCGCGATAGTCCAGGGCCAGGCGGATGACATTGGCCCCCATCCCGGCGATCCGGGCGATATCGTCGGGGGCGAGGGTGTCGAAAAAGCTCCTGAACTCAACATTCAACCCCCGGAGCACCACCTCTTCCCCGGCGGCGTTGACCACCCTGGGGCCATCCACCCGGAGAAAGCCATCCCCCGGTTGCGCCGCAAAGGCAGGCCCGGCGGTAAGCAGCAGCAAAAAAATTTGCAGAAGACAAAGGGCGGATTTCATGGCTTCTCCTGATTATGGTGCGCGCGTGCCTGGCGGGCGAGTCCGCCGGAGTTGCGCGAGCAGGCATAAAATGAGAATTTAAGCATCGAAAACCAATATGTCCCGTTTTTTCAGGCGTCGACGCGGCGGCCAGTCATCCTTAACCGGGCCACCTCGGCGAATACTGGCCATACAGGGGGCGCCAAGCGCCCCCTTTAAAATGTATAGGTCACTGCCATAAATCCGCGCGTCAAATAGCGTCTATCCACAATGGGACTCTCGCCAATCTTGTCATCCAGGATTTCATAGCTCAGGTTGATTGTCGCCATCCATGCCGGCGTTAACTCCATCATCGTATTCAGACCCACCGCCCAGTTGGTGGCATCATTCAGGCTGTAGGCCGGTCTGTCCGCACGCGCCGCCGATTCCGGAACGCCAAACTCATAGTTGGCCAGGTCGCCATCCAGCCAGTTGACCGACACCGATGGCGACAGGCGTACATTGCCCCACTGAAAGCCTCGGGACAACGACGCACGGGCCGTGCCGGCGTCAATACGTCCGAGCAGATCGTGGGTATAGCTCAGCGATAGGCTGAACCCGGCGGGCAACTGGCTGTTCATGGCCAACCCACCGAAAACCGTGGTTTTACGGTTCCCGAGCCCCGTTAATTGGGTAGAGTCGTCCTCTTCGTAGGCCCTAAAGCGCATCTCACCGCGCACCGCCAGGCGCAGCGGGCCGGCTCCATAAAGGTTATAATTGACCACCGGCCCCAACACCTGGAGCCGGTCGCCTATATAGACAATGGCCGGGATAGGCTGCAGGCTCAGGCCACTGCTGCCCACATAGGGCGAGCTTTGCATCACAATGCCCAGGCCCACGCCAATCTGGCCCCTGTCGCCCAAGGGGCGGTTGGGCGTCAGAGTCTGCTCCAGTGTCTGGCCCCGCGCCAGGGTTACCCGGGCGCGGTTAAAGCTGGGCGGGCCCCGGGGTTGATAATCGTTGGACAGGGCAATGGGCTCGCGGGGGATGCCGATAAAGTTGCGATCCAGCTCGCCGTTGAGATTTTCATCCAGAAATACCAGCAGCGCATAGTCACCGGGGTCCAGGTCTGAAAGAGTGAAAACCTGGTCAACGGCATCGATCGAAAAGTGTTTTTCCTTGATCGGGTTGCGAAAATCGCCAAAACTGCTGGGGTCGTCGTAGGCGCGGACGATCAGTCGACCTTCTTTGGGACTGTTGCTGATGGTGAAGGCAAAGCTGCCCGAATGGGCTTCCTGTGGCACGCCCAAAAGCAGTGTGAAAAGCAGGGGCACTAGCCGACGCATTGCCTCTCCTGGTGAGGTGATAAGACATCCCTTTCCGTTCTGCTCAACGCTCCTGGTTTTTCCAGGCAATCGCTCATTAAAAGTTGCCAGGAACAAGTGGCCATGAGCCCGCACCCTTGAACCGCTCGGGGCGCCATCTTTTACTCTTCGTTTTTTTGATATTTTAGAAGCCTGCTTTTCAGTTCGGAGGCGGCCGGTTTCGCCTGTTCGAGAACTTCCTCGATCCGATTGAAGTGAAGCATCCGAATATCGTGAATTTCTGGCTTGATGTAAATATCCGGTTGAGTAGCCTCCATTCGGGCCGCGATGATCGACTGCTGCATCATGGTAAAACTGCCCAGCAGTAAATCCAGGGAATCGACCTGCTGGTCCTCGGGCCGGGTTCGCGACCGGGAAACGTCAATGGCAACGACCAAGTCGTGGCTTTTGAGCAGGAGATCAAAAGGCAATGGATTGGAGGTGCCGCCGTCGATTAAAAGTTGCTGATCATGCTGAACCGGTGAGAAAAGCCCGGGTACGGCCATGCTCGCTTGAACGGCGGAAAACAGATCACCCTGGTCGAGCACCACGGTTTTCCCGGTCCAGTAATCGGTGGCTACGACCTTAAGGGGTATGGCAAGATCCTCAAAACGGCGGGCCTCAACCTTGTCGGCCAGAAACTCGAGGAATCCGCCGGGGTCAAAGGCACCGCCGTCATTACCGATTTTCAGCAGGGCGGTCAGGGTAAGCTCGGCATTGGGCGTGATCAGCCGAGAAAGAACATCGAGGCTGGAACCGCCGAATTCGGTAAAAATTTCCTCAATCTCGGCGGCACTCAACCCGGCCGCGTAAAGCGCCCCGATTACCGCTCCGATGCTGGTCCCGGCAATTCCGGCCGGCTTAACCCCCAGATCATCAAACACCCGCAGCATGGCGATATGAGCCAGCCCCCCGGCGCCGCCGGAGCCCAAAGCAAGGCCGATTGCAGGTAAAGGGGTGTTCCTGGAGTCGTCCATCGCGACTGCACCTTTATTAGTCGGCACCATTATCAGTGTGACCAGAATCAGCAAATGGGAAAGGGTTTTCATGTCGGCATCAGCCTTTCCGGTTTTCAGTTAATAGCCCGAGGTGCTTTGGCAATAGGTGAGGTGATGGTGATAGAAAGTTGCCTTTCTCTCAAAGCCGTGGGTCAACATTGCCCGGCCCGCCGCATTCGGGAAGGTAACAGGAAACATTTTTGAAGTCACAGACCTCGCCACAGCTTGGGCATTTTTCAGGCGGCTGTTGCGCTTGCACGGTTCTGCCGCAATTCCCGCATTTCCAATGAGGATCCTCCTTGGTCATGACGGCTTCGCCATGGGGGGAATAGCCGCAATGACCGCAGAGGGTCTTAATCTCACTGTAATCCTTGCCACATTCCTCGCACAAACCCGTTTTAATTTGCGACATTTTTTTCCTCCTGATCTTTTTTCGGACACTGATGTTTATCGTTGCGGCACGTGTAGGGCCGGCCAATTATTTTTCGGTGGGCAACTCACACTTGGCTTCTTTGGTTGATCCTGGCCCGGCCAAAGGACGAAAACACTTTTTGGTGCCCCCGCAAATCGGGCAACGCCAGCTTTCGGGCAAGTCTTCAAATTGGGTCCCTGGTGGGATTTTGCCTTTACGGTCACCACGGTCAGGGTCATAAACATAGCCGCAGTTTGAGGTTTGACACTGATACATTTCTTCGGGCTTAGCCATGGTTTGTTTCTCCCTGTACCAATTATTTTTTGTTATAAATTACTATCCTCATATTCTATTATTGTGCTACTAATTGGTGTCAAGGTCAAACAAAAATAGGATGCGGGCGATCTCATCGCTTTTCAGTGTAAAAATGGCGAAACATCGACATGTACTGGCGGTTGTGTCGAAAAAAACTGGAAATGTGAACATGAGCGGCTGCCCAAGATCTACAGCCAGGAACTGGTTAATCTGATTTTCGAGCTGCCCCATTGCCGGATCGGCAACCTCACCGAGGCGGGGATCGCCAAACGCCAAACAGCCTCGCGATATCTGAAGCAGCCGGAAAGCGACCAAAACCTATTTGGGGGTCTGAAATGAGCAAGTTGGATAAAGAAGAGCAAGGCATTCTGGACGCATTTGATGCCGGCAAGCTCAAGCGGGCTCCGGGGTTCGAGGAAAGGAAAGCGCGGCATCAACAGTACGCGGAAGCCACGTTCAAGAAAGATGCCCGTATTAACATCAGGCTTTCTTCCAAGGATCTTCGGGGGCTCCAGAAAAAAGCCCTGGCGGAAGGAATTCCCTACCAGACACTGGTTGCCAGCATCCTCCACAAGTATGTGGAAGGTCGCTTGCGTGAAGAGCGGTGATCAGCTCCCGGCCTTTCGGTTTTTTCCGTACCGCTCCGGCGCCGGCCGAGCGCTTGATCCGGTCATCGCCGCCGCCATCGAGGCCATTTACCAAAACGCCTTTGGCTGACCGGAGCGAAGCTTTTTCAGCTTAATCAAGCCTTGACAGGGATACGGCAACGCCGTACAATTAAGCTATGCTATTTATGAAACATCGATTTTTACCAAGCTGTTGCGCAACTACCTCTCGGACGAGGAATATTGTGGGCTGCAAACCTATCTATTGCAGAAGCCGGATGCTGGCGATCTCATCAAGGGATCAGGTGGTGTTCGCAAGGTTCGATGGGCGTCGGCGGGTACGGGAAAGAGCGGTGGCCTCAGGGTGATTTATTACTGGAAAAAATCTGACCACGAGATATGGATGCTCACACTTTACAGTAAATCGGAGCGGGCCAGTATTCCCGGGCATACGCTCAAGCAGATAGCGGAGGCAATCAAAAATGGCTGACAGGAACCTTGGAGCAGAAATCCTTGACGGTATCAATGAGATTAAGCGGTTCAAGAAAGGCAAACTGGAACTGCGGACCCATGAACTTTCAGCACCGTCTCCACCCAAGGTGATTCGGCTGAAATTAAAGATGTCGCAATCGGCTTTTGCCGGTCTCATGGGAGTAAGCGTGCGGACCCTTCAGGACTGGGAGCAGGGGCGGCGGGAACCGCAAGGCCCGGCGGTTGCGCTCTTGCGTATTGTAGAGCAACACCCGGAAGTGCTTGGCCAGCTTCACTGACCAGGAGTAGAAGCGTAACCCGCCTTCCTCTTCCGGCTCCCTGAACAACTCCCGACCGGTGGCCGACTACTTGTCGCTGCCGGAGATAATCCAGAGGAAGTGGCAGGTGTCCAACAGGATATTCATTTTTCCTCGCCGGAAAAGGCGTTAATCAACTCCTTTTTTTTCTTGACAACAACCATCGTCATGTCCTAGAGAAAGCGCAGAATCATCCTGTCGGCATTGGCCGGCAGTCCCCGGTTGCCTGCGCGCCGGGTTTTTTTTTGAGGTGTCATGTGACCACGATATGATTACCAGGGAGCTTCGAGGCATGGTAACCGGTCATAAAATCAAACGGCATCACCTGAAAAACAACCTGCTGCCGGAGCGCATTTTCTCCAACCCTGGTGCCTCATTGATTGCCCAGCGCCCACAGAAATACACTCCGGCCTGATCGCTTTCGACTCCGGCGCCGGCCGAGCGCTTGATCCGGTCATCGCCGCCGCCATCCTCGCCTTTGGTTTTGTCTATATTCACCCTTTTGAAGACGGCAACGGCCGGCTGCACCGCTACCTGATCCACCACGTGCTGGCCGAACGCGGCTTTA
This sequence comes from Desulfurivibrio alkaliphilus AHT 2, assembly GCF_000092205.1. Classification (GTDB taxonomy): domain Bacteria; phylum Desulfobacterota; class Desulfobulbia; order Desulfobulbales; family Desulfurivibrionaceae; genus Desulfurivibrio; species Desulfurivibrio alkaliphilus. The sequence goes on along the minus strand of NC_014216.1, from coordinate 1,216,129 downwards.
GCCCGCCCGGCATCGTCTTCCCGGTGGCGGCTACGATTCTGGAACGGATTGAATCCTACCGCGCCGTTCTGGAGGACTACTCGCAACGCCTGCTCCCCCTGGTCGAGTGGGAGGCCACCGACCGGTGCAATGTGCGGGTACTCAACGATACGGGCGATTTCTACCGTTATTTCGACGCCACCCCGCACGCGGAGTTCCTGTACGGCCGGGTGCGGGAAACCATCGAACAGGAGCTGTCGAAGGAAACCGCCTTCCTCAAAAACTACGATACCTTCCGGGTCCGGATCGGCGAGTTGATCGACATGCCGGATCGTACCATCGACCTGCTGTTCCGGCTCCTGCAGCAAAACGGCGGCAAATTGTCCCACCGTGCCCGCGCGAAAGAATTCAGCGCCCTGACCGCTACGGAAGCCGCCGCCATCGAGGCCATTTACCAAAACGCCTTTGGCTGAGATGGATCACGTGCTTACTCCGCCGGGGAGCATCTTTTTTGCTTGCCAACCCCCGCCGGTTTGGCTAGCTTATGCATTGTGCTAATTTGGAAAAACGCCACGATGGGGGAAAGTGGATGCCAATCTCGATGATCACCGCCTGCTGCCACCAGCCGAATATTCACCAGCCGCTCCGGGCCATGCCAAGCTTGTGAGCGGCTTTTTTGTGGACGTAACGCCACTCGGGTAACGAGGCATCGGGAATCAACGGAAAACTGTTAAATCTTGTGGTCGGGATGATCTACGGAAAAGCATTAAAGTTGGGTGGTCAAGGATATTCCAGAGTTGGTTCGCTAATTTAACCAGTCAACCTAACATGTTTGATGCATGAAGCGATATCTCTCGCCAGCGGGAAGATGCTGGCCATTATTTTGGCGGGAAGATATACAGGTTTGTTGAATTACTTGTTGTGCCTGAAGATGACTTCAATCCTCTAATCCGGGAGGCTCAAATGACAAAATTTAGAAGGAGCGGACATTGGCGAACGAATAGTTACGGGACAACATTTTGGGTAGGGGAACATGATGTGAACCGGGATGATTGGGATAGATTTTCCTGTGGACAATCAGTTGAGAAGCACATTAATGAAACTATTAAACCGTATTGTTACAGTTATTTTTCGTTTATAAATCCGAATGCCACATGTCCTGTGTGTGGTGAGCCTGTATTCTATTATGAATCTCCCTATGGTGGAAAGGTTTACTTCGACTCTTTAGGGCCTCCTTGGCCGAAGCATCCATGTATTGATTATGTTGTCACGGGGTCAAAATCACAAAATGTTCAATACAAAAATTGGGTTAATGAGTTATGGCAACCATTTCAGGTGGAAGAAATTAAGAAATTTGATGCTACTCATTATGAAGTTGTTGGAATATTGCTTAAAGAGTTTAAAAAGCAGACAATATTTTTTAACAATAATGAAATTAAAATTGATAAGCTGAAAAAAAATCTTAGCCACGTAAAAATACACAATGACAAATCCGTCTGGTTGTCAACATTTGAAATAGAAAAATCCAATAACAATGTTCATATACAAGGGTTTATTTTTAAGGGAAGCCTCTTGGAACCATCTGTTAGAACCATAATAGAAGAGAGCATACACAAAGGGAATACGCAACCAACAACTTTGATGGATGCCTTTAAAAAAGCAATCAGCTAATGGCACAACAAATCGCTTAACCGGACCGCGAGAACGCTGGCGGCGCTGACGCGGCAATTTGTGGTGGTGCGGTCAGGTTAGCTTATCGATATGCAGTAAAAGAGATGAAGCATTATTGTAGTTTTTTGCCCGTTGTGTAGGCAGCGGGGGATGACACAGGATGTCAAGTCGAAAGTTAATGTATAGACATTGCTGAGATAATGACATCTGGCCAATGGTCAGGATGATTAGTGTTCCTATGAACATAAAGTTGTCCTCCATAGTGTTAGTATAACACATTCTTAACAGTCGCGGCGCGTACCTCCGAGTACGGAAGGGGTTAGTAAACCTTTGGCTAAGCCGGAAGGGATATTTGGATGGCCGCAGTCCTACTCCCTTCCGGTTTTGCAGAATAAATAATGGTGTTTATGCGATCTCAAGACCACCCTTGGTATAAATCTCGTGGTTACATTCACTTTGATCTTCCTATCGGGGTTAGACAGGCTGAAGCAATAGCCACTTCTCCGAAGAGAGTGAAACGGCATTCATTTTATCCTTTCATTGCTTACGAAATAAAAAGTAAAAAAGTTCGTAAAGGGGAAGACGGGAAGTCACTGGCAATTAAGGAGAAAAAAAGACCAGTTTCATACGCTTCGCATGTAGATTCTCATATTTATACTTACTACACTTATATGCTTAATGAGGCGTATGAGAAATTTATTAAAGATATTGGTGTAGAAGAAAATGTTATGGCTTTTAGGAAACTAGGTAAGAGCAATATAGATTTTGCAAATGATGCATTTAATAAAATTATCGAAAGACAGTTTTGTGCAGCTATTGCTTTTGACATTGAAGGTTTTTTTGACAATTTAAATCATTCAATTTTGAAAGAATCGTGGTCAAGGGTTCTTGGCTTAAAAAAATTACCTGACGACCACTATAATGTCTTTAAATCTTTAACAAAATTCTCAAAAGTTTATAAAGATCCACTCTATGAAGCTTTTGCCATATCAAAAAACAACCCAAAAAAGAAAAACAAAAGAGTTTGTGAGCCAAGAGATTTCAGGAAAGTGGTCAGAAAAAATGGCCTGGTTGAAGTCAATAATACCCAGAAAGGAATTCCCCAAGGATCTCCAATAAGTGCATTACTGTCAAATATTTACATGGTTGAGTTTGATCAAATTGTATCTAGCGTAATGGGGGAAATAAACGGTTGTTATCTGAGGTATTGCGACGACATATTATGTATTGTCCCACTTGCCAGAAAAAATGAAATAATCGACAGGATTAACAAAGAGATAAAGAAGTTAAATTTAAACATCAATACGGACAAAACGAAAACATCAGAATATAGAGTTGTCAAAGGTCAACTTACGTGCGACAAGCCGCTTCAATATTTAGGTTTTGTTTTTGATGGGCACCACAAGTTAATCAGATCTGCCGCACTTGCAAGATTTTCAGAAAGAATGAAGTCCGGTGTTAGGTTGGCTAAATTGACAAGAATTAAATACAACCGTGTAAGGATAAGGAAAGGACAGCCGAGGCAGGACGTTTATAAAAGAAAAATTTATGAGAGATATTCTCATCTTGGGCAACGAAACTTCATTCGTTATGGGCTGAGATGTGCAGAGACTATGGGGTCAAGTGCCATCAAGAAACAATTGAAACCTTTTTGGGCAAGGCTTCAAGAAGAAATAGAAAAATAAAAATTTGCACATCAGCGGGCCAATCCGACCCTGCGGGAACGCTGCTGGCGCGGTCAGGTTACCAGAAAAATAATAAAATATTCATGAGCCATTGGTGCACAAAGAGATCTACCCACAAATTTTGCGAACGAGTCAAGAAATGGATAAAATTTCAAATTGCAGACCAAGCAAAGTAAGATGGTCTTCTCAGCCTAAAGAATCATATTCTGTACTGTACGACGGCGAAATGGTCGGCATTGGTCTTGACCCGATCTTCGACGCCGCCCCCGGCGCTTGGAATATCATGTGGCTTACCAGCGCCGAGAAATTGGAATCGCTGTTGGCTTACGGCGACGATCCCGGCCAGTTTCCGGCCAGCTTGGGGTCAATGCCGCTTGCGATCGCGACTGCCCTGCAAGCGCATGGCGACCGGCTGTTAGGAGAGCTGGCGGAGGAGATGAAGCCCCGGCAATTCCTGGATTATCTTCGGAACAACAAGGTCGACCCGATTATCAACCAAATCCACGGCCACGACATCTGGTTCGACATCGCCAGCGACAACATCAAGAAGCATTACATCGAGCTGGCCGACAACGTGAATCCGGTTGATTTTCGGCAGGGGGGGTGAGCTGATGAGCCCGAGACCTAGAATGGGATATTATAACCCTGCGGAGCAGGTCACCAACGCTTATCCTTTTCCGTTTGAACTGCGTGAAGACCAGAAGCGTGATGTTGATGCCTTGGTTGACTATGAGAGGGTGGGAATCTTCAACGGCCTTGGCACAGGCAAGACAGCGGTATCGACTGCAATCGCCCTGCACTGGGGGCTGGATGACCTGACGGATCAGATCGTGATCCTGCTCCCTCCAATCCTGATCCGGCAATGGGAGCAATGGTTGAAGAATTTCGACCTCGGTATAACAATTTACCAGGGCACACCTACAAAACGAAAACAACTTTCTCTCGATAACGACGTGATTCTGACTTCCATTGGGGTCTGGAAGAACGATTTCGAGCGGTTCAAAACGGGGTTGGGAGATAAGCGGGTGACCCTGATCGTGGACGAAGCAGCGTGTGTGCGATCTCCGGCGACTCAGAATTTCAAGTCGATCAGGGAGTTTGTGGAGCTGTCTGACAAGCGGTTGATTCTTATGACCGCGACTCCGCTCGGGAGTGTGCCTACCTCATGCTATGGGTTGATAAAGTTGAAGTCGCCGACGATATATCCATCGCATCGTTCTTTTAGGGTTATAGTCAAATCTGGTGTATGGGATAACTGAGGAAAATGGCGTATCATCCAGGTTGATTGATCACCACGACGATCACAGCCAACACAGGAGGATACGCCATGACCAAGTCTACCCCAACCGCTCTTTCACAACAAGGAAACAATGTCGCCGACCCGCTTACCGACCTTTTGCGCGATGGTGCCAGGATGCTGATTGCCCAGGCCGTAGAAGCTGAATTACAGGCCTTCATGGCCCAATACTCCAGCCGCTTGGAAGATGGCCGCAGGACAGTGGTCCGAAACGGCTATCTTCCCGGTCGCACGATCCAGACCGGAATCGGCGATGTCGAGGTCAAAGTTCCCAAGGTGCGAGATCGTAGCGGCCAAGGCCTCAAGTTCAACAGCAGTTTGTTGCCGCCTTATCTGAAGCGGGCGCGCAGTGTCGATGAGTTGCTGCCCTGGCTTTACCTGCGAGGAATTTCCACCGGCGATTACCAGGAGGCCCTGGCCGCACTCCTCGGGGAACAGGCCAAGGGGTTGTCGGCCAACACCATCTCCCGCTTGAAAGCCAAATGGCTGGCCGAGCACACCAAATGGCGGCAACGTGACCTGAACGGAAAACGCTACGTTTACTGGTGGGTGGATGGCATCTACAGCAACGTCCGCATGGATGACAAGCTTTGCCTGCTGGTGATCATTGGAGTTACCGACCAGGGGCACAAGGAACTGATAGCGGTGGAGGATGGCTACCGGGAGTCAAGCGACAGCTGGTATGAACTTCTCGCCGGGCTGCGGGCTCGGGGCCTGACCACAGGCCCCGAGTTGGCGGTTGGCGATGGTTCCTTGGGGTTCTGGAACGCCTTGGGCAGGGTCTATCCGAAGACCCGCCACCAACGCTGCTGGGTTCACAAAACGGCCAACGTGCTGAACAAGATGCCCAAAAAGCTTCAGCTCAAGGCCAAGGCTGATTTGCATGATATCTGGATGGCTGAGACCAAGGAAGATGCCAGCCAGGCTTTTGATCGTATGCTGGCCCGTTTCGAAGACAAATACCCCAAGGCCATGGAGTGCCTGGCCAAGGACCGGGACGAGTTGCTGGCTTTTTACGATTTTCCAGCCGAACACTGGGTGCATATCAGGACCACCAACCCCATCGAGTCGGCCTTTGCCACTGTGCGCCTGCGCAGCAAGAGATCACGGAACTGCGGTTCCAGGGACACCACCCTGACCATGGTCTTTAAGCTGCTGCAAAGCGCTGAAAAAAGATGGAAAAAGATCAAGGGATTTCGCCGGCTGGCTGAGGTCGTCACCGGCATACAATTCAAAAACGGAATCAAGGTGTCAGATCAACCTATGCGGATGGCCGCCTGAGGACTCCGTACACCAGATTTGACAATAACTCGTTCTTTTACCATAACCCATGTGAGGAGAGTGGACCGATATGGACAGCCTCGAACCTTTGATAATCTCGATTTGCTTCGCAGTAACCTGATGATTTATGCCACTGATACGAAGGCGGAGGATGTGCTGGATATCCCGGATGTGAACTACATCAACCTCGAATACGAACTGCAGTGGAAACACGCTCGATACTACCAAGAGCTGGTGGAAGAATTGCTGGTCGTTTTCGATTCTGGACAGGTGATCGACGCTGTAACCCAACAGGCTTTGTACCAGCGGGCGCAGCGAATGATCTTATCTGTCCCTGACCCCAAGATAGTTCCTGCCGGGTTGGATATGCTCAATCAAGTGATTGAGGAAACAGGGGTAGAGCGGCTGCACGACGAGAAGCTGTTGGTCTACGTCAACTACCGGGATTCCAACGATGCTGTGAAGGCGCATCTTGATAAGCTGAAGATCGGTTGTATCCAGATTTACGGCGGTGCGACTGATAACCATAAACGAGTCGAGCAGTTCCGGGATGATCCTGCGATCAAGGTAGCTATCACCCAGCCCAAGTCGGGAGGTGCTGGGCTTAATCTACAGTTCTGCAGGTATATGATGTTCCTGGAGCTGCCGATTACTTCTTCTGATTTTGAACAGTGCGTAGGCAGGATCAAGCGCAGTGGGCAGGACCGAAAGTGTACCGTTTGGCCATCCTGTGCAATTGGCACAATTCAGGAGAGTATCAGGGAGAGGCTGTTAAACAAGGAGGACCTATTGCAAACTGTATTCCCAACGAGGGAAACGTTAAGAAAGGCGCTTACGGGGAGATTACGTTAACCTCCTGAATGACTGCGCAGCAAACTATAGCAACACAATAAGAAAATGGGATAAAGCACGATGGCGCTCAAACGTAATAAAGTATCAAAAGGAAGGATACCTGCAGCAGAAACCGAAGATGCTGAGATTACCCTGAAACTTGCTCCTGTTCCTAAAGAGAAAACGAAAGCCGAACAAGTTATAGCGGCACATCCCGCTATTCAGCCCGCCAAGACGCAAAGGCTGTTATTTGACGATAAAAAAAATCAGTATGTTGCAGAATTTGGCACTTTGCCCCATCTCCAGGCGTCCAACGGTAACGTCATGGACAACAATGGCAAACTTCTTGGCTATTACGTCGACATCCAGATCGTCTCGCTAAACGATATTTACATCGTTGGGCCTTGTGACAACAAAGCACCTGCTGATCTTGTGAGGCGCAGCTACGATAACAAATTTTTTGCTGACAGACCCTCTTTTCCCTCCTTTCCAAACATCCCCGTCGAAACCGTTGGTGAGTACATACAGGAACTGAAGGCAGCCTGGCCGAATGCTGCTTCCAAGCGGTACCAGGAAGTGATTGCCGTTCTGCATGGCAGTGCCAAGCCAACTGAGTTGATAGGGCAGCTCGTTCTGCTTGAACTGAGTCCCTCAAGTGTCAAGAAATTTGAAAAATTCCGGCTGCAGATGACATTGCAGTTGGCCTCTGGATTAGTTACAGAAGATCAACTCGAAGTTTTACGAATTTGGGCAGAAAGCAACTCATCGAGATTGCTTGCCTGCCTCAGGTAGCTGTCACTGAAGTAGTTCGCATTTTGGTAAGAGAGGGTGCAAGTCCACGGAATCCATAATGAGCCTGGATTTATATGGTAATTGTGAATCAGCGGCAAAGTTTTCTAGATATAATGTGAGGTTGATGAGATGAATAAATGGGCTATATTGCTGTTTGGTGTAGTTGGGATAGCGCTATTACTTTATATGTCTGGTTGTAGCTATGGGGGATCACGGGCTCCAAATGACGAAGATACCACAGACACGATCATTGATTTACATAGAGCCGAACGTTCGGCCCGTGCTGCTGTAACTTCTGGGGTAACTTATGTTGATTTTGTGGTATTGTTAAGAGAAATGAAAACTGAAATATTATTAGCAACCGATAAAGACTATAATTCATTGAACGAAAATTTGATTAATAAGTATAATGAAATATATGAAATTTATAAAGACAGCCGCGATATATGGGACATCGAGTTAGAGATCAAAAAAGCATCAGATATTAGGCTTGATGTGCTGCTAGACCGTTATCCACACAGAATAGATCCATATATTTCAAAGTACAACATTGACGTGTTGAAATATAGAGAAAGTTATATAGCAACAAGGATTTCACCGAGTGAAAGAGTGCTCCAAAATTTTGAAGAAGGAAAGGTTTATCCTGCAATTTTGTCTCCATCCATGCTTAGAGAAGAAATCTGGCAAATAGCAGTTAGTAAATCAAGCCAGATCAATCCTTTTAGAATTGACCATTAATTGTCTTTTTTGGGGGGGATACTTGACACCAACCATGATATGCACCGGATAAACCGGCGATTTCCACGTTAGCACCGCAAGCAGCGCCCCGCTGAGCGCTCTGCGATCCCACAGGACCGAATTCCCTTATGCCACCAACTGCTGCCAGCTCCGAGATTCAGAGCTTCAAAGAAACGCGATATCCCGAACTACAGCGTTTGCGCCAGGTTGCCCCGTTGACGGAGGTGCAGTTCATAAAGTTTGCAAGGGACCTTGGTGTTCGGCTTTCGGGTGTTGTTGAAGGCGATCCAGGTGAGTTCAATCGCCGCGGTTGGTTGCCGGGGGAAGAAGTCGTTGCTGACCGTCGCATTCTGTTCCACCCATTCCGGCTCTATACGGTGCACAGAGTACTGAAGCGGCTCAGCTTACCCATAGCTCCCTCTGCTTCGCTGAACTGCGAGCGGCTGCCGGAGCTTGTTAATCGCGTACTGGCCGAACAGATGCCTTCGCTCGAAGACATTAGCCATACGGCTGCGGAGGCAAATCTAGTCGTCGACTTGGCGACTTGCTTGGAACCTCTGTATTGGCCTGACATCACAGGGTGGACAGTCCGCTCCGGAGGGGTTGATATAGAAGAGCACAACAGGCTCTTACGCCATTACCAAAAAAACGCAACGGTTCTCGTTGAAAGCCTTGATCCCCAGGAGTGGCAAAAGGCTCATGAGAAGGTGCGTCTCGATGCCGCAATGCTCGATGAGAACGGGAGCCTCTATCTATTGCTCCGCGTAGCTCGGTGGGACAGGCGAAAACGTCTAAGGGGGGCGGTTGCTGCGGGATTATGGTTCCGGCACATGGCGGAGGTCATTAGGCGAGTCTTCGAGAGCGTCCACAAAGTGGTATGGCCTGAGGAGGATCGCGGATTCGGTCAGTGGTCGCATGGTGACCGAACCTTGGTATACGGATCGGAACGTCCACTTGACGATATACCGCATTCCCGCCCGCGGCTCACACTTCATTTCGGCCTTGCAACAGGCAGCGCTGTTCGCTGGTATGTGGAAGGAGATACTGAGTATCAAGCGATCCTAAGTATCATGCCGGAGCCAGCTAAGGCGAATGTCGAGCTTGTGAATCTAAGGGGTAACCTTGCGAGCGAACGCGATAACATAGCACTGAAGCTCAGTGATGGACTGCAAGAAGACTGTGCTCTGAGGCGCTTCAGCATCATTACGTTCGACACCGATGTTCCCGCAAACGTTAAGGCCATACGTCGTCACGTTGAGGAGGAACGAGTCGTCGGATATATCGCCGCACACCAGCCAGACTTCGAGTTTGCGAACTTTGCATTGGAAGAACTCGTAGAAATTGCAGCACAGCTTGACGAGGAGCTCGGCTTCTGCGGAGCGGCGGTACGGAAAACAGACTGGACAGGCATCGCTCGCAGCCGAGACCTCGAGAGTCTATACAAAGCAGTGTCAGAGCGGAAGCAATCCTTGAAAGGCGCTGAATGGGGCCGTGCTCTTGCCCAGTATGCGATATCCCATCCTGACCGCGCAGATACTCAAGCGGAACGGCCGATCTGGCGAGAACTGAGGGCAGCTCTTCAAGCTCGGACCGTTAATTACGATTACCAGAGCCAAGAATACATGTTCGATGGATCAACTTTCGCCTGTATACCTAGAACGAAAGAGTACTAACATTCCTCTGCAGCCGACGGACCTCAGTGGCTGAGCGAAGCGTAAACCAGTAAAACACAGATGCTGAAACCGGCCTTGCTGCCCAATCAAAAAAAACAAACCATGCCCAAAAAACAACCCCTCAAAAAACCCACCAAAAGCTTCGAACAAACCCTCTGGGAAACCGCCGACCGGCTGCGGGGGACGGTGGAGTCCTCCGAGTACAAACATGTGGTGCTCAGCCTCATCTTCCTCAAGTTCGTCAGCGACAAGTTCGAGCAGCGCAAGCGGGAACTGATCGCCGAGGGCCAGGGGGACTATGTCGATATGGTGGAGTTCTACACCATGAAGAACGTCTTCTACCTGCCCGAGGAGGCGCGCTGGTCCACCATCCGGAAAGCGGCCAAGCAGGATGACATCGCGGTGCGGATCGACACCGCCCTGCACACGGTGGAGAAGAACAACCCGGCCCTGCGCGGCGCCCTGCCGGACAACTACTTCTCCCGCCTGGGGCTGGATGTCAGCAAGCTGGCGGCCCTGATCGACTCCATCAACAACATCGACACCGTCGCCGACCACGAGCAGGATGTGGTGGGCCGGGTTTACGAATACTTCCTCGGCAAATTCGCCGCCACCGAGGGCAAGGGCGGCGGCGAGTTCTATACCCCCAAGTGCGTGGTCAAGCTGATCGCCGAGATGATCGAGCCTTTCCGGGGCAAGATCTACGACCCCTGCTGCGGCTCCGGCGGGATGTTCGTGCAATCGGTCAAATTCGTCGAAAGCCACCGGGGCAGCAAGAAGGATATCTCCATCTACGGCCAGGAGTACACCTCCACCACCTACAAGCTCTCCAAAATGAACCTGGCGATCCGGGGCATTGCCGCCAACCTGGGCGAGGCCCCCGCCGACACCTTCTTCAAGGACCAGCACCCGGACCTCAAGGCCGACTTCATCATGGCCAATCCGCCCTTCAACCTCAAGGAGTGGCGTGCCGCCAACGAGCTGACCGACGACCCGCGCTGGGCCGGCTACGAAGTGCCCCCCACCGGCAACGCCAACTACGCCTGGATTCTGCACATGGTCTCCAAGCTCTCGGAAAATGGTGTTGCCGGTTTTGTCCTGGCCAACGGCTCCATGTCCACCAACACCTCCGGCGAGGGCCTGATCCGCCGCAAGCTGATCGAAAACGACCTGATCGACTGCATGATCGCCATGCCCGGCCAGCTCTTCTACACCACCCAGATCCCGGTCTGCCTCTGGTTCATCACCAGGAACAAGAAGGCCCAGCGGATCGAAGGCCACAGCGACAGCAGCCACCGCGACCGCCGGGGTGAGACCCTATTCATCGACGCCCGCAACATGGGCACCATGATCGACCGCACCCACAAGGAACTGACCTGCGACGACATCGCCGAGATCGCCCGCACCTACCACGCCTGGCGCGGCGAAGCCAAGGACGGCGCCTACCAGGACCAACCCGGCTTCTGCAAAGCCGCCACCCTGGCGGAGATCAAGGCCAACGACTACGTCCTGACCCCGGGCCGCTACGTCGGCGCCGCCGAAATCGAAGACGACGGCATCCCCTTCGAGCAAAAAATGACCGAACTAAGCCAGACCCTCTACCGCCAGATGGCCGAGGCGGAAAAGCTTGATGCGGTGATACGCAGGAATTTGGAGGCGTTGGGTTATGAGGGGTGAGTGGGTTCGACTGACCCTAAAAGAAGCTGGTGTTTCTTTGCTTGATTGTGTTCATAAAACGCCACCTGATGCTGGGGACGGATATCCTTACATTGCGATTCCTCAGATGAAGGAGGGGCGCATAGACTTCAACGCAAATCCTCGTTTGATTTCTGCGGCCGATTTAGAGGAATGGACTAAAAAAGCCAATCCGCAAGAAGATGATGTGGTTCTCTCTAGGCGATGCAATCCTGGTGAAACAGCCTATGTTCCAGCCGGGGTCAGGTTTGCTTTGGGCCAAAATCTGGTATTGCTTCGGTCGGACTCAAGTCGAGTCTATCCGCCATTCCTGCGTTGGCTTGCTAACGGTCCTGAATGGTGGGCTCAAGTAGATAAATACCTGAATGTTGGAGCGGTCTTTGACAGTCTTAGGTGTGCTGACATCCCCAACTTTGAACTACCAATTCCGCCAATCGAAGAGCAAAAAGCCATCGCCCACATCCTCGGCTCCCTCGACGACAAAATCGAGCTCAACCGCCGGATGAACGCCACGCTGGAGGCGATGGCGCGGGCGCTGTTCAAGAGCTGGTTTGTCGATTTCGACCCGGTCATCGACAACGCCCTGGCCGCCGGCAACCCCATCCCCGAACCCCTGCAAGCCCGCGCCAAGGCCCGCAAAGCCCTGGGCGACCAGCGCAAACCCCTCCCCGAAGCGATCCAAAAACAGTTCCCCAGCCGCTTCGTCTCCACCGAAGAAATGGGCTGGGTGCCGGAGGGGTGGGAGGTGTCCCAGATTTCACAGCTATGCACAAAAATCCAGAATGGAGGGACCCCAAGAAAAGATAAAACAGAATATTGGGATGATGGAACAGTACCTTGGCTTACCTCGGGTGAGGTAAGGCAAAATATAATCACAAACACTGTTAACAGGATTACTAATCTAGGGCTGAAAAACAGCTCGGCCAAGTGGCTTCCATCAGGTGCCACGGTTATTGCTATGTATGGTGCAACTGCAGGGCAAGTCGCGTTTGTCGGCGAACCGTTGACCACCAACCAAGCTGTATGCGGTCTTATCCCAAAGGAACCATATCGTTTTTTTAACTACCTCACTCTTGAGCGTATTGTCGCCACTTTAGCTAATCAAGCCAGAGGTTCAGCTCAACAAAACATAAGCAAAGGGATTATCCAGCAGACAAAGGTGGTCATCCCGCCTGTGGTGCTTGGCGAATTGTTAGAAAAACAAGTGGATAACATTTTTGACAAATGGATTAAAAATCTTAATTCGCAAGAAACATTAGCAAAAATACGCGACACCCTGCTCCCCAAACTAATCTCCGGCCAACTCCGCATCCCCGATGCGGAAAAACTCGTAGCGGATGCCATATGATACGCTTGCACTGCACCAAAAAACTACTGGTCAAGCTGCCGTGTGATGCGGACGGGCGGCTGAAAAGCCGGCGGGGGGTGCCCCCTTCCGCCATCGACGCGGGCGAATCCCCGCTGAGCGGCTGGCACGCCAAGCTGCTTTTGCTGCAACGCCGCCAGTGCGTGCTGTTCGTCGCCGTGGTTGACAAACAACAGCCAGACGATATACTAATGTACAATTAGACGGACAGTAACTATACAATCAGACGAAACCATGGGCAACAGATGGACGAAGCATCTCACTGGTTCCCGCGCAACCTGGCACCGGTAATCAAGGAAGCATTGGCCGACACACCGGTAGTCTGCCTGCTGGGGCCACGGCAGTGCGGAAAAACCTCGCTGGCGGAAAAGACCTTTCCCAAGCGCGCCTTTATCAGCTTGGACGAACCTAACTATTACCGGGTTGCACGCCATGATCCGGCCGGTTTCATTGCCGGCTTGCCGGAAGAGATCACCATTGACGAGGTACAGCGAGCTCCCGAGCTATTGCCTGTTATCAAACAGGCCGTGGATCGTGATCGGCGCCCCGGGCGCTTTCTCCTGACCGGCTCCGCCAACCTCCTGCTGCTGCCAAAGGTAAGTGAATCCCTGGCCGGACGCCTGGAAATTGTCAATTTGCAACCATTGACGGAGTCGGAAAAAGAGCGCCGGCCCGGTCGTTTTCTGCAAACTTTCCTTTCTGGGGCGATTGAGCCGGAGATCCAGGCCCCACCGAAAAGCGGAGCAACAGGGCCTGCACTGGTCCAGCGGCTGGTGGCGGGCGGGTATCCTGAACCACTGCGGCGCTCGCCCGGCCGAGCCAGGCAGTGGCGGCGGCAATACCTGAAATCGATTATCGAACGAGACATCCAGGACGTAGCCAGAGTGAAAAACGCCGAGGAGGTGACACGTCTCCTGGAGTTATTGGCCCTCCGCAGCGCCGAATTACTCAACGCCAGCAACCTGGCCAAGGAACTCGCCCTGCACCGCGATACCGTGAACCATTATTTAACGATCCTGGAACGACTTTTCCTGCTGCGCCGCCTGCCGGCCTGGCATCGTAATAATGCCAAACGATTGATTAAAACCCCCAAGGTACACCTGCTCGACAGCGGCCTGGCAGCGACCCTGGCCGGTTTAAAGGCGGAAGATTGGCTGGCGCAAAGGGAGCGAATGGGGCATCTGCTGGAATCGTTCGTGATCCAACAGATCATCGCCCAGGCCGCCTGGACGGACCCGGACCTACGCTTTTGGCATTACCGCGACAAAGACCAGGTTGAAGTGGACATGGTCGTCACCCGGGGTGCCAAAACCTGGGGTATCGAGGTTAAAGCCGCCGAGACCTTGAATAATAAAGACGGGCAGGGCCTTGCTCATCTGGCTGAAAAATGCGGTCGAAACTTTCAAGCCGGGCTGCTGCTTTACAACGGCAGAGATATACTCCCCCTGGGAGACAAAAAGTTCCTCGCCGTCCCCATGCGCAAACTCTGGGAGCTGTAAGCGGGTTATCAGGCAACGCCTTGTAGGCCCCAAAGAGGGCTGAAACAAGACAAAAAATATCTATTCTTGACTAATCCCTGTTGTTTATGTATGTCAAACATTATGTTCAACATGCATAATTACCGAGAGGCGACAGAGTGAGCGATGCGACTTGAATTCTTAAACAGACAACGGGAGATTGCCCGGCTGAAGAGCGCCATCGGCGGGGCGGAGCCGGCCCTGGTGGTAATTTACGGCCGGCGCCGCTGCGGCAAGTCCACCCTGCTGCAACAGGTAGTCGGTGTTAATGATCACCCATATGGAGCCACTTCGTGATCAGCTAATGGAGCCAGTTAAGGATCAGCTTAATGGAGCCATGGCGTGATCAGCTAATGGAGCCACTTGCGGATCAGTTAATGGCGCCACCCCTTCCCTTGAGTTCATAAACGGGTCCCGGACTTTCTGCGGATCGGCTATATCTTCCTGAAAAAATCCATTTTCAGGAGGGATAGCCGATGGCCAATAGGAGGTTCGAGATGTTTCAATACCGTCAAATTCTTACCCAAATGCGGTTGGGCCAGTCCGACCGTCAGATCGCCAAGGCCAAGCTGATGGGCCGTCGCAAGGCCGCGCAGTTGCGGGCCTTGGCCCAGCAGCAGGGCTGGCTCGATCCCGCCCGGGAGTTGCCGGATGATGCCGAGCTGGCCAAAGTAATCAAGCTGCCGGCTCCGGGTGAATCGGCGGTGCCGCTGCTGCTGCCGTACCAGGAGCAGCTCAAGACCTGGCAGGCGGCCGGGATCAACGGCACCGCCATGCACCAGACCCTGGTGCGCGAACACGGCTTTACCGGTAGTTACTCCTCGGTCAGACGTTTTCTCCAGGACCTCAAGGGGGATAACCCCCAAGCCACGGTAATGCTGGACTTTGATCCCGGCGAAGCGGCCCAGGTGGATTTCGGTTCCGGCCCCAAGCTGCTTGATCCCCAGACCGGCAAGCCGTTTTCCACCTGGGTGTTCGTCATGACCCTCCCCAGATGAAGGGGCGGGTGGAGTCCGGGGTCAAATACGTCAAAAACAACTTCCTGCCCTTGCGTACGTTCCGCAGTCTGGTCGATGCCAATCGCCAGCTTAAGGAGTGGGTGCTGGCAACGGCCGGCAACCGGAGCCACGGCACCACCAAGCAAAAGCCGTTGGTCATGTTCGCCGAGGCGGAGAAGGCCTTCCTTAAACCTTTGCCCGCCGTGGCCCCGGAGTTGGCGGTCTGGGCCGAGCACAAGCTGCACGGCAACTGCCATCTCCAGTTCGACAAAGCTTACTACTCCGCTCCCTTCAAGCTGGTGCACAAGAAGCTGTGGGTCAAGGCGACCGAAAACACCGTCAAGATCTACCACCAGCATCAACAGGTGGCGATCCATCCCCGCTGTGGCCGTCCCGGCCAGAAGGCCACCTGTATCGATCATCTGCCGCCGGACGCCGTCGCCTACCTGATGCGCGATCCCCAGTGGTGTCTCAAGCAGGCCGGTGAGATCGGCCCCCACTGCCACCGCCTGATCCACCGGCTGTTGAGTCACCGGGTGGTTGATCATCTCCGGGCGGCCCAAGGGGTGCTCCGGTTGGCCGGCAAATACGGCCCGGAGCGGCTGGAGGCCGCCTGTCACCGAGCGCTGATCTACGACAGCCCCCAATACATCACGGTCAAAACCATCCTCGGCAAGGGGCTTGACCAACAGCCCCCGGAAACGGAACCGGTGGCGGCCGGCATGGCCTACCGGGGCCAGGGCCGCTTCCAGCGCCAACAACTTTTTCACTGATAAGGAGGAACCTCAATGAATCCCATGCCCGAACTGATCCCCATGCTCAAACAGTTGCGACTCTCCGGCATCCTTGATTCCCTGGAAGCCAGAAACCGCCAGGCCATCGAGGAAAAGCTGGCCTACACCGACTTCCTGGCCATGCTGGTCCAGGACGAAGTCGCCCGCCGTTCCCAGCGCAAGTTCGCCATGCGTGTCCGCCGGGCCAACTTCCGTAACCACAAAACCCTGGAGGAGTTCGACTTCTCCTTCAACCCCAACATCAACCGCGCCCTGATCATGGACCTGGCCACCTGCCGCTTCCTGGAAGAGGGCGCCAACCTGCTGGTGGTCGGCCCCTGCGGCACCGGCAAGAGCCATATCGCCCAGGCCATCGGCCACTGCGCGGTCAGAATGGGCTACGATGTGCTCTTCACGACCCAGACCAAGATGCTGGGCCAACTACACGCCGCCCGCGCCACCAACGCCTACGAACGGCGGCTTAACGCCCTGGCCAAGGTCGATCTGCTGATCATCGACGACTTCGGCCTCAAACCACTGCGCACCCCCCAGGATGAGGATATCCATGACCTGGTTGGAGAACGTTACGAGCGCCGTTCCACCATCATCACCAGCAACCTGGATCTCAACGAGTGGGGTGACGCCTTCCCCAATAAACTGCTGGGCTCGGCCACCATCGACCGCATCCGCCACGGCGCTTACTCACTGCTCCTGGACGGCAAAAGCTTCCGAGCGGCCAGGCCGCTGCCCAAATACCCCAAAAACGAGGTTGCCGAAAACAGCAAAAAAGGCAAAAATTAAAAACCGTCCGGAGCCCCAAAATGGCCACTTGAGGGTGGCTCCATTAGCTGATCATGGGTGGCTCCATTAGGGTGATCATTAACAGTCGGGGAAAATGATGTTTACTATCTGGCCGACCAGCAGGAGGCGCCCTTGCAGCGCCAAGCCCTGGGGGTGGAGATCGGCAGGCTGGTGCCCGGATTCGGCGAGGTGCAATATCCCTCCTGGGAAGTTTTTTTTAATGCTGCCGCCAACCAGCTTCCGGCGGGTGCGACCCTGGTCCTCGATGAGTTTCCTTACCTGGTCCAGAATGCCCCGGAGTTGCCCAGCGTCATGCAAAAGTTGCTGGACAGCCGCAGGTCCCGTTTTCATTTAATTATCTGCGGCTCATCCCAGCGGATGATGCAGGGGCTGGTGCTTGACAGTACTGCCCCGCTGTACGGCCGGGCGCGGGAGATTCTTAAAATTCGCCCCCTGGAACCGGGGTGGCTTACGGAAGCTCTGGCTTTGCCGCCGGAGGAGGCGGTGGCGGCCTATTCGGTATGGGGCGGGGTGCCCCGGTACTGGGAACTGGCCAGGGATTTTCCCGATTCGGCAAGCGCCTGCCATGAGCTGGTGCTGGATCGTAACGGCGTTTTGCATGAAGAGCCCATGCGGCTGCTGCTTGACGACATGCGTGGCGCCGGTCAGCCCCATTCCCTGCTGGCCCTGATCGCCGGCGGCGCCAATCGTCTTTCGGAACTTGGCGGCCGCCTGGGCAAACCGGCCACCAGCCTGACCCGGCCGCTGTTCAATCTGGCTCAGCTCGGCTATATCAAACGTGAAATTCCCTTTGGCGAAAACCCCCGCTCCAGCAAAAAAAGCCTGTACCGGCTGGCGGACCCTTTTCTGGGTTTCTGGTATCGGGTGGTACAGCCATACCGTTCGATGCTGGAGCAGGATTTGATTACGGAAGTGTGGGACGCCACCGGCCAACAGCGGCAAGCCCTGGTGGCCGAAACCTGGGAGGAACTGGCCCGTTATTCCGTCGCCCGGCTTACCATTGGCGGCAAGCGCTGGAAACCGGCGTCACGCTGGTGGGGAAAGGCCGGCAAAGGAGGGGAAATGGAAATCGATGTGGTCGCGGAATCGCTGGACGGCACCGCGATCCTGCTGGGTGAGGCCAAATGGGAAAAGAAGACCAGGGTGCGGCCTTTACTGGAAACTTTGCGCCAGAAGGCGGCAAAGTTTCCCCGAACTCAAGGCAAGGAAATTATTACCGCGATATGGTGCAAGGAGATGGAGTTGGCCGGTGATACCGGCGGTAATGTCCTGATCGGTCCGGAAGAGGTTATGGCGGCCTTACGCTGAACAGGCCGGGCAATTTTTTTAGAGGGCAAGAGGGACGGACTTAAAAACTTAAATTGTCATCCAGAGTTGTCGCAGAGACTATAAGCAATATTAACTTAAGTTTTTAAGTCCGTCCCCCGTCACACGAGATCATCGATTGATACGCGAAGGGCGGCGGCTATGCGTTTGAGCGTATCGATACCGCCTTCGCGGGAGCCGGTTTCGACCTGCGACAGATAGGAAGTGCTTATCTGCGCCGTGGAGGCCAGCTCGCGTGCCGACATCCCTCGATACTCCCGCCAGACCCGGATTTTGTTTTCGCCGTCAAGGATGCGATTGGCCATTTCGGCGGGCAGCAGTTCCTCTTCACCTGCCGCAAGTCGGCGGTGGAATTTTTCAATGGCCGCGATATCCTCGCGATCTTCAATGGCGTCGAGCATGGCAAGGTAATCGGCCTCGGGAATTACAACCAGGCGTTCTCCCCCGGCGGTGATGATAATCTGTTCGTGCATGGTCTTGCTCCTAACTGTAAGCGCCGCCACGCGGCGCGAGCTTAATGACGGCGATAACTTCGCCGTTATCCGAAAAAATCACCCGCCAGTCGCCAATGCGGAGCCGAAGATAGCCTGGTTGGCCTTTAATAGCTTTGACGTTGTTGGTCAGGCTTGCCGGTTCCGCCGCGTACTGTTCAAGTTTTGACCGGATCAAGCGGGCGGTGTCGGCGGGTATTCGTCCCAGTGTTTTCAAGGCGTCCCGGCTGTAGGTGAGTCTCTTCATGTGAGACATGGTAGCGAAAAGCAAATTTAATGTCAACTTTTAAGTTGCAATATGCAAACGATTAATTCGGCTTCAGGCGCCTGGTTAAAACCCCCATCCGCTTAGCACCTCTCCACCTGTCAGCGGCAACCTGCGGATTTGTCGATAAGGCTGGAAAGGTGTGTTTTTGCTTGCGACTATGTACCGGAAACAATACCGTGCGGCATGATGGTGGTAGCAGCAATATCGTAGGAGGTCATCGTGAAGTTCACCGAGGCTAAACTGGAACAGGCGATCATCGCCCTGCTGGAAGAGCGGGGCTACCCGCATTTTAGGGGCGAGGAGCTTGCCAGGCGGCCCGACGAGGTGCTGCTGCGGGATGATCTGCGCGAGTTTCTGGCCCGCCGTTACGGCGGCGAGGGGATCACCGCCGGCGAGATCGATTCCATCTGCCGTCGGCTGGAGCGGCTGCCGGCCCTTGATCTTTATGAGTCCAACCGGACCATCCACCGGCTGGTGGCCGACGGTTTTCTGCTCAAGCGCGAGGATCGCAGCCGCAAGGATCTTTACATCCAACTGCTCGATTACGCCGGGCTGCCCGCCCAGCGCCGGCCCCGCCCCGGCGAGGTGGAAACGCTTACCGCCGAAGAGTCGCCCGCCTACCGGGCCGACGGCAATATCTACCGGCTGGTCAGCCAGTTGGAGGTGGTGGGCCGGGAAAAGCGGATTCCCGATGCCGTGCTCTACATCAACGGCCTGCCCCTGGTGGTCTTCGAGTTCAAGAGCGCCATCCGGGAAGAGGCCACCATTCACGATGCCTATGTCCAACTGACCACCCGCTATGTCCGGGCGATTCCGGAGCTGCTGAAGTACAACGCCCTGTGCGTGATCAGCGACGGGGTCAACAGCCGGATGGGCTCGCTGTTCGCTTCCTACGAGTTTTTCTATACCTGGCGCAAGGTCAGCGGCGAGGAAACCATCGACCAGGACGGGATCAACGCCCTTAAGACCATGATCGCCGGGCTCTTCGACCAGGACCGGCTGCGCCAGGTGATCCGCCACTTCATCTACTTCCCCGATGTCTCCAAGCGCGAGGAGAAGGTGGTCTGCCGCTATCCCCAGTTCTACGCGGCCACCAAGCTTTACCGCAATATTTGGGCCCACCGTAAGCTGCCGGACGGCACCGGGGGCGATGGCAAGGGCGGCACCTACTTCGGCGCCACCGGCTGCGGCAAGAGCTTCACCATGCTCTTTCTCACCCGGCTGCTGATGAAGAGCCTGGAGTTTGAAAGCCCGACCATCGTGCTGATCACCGACCGCACCGATCTCGATGCCCAGCTCGCCCACCAGTTCACCAACGCCAAGGGCTATATCGGCGACCAGACGGTGGTCAGCGTCGAGAGCCGGGCCCGCTTGCGGGAACTGCTCAAGGGCCGCAACAGCGGCGGGGTTTTTTTGACTACGGTGCAGAAGTTCACCGAGGATACCCGGCTGCTCAGCGACCGGGCCAATATCATCTGCATCTCGGACGAGGCCCACCGCAGCCAGGTCAACCTGGACCAAAAGGTGCGGCTGACCGAAAACGGGGTCAAGCGCACCTTCGGCTTTGCCAAATACCTGCACGATTCGCTGCCCAACGCCACCTATGTCGGCTTCACCGGCACCCCCATCGACGCCACCCTGGATGTCTTCGGCCCGGTGGTGGATGCCTACACCATGACCGAGTCGGTGAAGGACGAGATCACCGTGCGCATCGTCTACGAGGGGCGGGCGGCCAAGGTGATTCTGGACAACGGCAAGCTCGAAGAGATCGAGGCCTATTACGCCCAGTGCGCCGAGGAGGGGGCCAGCGACTACCAGATCGAGGAGAGCAAGAAGGCCAGCGCCCGGATGCACGCCATCCTGGGCGACCCGGACCGGATTCGGGCCCTGGCGGTGGATTTTGTCCACCACTACGAGCGGCGGCTGGAGGAGGGCGCCAGCGTAATGGGCAAGGCGATGTTTGTGTGCAGCAAGCGCGAGATCGCCTACGCCCTGTGGCGGGAACTGATTACCCTGCGGCCGGAATGGAACGTGGCGCGAGCCGGCGGGGAAGGGCCAGGCGGGGAAGGGGAGGAGCTTGGCGCGGCCCAGCGGCAAGAGATCAAGCCCATGGAGCGGGTCAAGCTGATCATGACCCGGAACGCCGACGACCCCAAGGAACTCTACGATATGCTGGGCACCCCGGAGTACCGCAAGGAGTTGGACCGCCAGTTCAAGAAGGCGGAGTCCAACTTCAAGATCGCCATCGTGGTCGATATGTGGCTCACCGGCTTCGATGTGCCCTTTCTGGACACCATCTATATCGACAAGCCGATCCAGCGCCACAGCCTGATCCAGACCATCTCGCGGGTCAACCGCCGCTACGCGGGCAAGGAGAAGGGGCTGGTGGTGGACTATATCGGGATCAAGAAGCAAATGAACCTGGCCCTGGCCCACTACAACCAGGCTGATCGCCAGAACATCGAGGAGATCGGCCAGTCGCTGGTGGTGGTCCGGGACCATCTCGACCTGCTGGGCCGGATCTTCCACCGCTTCGACACCACCCCCTATTTCCGGGGCAGCCCGGTGGCGCAGCTCAACTGCCTCAACCAGGCGGCGGAGTATGTGCAGATTACCGACAAGATCGAAAAGCGCTTCATGCACCTGGTCAAGCGGCTCAAGGCTGCCTACGACATCTGCAGCGGCGCGGAAGAGCTGAGCCGGGAGGAGCGCGACCGGATTCACTTCTACCTGGCGGTGCGCTCCATCGTTTTCAAGCTGACCAAGGGCGATGCCCCGGATACCGCCCGGA
Source organism: Desulfurivibrio alkaliphilus AHT 2 (assembly GCF_000092205.1). Lineage (GTDB taxonomy): Bacteria > Desulfobacterota > Desulfobulbia > Desulfobulbales > Desulfurivibrionaceae > Desulfurivibrio > Desulfurivibrio alkaliphilus. The sequence continues at coordinate 1,194,135 of NC_014216.1, read as the reverse complement.
TGAACGCCCGGGTGCGGGAGCTGATCGGCGAGGCCCTGCAAAGCGAGGGGGTGGAGGAAATTTTCCGGCTGGGGGAAGATAAGGCCGGCGAAATCGATATCTTCGCCGACGACTACCTGGCCCGGATCGAAAAGATCAAGCTCCCCAACACCAAGATCAAGCTCCTGCAACAACTGCTGGCCCGGGCGATTGAAGACTTCAAGAAGGTCAACAAGGCCCGGGGGGTCGATTTCGCCAAGAAGTTCAAGGCCCTGGTGGATGTTTACAACCAGCGCAAGGAAGATGAAGTGCTGCGCAGCAACGTGCTGGAGGATTTTTCCACCGAAATCATCGACCTGATCCAGGCCCTGAAAAAGGAGCGCGATTCCTTCGCCGACTTAGGCATCGACCTGGAAGAAAAGGCCTTCTACGACATCTTAAAAGACCTGACCATTAAATACGACTTCATCTACCCCGAGGACAAACTGCTCACCCTGGCCAAGGCGGTAAAGGAGGTGGTGGGCGAAAAGGTCAAATACACCGACTGGAACCAACGGGAAGACATCAAGGCCGAACTAAAGGTGGAGCTGATCCTGATCCTGGCCAAGCACGGCTACCCCCCGGTGGACCGCGACGAGGTGTACCGGGAAATCTTCGAACAGGCCGAGAATTTCAAGAAATACCAGCAGGCCGGGTAAGAGAGGCCAGACTGTACCAGCTCTTCCTCGCCCGGCTGAGCAGCAAAAGAACACCTCAGAACTGCATGAAACACTCCGCGCCATGGGCTTTTTTCGTCAGAAACCAGGTTGCGCCCACAACCTCGTTCAGTTCAGGAATTGCCGATTCCTTGCTTACCCCGAAGACATGTCCGGCAAGGCTGCAAAGGTAGAAATTGATCTTTTCCGTCTCTTTCATGAGCTTGATGATTTCATAGAGATCATCGGGAAGCCCCGCGGACCTTACTCCCTCCTTGACCATTTCTTCCTGTCCGGCATGGTCGGCAGAAATTTTGGCATCCCGCAGACCCTCTTCAGTTAGCAGTTTTGCGGCCCAGCTGACGAAAAGGATATCCACCTCGTCATAAATCGCCGCCCCGAGATAGCCGAATGCCAGGGGGGTGAGCACCCTGTCATATGAATCATCACGAATAATCATCGCAAGTCTACCCATTGAAATTCTCCTTGTTTCCGACCGACCGCTCGGTCTGTTTGGTGGTAAAAAAATGTCTACGGCTTCAGTGCAGCCCAGACACAGTTAAATATCTCGTCGGTACGACTGGCAAATCTTTCCTCAAAGAGCCCTTCCCACTTGAGTTGCATGAAACGGATTGGCATGGCGGTCAGGCTGACCGCAGCGGTATACAGGTCCATCTGTCGAATTCCGCCCCGGGCCATTTCCTCCCGCAGAAATTCTTTGATGAACTCAAACGGTGCGGAAGAGCAGATCGGCTTACCCTCTGCAATTATCTCACGATGGTTAACTTTAAGCGCATATTCCATGATTTCGTTCTGCTCATCGGCAAGCCGGAGCATGGTGGAAATCAAGGCATAAACCCTTTCCTCGCTGGTTGAGCCTTTGGCGACGGCATTTTCAAATTCCTGCAACAGAAAGGAGGTTGTCTCGTTAAAGATCTCACAGGCGATTTCTTCCTTGCTTTTAAAATGATGGTAGATGGCACCCGTGCTCAGATCCGCCTCCCTGGAGACATCTCTAATGCTGGTTTTGAAGTAGCCGCGGCCGGTGAAGAGCTTTCTGGCGGTTTTTACGATCAGCTTTCTGGTATCTATCATCTTTGGCATCTTTGGCATATTGGCACATTTAGCATATTCGGCCCCAAACCGAACGTTCGGTCGGAAAATACCCGAACCGATCAGCAATGTCAACGACAGTTTGAGCCCGGTCCGCCTTTTTTACTGCGGGAAGGCATCAAGGCTGTTAGGACTTTTTGCTGGTGCACGCCGGGTGCTGATCGTCCAGCGCCTCGCGGACCTTAACGGCGAGATCCTCCCGGGGAAAAGGCTTCTGGAGAAAGTGGATGTCTTGGTCGAGCGCGCCATGGTGGGAGATGATGTTGGCGGAGTAGCCGGACATGTAGAGGCATTTGAGGGTGGGGTGTGAACGGCTCAGTTGCAGGTAGAGATCGCGGCCGTTCATTTCCGGCATGATCACGTCGGTGACCAGCAACTCGATCTCTCCTTGATGCTCCTCGGCCAGGCGCAAGGCCTCCCCGGCGGTAGCGGCCGCGAAAACCCGGTAGCCGAGCTTCTCGAGAAGCATTTTGGCCATGTTGAGCAGGGCGACTTCGTCTTCCACCAGCAGCACGGTTTCGGTGCCGGTCGGTATTTGACGGCGCTGCGGTTCTTCCTCGGGCGCGATTTTCTCAAGGTTCCTGGGCAGATATATCCTAAAAATGGTGCCCTGGCCCGGCTCGCTGTAGACGTTAATAAATCCCTCGTTCTGTTTGACAATGCCGTAGACGGTGGCCAGCCCAAGACCGGTTCCTTTGTCCAGCGGTTTGGTGGTAAAAAAGGGATCGAAGATTTTTTCCAGCATCTCCCGCTCCATACCAACCCCGTTGTCGCTTATCGTGAGCATTACGTATTGTCCGGGGGGAATTTCGGAATTGGCCCCGAAATAATCTTCATCGATGTCCACATTGGCGGTTTCGATGGTAAGCTGGCCCGCATCGATAATGGCATCACGGCTGTTTAACGTTAAATTGGCCAGGATCTGGTCGATCTGGGCCGGATCAATCTTCACCGGCCACAGGTTGGCCCCCGGTTGCCAGAGCAGTTCGATATCTTCACCGAGCAGCCGCTTAAGCATTTTTAGCATGCTGGTGATGGTCTCGTTGAGGTCGAGAACCTGCGGGACAATAGTCTGCCGCCGGGCAAAGGCGAGTAGCTGGCGGGTGAGGTCGGCCGATTGGACGGCTGCCGTGCGGACTTCCTTCAGATCCTTGTGGAGCTGCTCGTCCGGGTTGACCACATCAAGTGCAAGATCGGTATAGCCTAAGATGGTCTGCAGCTTGTTGTTGAAATCGTGGGCCACCCCGCCGGCCAACCGCCCAATCGCTTCCAGCTTCTGGGCCTGGCGCAGTTGTTCCTCGAGTCGGTGCCGCTCCTTTTCGGCTTCCTTCTGCGGGGTGACATCTGTGACGATCACGGCGAACCGGCCGGGCTCGGGGGTGTAGGCCGCAACCTCGCAGAATTTGCCAACTTCCTTGGAATAATTTTGAAAATGGGCGGGTTCACCGGTGAGGGTAACCCGGCCGTAGGTTTCGATCCAGTAGGGCTCGGTTTCCGGCAGAACCTCGAGAACCCGCCTGCCGAGAACCTTCTCGGCTTTCAGGCCGGTTAGCTTCTCGAAGGCGGGGTTTATGTCGAGAAATCGATAATCGCAGGGCTTGCCATCCTCATCCAGGATCAGCTCGTGCAGGGCAAAGCCGGAGTTCATGTTTTGAAACAGCAGCCGGTATCTCTCTTCGGAGGCTGTAAGTTTCTGTTCCCGCGCTTTGATAGAGCGGTCGGTACGGGTGAGCACCAGGTAGAAAAAGCCGAGGAGTGAGGAGAGCACAATCACCATGCCGGCAAAGGTCACGGCGAGTAATCGCCGGAACGTTATATGCTGCTCGGTAATATCGTACATGACGATGAGATCGCCCACCACGGCTCCCGAGGCATCGGTGCTCGGCAACTGCGCGACCCGCCAGGTGGCGGCGTCTGATTTATAATCAAAATGAGCGGGGGTAGGGCGGGGGGCGACATCGGTGGCAAGTGAACCCAGCAGCCTGGGAAACGGAGCAAGAGAAGAGTAGACAAGGGCTCTTTGGGGCAGAAAATCCCAATCCGCTTCCCGGCCGAGCATCCGCATGCCCTGCTCCCAGCTCTGCCGGTCGAGAAGATCCTTGCGAATGGCGAGGGCCAGCTCCAGCCGGCGTGGGGTGTGCAGCCGCTGCAGGATATCGTCAATTTCCCTGCCCAGTTCCACCAAACCGATAAGCTTCTCATCCTCGAATAGCGGTTGCACCACCCGCAGGGTGAAAATGCCCATGGCGCCAAGTTCGATGCCGCTTGCCAGCCGGCCGGTCCGCTCCGCCTCTCTGTAAGTGTGGCGCTCGACCCGGCCGCCCCGGTTTTCAGGCAGGTGCAGGCGCACCAGATTCTCCCGGTCCGGGGCATGAAAATAGAGATGGGTGAGCCCGCTTTCCTGCCGGAGCAGTTCGAACAGCTCCCGGTGGTCGGTTAACAATCGATCCCGGTCGCGATCCTTCAAGGCCTGCCGGGTTGTTTTGCTGCGGGCAATGGCCCGCAGTTCCGTCTCCATAACCAGGGCCTGTTTTTCCAGGATCGCCCTGAGCAGGTGCGGGGTTTCCGTAATTTCTCTGTTGATGATGTAATCGAGGTGCAGTTTGTACTGCCAGACCAGGCTGGCCCCGGTTCCGAGGACAAGGGCGGCCAGTGCCAGGGCTAAGGGCGGCATCAGCCGGAGGGTTAGTGTTCTGTGCCGTGATGATTTCCGGTCCACGCGGTTCTCTTCATGGTCGCAGGAGTGTGGCGATGAGCATCTGTGTGGTACGTTGTCGTAGCTAGATGTAGCGTGTAACCTTTTTTTTGTCGATATTTTTTTGGGTCGGGGGGACGGACTTAAAAACTTGAATCAATCTCGCTAACCTGTTAATCTCCCGCCCATGCCACGAACCGCACGCATCGATATCCCTCATCTGCTCCAGCACGTCATCGTGCGCGGCAACGAACGACGCGCCATCTTCGTTGATGACGACGATCGCCGGTACTTCGTCAAACGATTCTCCGCCCTGCTGGTTGCGACCGAAACAGAGTGCCTCGCCTGGGCGCTGCTCGATAATCACTTTCATCTGTTGCTTCGGCCCCACAAAGTCTCCCTCGGAGCCTTTATGCGGCGACTGCTGACGGGGTACGCGGTCACTTTCAATCGCCGCCATCGCCGCACCGGCCACCTCTTTCAGAACCGCTATAAATCCGTGGTCTGCGAGGAGGAGACATATCTGCTCGAACTGGTCCGCTACATCCACCTGAATCCGCTCCGGGCCGGAATTGTCTCGACAGTTGATCAACTGGACGCCTATCCCTGGTGCGGCCATGCTGCCCTCATGGGCCATGAGAACATGTTTGAACAAGCTGCGAACGAAGTTCTGTCCCGTTTCGGTAAAACGATCAAAACCGCCCGCAACAACTATCGCCGGTTCATCGAGGATGGAGTGACCCTGGGGCGTCGCGATGAGTTGGTCGGCCTAGCCCGAAATAAAAAAGACGAGGACGGCATGGGACGGGATGCGCGGGTATTGGGGAATGACGATTTTACGGAAGAGCTGCTCCAGCAGACCGAGGAGGAACAGCTCACAACGAAAGTGCCGCTGGAGAAAATCATTGAAACCGTCTGCGCGGTGCTCGATCTGACCATGGAGGATCTGCTCTCGCCCGCCCGTTCACAGCAAATTGCACAGGCCAGGAGCCTGATCTGCTACCTGGCTTTCAGCGGTGGCCACAGCGGTGTCGCTATTGCCCGCAAACTCCATCTTACCGGTTCGGCAGTGAGCATTGCTGCCCGACGCGGCAAGGAGGTGATTGGCCGGCATCCAGAGCTGTCACAGGGGCTACAAACAATATTAACTTAAGTTTTTAAGTCCGTCCCCCTTGGTCCCCTTGGTCCCTGTGGTTTTGAAATGACAACGCCGCCACCGGGCCCTTTGGCCGATGGCGGCGTCGGAGCGCCCAGGCAGTTCGGTTCGGCGTTCAACACGCCAGAGCGGCTGCTTAGCGCCACCTTCGGATCAGGCCTACCCCGGCGAGACCGATGGCGAGCAGCGCAATGGGGGCCGGGTGCGGAACCGGCTGCGGGGGAACGGGCGTGTCGCCGGCGAGGAATGATCCGCCGAGTGCCCAGAAGCCTGCACTGCCCAGAATCGCGGCATTGAGATCGGCAACCGCCGCCGAATTTAAGGAGATTGTTTGATATGTATTTGACTCGGTGGACTGGTAAAAGTTGAAGCCGAAGTTCGTGCCGCTACCAAGATCATTGAAGGCGGCGACGCCACCGGTGCCGGCCATGAGATCTGTTATCGAGCCGGTATAATCGTTCAGGTAATAGTTGCCCGACGTCAAGGTCACGTCGTAGGAATAGAGGTAGAGGTCCAGCGAGGAAACCGGGCTGGTCAGGTTGGCGATGTCAAACGCAAACCAGTTGCGGAATTCGCCCGACAAAGAACATGTCTCACAGTGACCGACGATGTAGTTTTGGTTCCATGTGTCGTGGGTTCCGTTCTCGAAATACCAACCTTGGTCATACATCCCCAACTGGACGGTGCCCCCGTCCAAAATAAGCTTGTTGTTAACATTATAGTCACTGAATCCAAAAATGTACTGGTCGGCAGCTTGGGCGGGTACAGCCAGAAACACCGCCATCCCAGCAACCGCAACGGCCCCCAACAGCTTCGTTCCTCCTTTCATGGCGTCTCTCCTTTTTTGATTTTTTGCCTTCTGGGCCTTGTGCGAGCCAACTGTTGTTTCCCTCTGCCATGGCGTTGGGTGTCAGTGGTTCGCCTTGCTGAAAAACAGGCGTAAAATCTATACAAAAGGTTTGTAATGCAAAAAGTGCGCCATTCTGGTTAGTCGTCGTATATGCCTTGAATTATTGGGTAAAGATCATTTGTGCCAAATATGGAAACGGCTCCGGGGTGTCCTGATTTCAGGAATCGGAACTCGTGTGTTTTTTGTTTCATGATGTCAACAACTTGATGATATAAGGTCTGTTTCGTTTTTTGGGACGGCCAAAGCGGCCAACTCCGAGTGGATGGTATTGGCCGGTCGGAGCAGGCCTGCCTGCCAAGCCCACAGGTGACAGCAGGCAATTAATCGTCGGCTCGACAGTGCAGTGGCGCCACGGGCAGGTTGGCAAAAAGACTAAAAAAAGGGGACAGATCTTTTTTTCTTATCAAAAAAGATCTGTCCCCTTTTTGGTGGGCTTTTGTCGGTTGTTAATCCGGCAGATTATCTTGGCGAACTGCCGTAATGTGCTTTGGGTCGTGCACTCCGAGCATTGGCGCCGGGCTGTGGTTTTTTTGCTTTACCTGCATCCGGTCGGGCTGCGGTGCTGCGGTTGCCGCCGGTCCGTTGGCGCCGGCTCGCCGCCGGTGTTGCCGGCCTTCTGGGGGTTCTGTGACGCACGGTGTCCACCTCGGATCGGGTCAGTGTCAGCCCCGGTTCCTGTTCTTGCAGTGGAATCCGGCGTTTCAGCAGAGACTCGATGTCGTGCAGTTGTTTGTGCTCTTCAGCACAGACAAAAGAGATGGCATTGCCCGAGCAACCGGCGCGGCCGGTACGGCCAATGCGGTGGACATAATCCTCGGGCACATTGGGCAGCTCATAGTTCACAACATGGGGCAACTGTTCAATGTCGAGGCCGCGCGCGGCAATATCGGTGGCCACCAGCACCCGCACCTTGCCCTGCTTGAAGTCGGCCAGCGCCCTGGTTCTGGCCCCCTGGCTCTTGTTGCCGTGAATCGCCGTGCTGGAAATCCCATCCTTGGCAAGTTGGCCGGCAAGACGATTGGCCCCATGCTTGGTGCGGGTAAAGACCAGTACCTGCTGCCAGTTTTGCCCGGAAATCAAATGCGAGAGCAGGGCCCGCTTGAGACCTTTGTCGATTCGGTAAATTGCCTGATCAACCTGCTCGGCAGCGGTATTGCGCCTGGCGACCTCAATCAGCGTCGGTGATTTCAGCAGGCCATCGGCCAGGCGCTTGATCTCGTCGGAAAAGGTAGCTGAAAACAGTAAATTCTGGCGCTGAATCGGCAGCAGGGCAAGAATTTTCCGGATGTCGCGGAGAAAGCCCATGTCGAGCATCCGGTCCGCTTCATCCAGCACCAGCATCTCAACCTTCGACAGATCGATGGTCTTCTGGCTGACGTGGTCAAGCAGACGGCCGGGAGTGGCCACCAGAATGTCGACCCCTTGGCGCAATGTCGTGATCTGTGGCCGGATGCTGACCCCGCCGAAAACCACGGTGGTGCGCAGTGGCAGATGCTTGCCATACAACCGGAAACTCGCTTCAACCTGAGCGGCCAACTCGCGGGTGGGAGTAAGGACCAGGGCCCGAATCGGGCGCGATTTTTGGGCCGGCTTTTCGCTTAACCGCTGCAATAAAGGCAGGGCAAAGCCGGCGGTTTTGCCGGTTCCAGTCTGGGCACCGGCCAGCAGATCGCCGCCTTGCAACACCACGGGAATGGCTTTGCTTTGAATGGGTGATGGTTGGCTGTAGCCCGATTCAGATACAGCACGGAGCAGTTCGGCACGCAGGCCGAGTTCGTTGAACGTCATGATATTGTATTCTCGAAAAATTGTGAACCGGCCTATCCCAGGCGCGGGCGCACAGGGAACGGTCTGAAGGCAGGAGTCTGTTGTAAGGGTGTCGAGGAGTAAATGTTGCGAGGAACACGCAGGAATAAACAGAAGGACACACTAGCCGACGTCGACCGAAGACGTCAAAGACAGAAAACACTAACAGTTTTACACTTGGTTGTCCAGTAAAAAGGTGCGTAAACGCGCAATTTCTGGCTGACGAAAAATGGGCCTGGGTTGCCAAACCATTGCTTTATCCCCTGCCACATTTGTCCCCGTTAATTCCAAAATAGTTTGACATCCGCCCATGAGAGCTGCTAATGTCACTGCCGGTAGCACAAAACAAAAAAATATCACACTTGGCGGTTCGTTGAAAAACTGGCTGTTTAAGAGAAAACTACTCAAACTGAAGAAGGAGTAAGCACCATGAGGCTGTTGTCCAAAACCCTGGCAGTTATGACCCTGGTTGTTGTGGTGGGCACTTTTAGTACGGTTGAAGCCCATGAAATAAAGCTTTACCTGGAGCAGAAAGCAAAGGTGAACGAGCCGGTGCGCATCGAGTTTGCCCTGGGCCACTTTCCCGACATCTTTGACCATGAACATCCCTTTTTCCAGCAGGTGGGAGCCTCCAAACTGGTGGTGCTGGATCAGAACGGGGCGGTGTTTCCGCTGGATTATCAGCGGCAAGATGATCGTTACGTGGCTGAATTTACTCCAAAGCGGGAAGGGGTTTACTGGGTGGTAAACCATGTTACCAGGGGAGTGGTGGACCGCAGCGGCAGTAATCCGCCGGCGGGTATGCAACTGCGCTATTACGACGCCAAGGCGCCCCTGGTGGTGGGTGGCGGTCGGCCTCCCCAGGCCTGGCCCACCTTCCTGCACGTGGGAGTACAGAGCACCGCTAACATGCCTGCCAGGGTGGGGGACACCTTCAGCGGCCAGGTAACTTATCGGGGAGAAAAGGTGGCCGACCAGGCGGTGATGCTGGTCAGCCCCTCCGAGCGCGCCCGGGAACTGGTGACCGACGCCAACGGCCGCGTGGAGGCAACGCTTAACGAGCCGGGTACCTGGCTGATCAAGACAACCATGGTTGACCCGCAACGCTCCGGCGTTTACGGTGGGGCAGCTTACGATCGGGTTCGCTACAACTCTTCCATGTATCTGGAAATCAGCGAATAAAAGCCGCCTGACCGACAATATTTTTGGGGCCTTGGGGCTTTGGCCAACAGTCAGTTGAAAAAGTCGGGGAAGGCTTTTTCAACTGACTGTTATTAAGGAGTGTCGCATGATTAACCGCAAGCCAAGCAAAGCAACATCCGCCATTTTTTTTCGCCCAGCCGCAATCTGGTTTGCGATGGCGTTGATGGCCGCGCTGCTGCTGGGGTTGTTGCTGCCGGCTGGGGCTGAGGCCCACCGCATCATGATGGAAGAAAAGCGGGCCGGTGAGCTTTGGGTCTATTATGAAGGTCGGCTTCCGGCGGCTGAAGTGCCGTTGACCATCATGGATGAACGGGGCGAGGTGGTGCTGCGGGGAGAAACCGACGCGGAAGGGCGTTTTTATTTTTCCCCCCACCCGGCCGCCGTGGTGGCCAGGGCTGATGACGGCATGGGCCACCGGGTGGTTTTCGACCTGGAAAAAAGCGCCATGGAAGGAGCCTTCATCGGTGAGCAACTGCCTCAACCCCTGCGGATCGTCTTGGGGCTGGGGATTATCTTTTTGCTTGCCGGCGCCCTGTATCTTTGGGGGAAATCCAGCCGAGAAAAGTGATCTGGCCGCTGCTCAGGTTTTCGGCGGGCGGTGCGGCTGTTCGCTTACCCACGCGGTTTGGCGCGGGCGGTGGGCGCTGCCTGGCGGGGGTCGTCCGGCCAGTGGTGCTTGGGGTAGCGCCCCTGCAGTTCTTTTTTCACCTGATGGTAGCCGCTGTCCCAGAAGCCGCGCAGGTCGGTGGTAATTTGCACCGGTCGGCCGGCGGGAGAGAGCAGGTGCAGCAGCACCGGCACCCGTCCCTGGGCAATCATGGGGGTATCTTCCAGACCGAACATCTCCTGCAGGCGAACGGCCAGCACCGGTGGCCGGTCGGGTTGGTAGGCCAGCTTGCGGCGACTGCCGCTGGGCACCACTAAATGGGTGGGAACCTCGCGGTCTAAATAGCGCTGCTGCTGGTAATCGAGCTGGGCGGCCAGGATGGCGGCCAGGTCGAGCTTGCGCAGTTGCTCGGCGGTTTTAATTCCGTCCAGCCATGGTCCCAGCCACTGCTCCAGGTGCTGGCTTAAGTATTGATCATCCACCCGGGGCCAGTTACCCTCCGGCTGCCACTGGCCGATACAGATCAGCCGGGCCTGTAATTCCCGGGCCCGGTCATTCCAGGGCAGCAACGACAGCCCGTTTTTCCCCGTTTCCCCACTTTCCTTGATCGCCTGCAGCAAAACCCGGCGCACCGCTTCCGGGTCCGGGTCGGCCAAGGGGGCGACTTCCAGGGTCAACTGTTTGAAGCATACCACGCTTTGCCCCTTAACGGCGCCGGCCTCGCGGTCCCAGTAAAGCTCTTCCCGGTTTTGCAGCTGTTCCGGAAAGAGGCGGGGCAGGGCGGCGGGGTTAAGGGCGCCGGCCAGGAAAATCCGGCCTTCGCGGCGGCCGGCGTCCAGCTCTGCCACCGCCAGGTATTCCTGGTCGGCCAGGCGGTCACCGGTGGGTAGAGTGGCGCCGCGACCGCCGCTGAGCTTGTATTTGCCCCGCATGCCGGGGCGCCTCCGGGCGATGCGGTCGGGATAGGCCAGGGCCAGCAGTTCCCCGCTGTCCAGGGTTGGGCCGCGGCTTTCCTGGTGGCGAATGATTCGTTGTAATTGGCTGGCGGTGCGGTCAACCCGCCGGCAGGCCGCGTGGTCGATTTCCTGCCCGCTGGCTAAGGTTTGCCGTGGCCGTCGCCGTTCATCAGGAGCCGCCGTCTGGCGGGCGCTTGCTTGGCGCCAGCGGCGCAGGGCCTCCAGGCGCTCATCAAGATCGGCCGGTTTATCCTGCCCTTTAAGCAGATCCCGTTCCGACAGCAGCGCCGCCAGGTCGCAGGCGATCTCTCCGGCCCCCGCCTCGGCGGCCTTGAGCAGCATCAACCCCAGGCGCGGATGCACGGGTAGTTCGTTGATTAGGCGCCCCAGAGGGGTGACCCGCCCTTGTTGATCGACGGCCCCCAGGGCAAGCAGCAGTTCCCGGGCCTGGGCGCAGGGGCCGGGAGGCGGTGGGTCAAGCCAGGTCAGTTCAGCGGGGTTGCCCACCCCCCAGCAGGCCAGTTCCAGCAGCAGGGGGGCCAGATCGGCATTGAGGATTTCCGGCGGTTCAAAGGGCAGCAGGCCTTGTTCTTCGCCGGGGTGCCACAGGCGCAGGCAGTGGCCGGGACCCAGCCGCCCGGCCCGGCCGGTTCGCTGGGTGGCGGCGGCTTGCGAGATGCGGCGGGTGGTCAGGCGGCTTAAACCGCTGTTGGGGTCGAACCGGGGACGGCGCTGCCAGCCGCTGTCCACCACGGTGTGAATACCTTCAATGGTAAGGCTGGTCTCGGCAATGGAGGTGGCCAGAATAATCCGCCGCCGGCCGCCGGGGTCCGGTTGCACCGCCGCCGCCTGGGCGGCCAGAGGCAGATCGCCGTAGAGGGGGTAAATTGTCGTCGCCGCCGGCGGATTATCGCTCAGCAACTGGTGGCATAACCTGATTTCTCCGGCTCCGGGCAGAAAGGCCAGGATGTCGCCGGGGTGCTCCCGCCAGGCCCGGCGGATGGCGGCGGCGGTTTGGGCGGCGATTTCCCGAGGGTAGGGGAAGCTGCCGGCGGCGGTGGCCAGATGCTCGATGCTGACCGGAAAGCTTTCTCCTTCGGCCCCGATCACCGGGGCCTGGTCCAGCAGGGCGCTTAGCGGTTCGCTGTCCAGGGTGGCGGACATCAGCAGAATTTTTAAATCCGGCCGCAGGCCTTGTTGTACGTCCCGGCAGAGGGCCAGGGCCAGGTCGGCCTCCAGGCTGCGTTCGTGGAATTCGTCGAAGATCACCAGGCCGATGCCGGCCAGTTCCGGGTCGGACTGCAGTTGCCGGGTCAACGTGCCTTCGGTGAGCACCTCGAGCCGGGTGGCTGCCGATACCCGGCTTTCAAAACGGACCCGGTAACCGATGCTTTGCCCCACCGTTTCGTTGCGGCTCTGCGCCATGAAGGTGGCGGCCAGGCGCGCGGCCAGGCGCCGGGGCTGCAGCAGCAGGATTTTTTGCCCCGCCAGCCACGGCTCATCAAGCAGGGCCGGCGGGACCAGGGTGGTCTTGCCCGAGCCCGGCGGGGCGGTGAGGATCACCGCCGCCTGCCGGGCCAGTTCACGGCGCAGCTGCGGTATGACGTGGTGGACGGGTAAAGTTGATGGCATGAAGAAAATCGGCTTTGGCTGAGGGTAAGAACCGGCAAACGTTTAGCGGCTGGTGGCCTGGTTTCAGGTAAGGTCGTAAACCCGTCGCAGCAGCTCTTTTTCGTCTTCGTAGGTTAGTTGCGCCAAGGCTTCGGCCGGCGGCAGCCAGTGCAGTTGCTGCACCTCGCCGGAGGGCTGGAAAGCATCCGGGTCGCCCAGGGGCTGCATCTTCCAGTAAAGTACCACCTTGGGGGTGCCCCCGACAAAGTACTGTACACAGCCGGCAAAATCACCCAGCCGTACCCGGCAGCCGGTTTCCTCGTACACCTCCCGCAGGGCGGTGGCCGGCAGGCTTTCGCCGGGATCCTGCTTGCCCTTGGGGAGGCTTAAATCGTTGTGGTAGCGCTGGCGCTGTACAAGGGCAATGCGCAATTCCGGGCCCCGGCCCCGCTCCACAATGCCGCCGGCGGCCATGATCAGCAGCCTGTCCGGCGATTGCTCCTCAACTTGGCTTGCTTCACTCATCTCACTCATCACTAATTGTCCTCAGCCAGTAAAACTCCTGGCTTGGCATTACCCGGGCAGCGGGGTATCTGGCGGCCGCCGCCTGCCGGTCGGCGATAATTTCGTTCATGATTTTTTCCTTTTCCGGGCCGCTGGTCAGCAGCAGCACCCGGCGGGCACTGTTGATGGCGGGCAGGGTCAGGGTAAGGCGGGGTACGGGCGGGTTGCCTGCAGGCTCGGTCTCCGCCGCCACCAGCCGGTCTTGTTCCGCCAGTAGCGCCGAGCCGGGAAACAGCGAGGCGATATGGCCATCGCTGCCCATGCCCAGCAGGACAAGATCGAAACTGTTCACCGCAAAATCGCGACAAAAATCTTCAATCTGGCGCTGGTAGGCGGCGGCAGCTCGTTTGGGATCCGGGTCCTCGCCGGTCATGCGGTGGATATTGTCCGCCGGCACCTGGCCGGGGGCCAGCAGGGTGGCGGCGGCGCGGCCGAAGTTGCTGTCCGGGTGCTCCGGCGGCAGGCAGCGTTCGTCGCCCTGGAAAAGATGGGTTAACTCCCAGGGCATTTGCGCCAGGAAGGGCGGGGCGGCCAGGCGCCGGTACAGGGGCAGAGGGGTGCCGCCGCCGGCCAGCACCAGAGAGAAAACCCCCCGCTCGATCACCGCCGCCAGGGCGCTGGTCAGCACCAATTCGGCGGCAGCCTGGGCCATCTGGTCGGTATTGGCAAATTTTTTAATTTCCATCAGGCTTTCCTGGTGTTCAAGGTTTAAGATGAGGTAAGCGTTCAGCAGTGCCGCAGGTTCGGGCAAGCAGCCAGGCGCAGCGTACCCCCTGTACGTAAGCCTGGCTGCTTGCCCGAAGATGCGGTGCTGCTGAACGCTTACCATGGCAGCATCTGGTTGAGCAGGTTGGCCAGCGGCGCCAGTAGCAGCCCGCTGATCACCGCAAAGCCCAGCAACAGCAGCAATGCTTGTTGGGCCAGACGGGCATTGGTACGTTGCTTAAGGAACCAGTAAACCAACCCGGCCATCACCCCCCAGGCCAGCAGGGTCAGCAGGATGCGGTATTCCAGGTACAGCGCCTGGCGGGGCAGCAGCCCGAGCACGGCCCAGCAACCCAGGGCCAGCCCCGCCGCCAGCGGCCAGCTCAGCGGTTGGAAGGAATAATCCCGCCGCCCCTGGTCATTGATGGCCGCCACCTGCATTTTGAGCTTGCGGCTCAGGACGAAATCGGTGTATGCGATCACGTAGATCAGCAGCAGCCCGATAAATGTGCCCAGCAAAATGTTCATGATAGTTCCTTAGGTTGGTGCTTAATCATCCAACATAACACCATTGCAGGCGACCGGTAAAGATGCTTTCCGGTTGGGGAGCAGCAGCACACCGCAATGGCCATGCAACCTCAAAGATCTGTTAGCAGCCGGGATGTAACATGACTTACATTTTCCACAAAAAAAAGTTCCATAAAGAAGCCCTGCGTTTTGCCTTTTGGTCACGCTCTTTCAATTTTAACCCGCAAAACAATGGGAATGTGGCGGTTTATCCCGCGGCCGGGATTATTTATAACCGCATTAAAAAGTCCGGCAATTCAAGTGTCTTGCTTTTCCTGCAAGATGCTTTGGAAGAAAAAAAAGACTGGACCGAAGGCCGCTATCATGAGCAAAAAAGACGGGCCACGGGCAACACCGTCACCCCCTTTGGCTTGAGAGCCAAAGAAATATTTAATCTTAAAAAATATTATTCCTTTACCATCATGCGGAACCCCTATTCTCGCTGTCTGTCAGCTTTTTTGCAGAAAGTGGCGGCCGGGAAAGAACGTTATCGGGGGGTGGCGGGGTTTGGGCAAAATGATGCTGCCGGATTTGAGAGTTTTGTCGCTTTTCTAGAAAACGGCGGGCTGTATTATAATAAGCACTGGTGGCCTCAGGTAGATCTCTTGTTTTGGCCTCCGGAGTATTTTTTTTATATCGGCAAACTGGAGCGCCTGGAGGAAGAACTTCGCCTTATTTTAAGCAGTAACGGGATTACCGTGCCCGAATCGTTAAGCATTAAGGAGCCGCATCCTTCAGAGCAGGAACAGGTTGGGAAGGTTACCAACGCTGGGCAAAAAATGGCAAGATATTACACGGAAGATCTTTACGATCGAATATTTACATTATACCGCCGGGACTTTGAAGTCGGTGGTTACCATAAAAATCAGCGCTAAAAGGCACAAGCATGCTTACCGCCATTGAAATCATTGCCGAGAGAAGAATCAGCGAAGCCATTGCCGCCGGTGGGCTGGATGGTGGTTCGTTAAAGGGCAAACCGCTGGTTTATGAGGATGACAGCCATGTGCCGGCCGAGTTGCGCATGGCTTACAAGGTTTTGAAAAATGCCGGTTATCTGCCCCCGGAACTGGAAACTCGCCGGGAGATCAACCGGCTCGAAGAGTTGATCGCCGCCACCGAGGATGAACATCTGCGGTTGCGGCAGATGAAAAAGCTCAAGGTGTTGAACCTTAAACTCAGCCACCAGCGCCGTCGCCACCTGCACCTGGAAGATGCGGAGTACCGGCGTAAAATAACCGAGAAGATCACGGTGGGTGGCCGGGCAACCGGCGGGCAGCGATAACCGCCCCTGTTGGTAAAGGACGGCTAAGACCGTGTAACCGTTCAGCAGTGCCGCAGGTTCGGGTAAGCAGCCAGGCGCGGCGTACCCCTGTACGTAAGCCTGGCTGATCGCCCGAAGATGTGGTGCTGCTGAACGGTTACAAGACCGTTCAGGGTTGGGCGAGCATTAGCCGGGCTTTGATGGCAGCGCCCCAGAGGCCGCTGTTCTCGGCCTGGATCAAAAAAACCGGGATTTTTGCCAGTAGTCCGTCCATGGTCGGAGAGTGGAGGAATTCTCGGGCGAAAGCGGGATGGGTGAGCAGTTGCGGCGATTTGGCGGCGACTCCCCCGGCGATGTAGAGGCCGCCGGTGGCCAGGGTTTCCAGCACGAAATTGCGGCAGACCCGGGCGTAGAAACGGGCGGCCCAGGCCATGGTTTCCGACTCCGGGCCGAAGGTGGCGGTAACCGCCGCCGGCTCCAGTTTTTTGCCGGTAAGGAAGTGGTGGAGATAGCTCAGGCCCCGGCCGGAGACCACGGTGTTGCCGCTGATCCGCTCTTCCTGCCGTTCCCGGAGCAAAAACTGCAAATAATCCTGTTCCCGGCCGCCGGCAAAAGGGAAATCGGCATGACCCCCCTCGGAGGGAATCACCAGGGGCATGGCCTTTGGCCCGGTGGCGATCGGGGCGCCGGTGCTGGCGGGGGGGGCAAAAAAATCGGCCCCGCCCGGCAACAGCAAGGCTTTGCCCAGGCCGGTACCGGCGCCGATGATCGCCACGGGGGCGCCTTCTCCCGCTTCCGCGGCTTGGCCCGGCAAAACTTTTTCCGCCTGGCTGCCCGGCGGGGCCAGTACCGCCAGGGCCTGGGCCGTGAAGTCGTTGATCAGCAGGGCGCGGGGGAAACTAAACTCTTGTTCGATGGCATCCAGGTCCACCTCCAGGCCGACCAAAGGCAGCTTGCTGTAGCGCCCTTGGCGCTGCACCGGCCCGGCCACCGCCAGTACCGCCAGGTCGGTCTGCTCCGGGGGCAGCGGGAAACCGCCGGCGTAAAGCTGGCGCAACTGGTCGTTGAGGCTTTCCGCCGGAGTGGTTTTCAGCCATTGTTCGGCCTCCAGTACCAGGCCGCGGCTCCAGTTTTGTTGTTTGTTCTCCAGTAAGCAAGGGGATGAGGTTGCGGCGGGCTGGTCCGGGCCGGTGCGGTCATGGTCCGGCAGCGTCAGTTTAAAAAAGGCCCAGCGGCTGTTGGTGCCGCCGATGTCGGCGCAGAGCAACCGGTAGGTCCGCTGTCCACCTGCAGGGGAAGCCTTGGTCGTGGTCGCGCTCATGCCAACTTGTCCAGCACGGCCGCCAGCTTGGCGGTGCTGTCTGCCACTGCGGCATGGGCGTCGATCACCGCCGCGCCCCGGCGTTCGGTTTGGCGGATTTCCCGGGAGTCGGGGAAAAAGGCAATGGGCTCTTCGCCCAGCCCCTCGGCCAGAAAGCGTCGGTCATCCTCGTCCTGGACCAGGTTGCCCACGTAGGAAATATTTTTGATGCGGCATTCCTCGGCCAGTTTTCTGATCTTGAGGGCGGTGCGGATGCCCGATTGCGACGGGATCACCACGATCAGCAGCCGGTCCACCCCGGCGATGGTGCCCCGGCCCAGGTGCTCCACGCCCGCCTCCATGTCCAGCAGCACAACCTGGGCGGGCTTGAGCAGCATGGTGGTCAACAGTCTTTTCAGCACCGTGTTTTCCGCACAGGCGCAGCCGCTTTCGGCACTCTGAATGGCCCCCAGCACCATCAATCTGATGCCGCCTGCTTCGATGGTGAAACGTTCCGGCAGGTCCCCCACCTGGGGATTGATGTTGTAAAAAGCCGAACCCTCCACTCGGCCGGAGCGTTCCCGCAACAGATCTTTCATTTCCGAAATGGGGCGAATGTTTTCCGGTTGTGCCACCCCCAGGCTTTGGGCCATATGGGGGCTGGAATCGGCGTCGATGACCAGGACTTCCTTGCCCATCTCCTTGAATTGGCGGGCCAGCATGGCCATGATGGTGGTTTTTCCCACCCCGCCTTTACCGCTGATAGCTATCTTCATCGTGTACTTCCCTGGTATGTTAGAATATCTGTATATACAGGACAGCACCCGTTATCCAGACGTGATTTTTTTGCGCCTTCCGGGTAAGCTTGGCGACGGTAACCTTTTAAGTGTAACCAAAGGTGGTAAAACCGCAATCAAAAAGGTAAGCGGTCACAGGGCACCGCACCTTGTGGCGATCGAGCCGGCTCACGTACTTAGGTACGCTTCGCCGTCGGGCTTGCCACTGCCATCAAAGCTGGAGGCGGCACCCTGTGACCGCTTACCCCGTGGCCCCGTGATCAGTTACTAAAAAAGGAGGGTGAAAGGTGATCAGTCTTGGTCTGGAATTTCTGCTGCAGGACCCTCCGGCGTATCTGCGGGGTAAACGGCTGGGTTTGCTGTGTAATCAGGCCTCAACCGATCATCGCTTGGGTCATGCCCGCGATCTGCTGAGTCGACGTTTCGGTGCCCAACTCTCCTGTCTCTTTTCCCCCCAACATGGCTTTTTCGCGGAAAAACAGGATAACATGATCGAATCCGGCCACTCCACCGACCCGGTCACCGGCTTGCCCGTTTTCAGCCTTTATGGCGAGGTGCGCAAGCCTACCCCGGCCATGCTGGAACACTGTGACCTGTTACTGGTGGACCTGGTGGATGTGGGTACCCGGGTTTACACCTTTCTCTATACCCTGGCCTACTGTATGGAAGCGGCGGCGGAGCAGGATATACCGGTGGTGGTCCTGGATCGGCCCAACCCGGTGGGCGGCCTGGCGCTGGAGGGCAATCTGTTGCGCCCCTCCTGTCGCTCCTTTGTCGGCCTGTACCCGATTCCCATGCGTCATGGCATGACCCTGGGGGAGTTGGCTTTGATGATCAAGGGGGAGTTCAAGGTTGATTGCCCCCTGGAGGTGATCCCGGTGGGCGGCTGGCGGCGGGAGATGCTGTTTGCCGACACCGGTCTGCCCTGGGTCTTTCCCTCGCCCAACATGCCCTCTTGCCGGACTGCGCTGGTTTACCCCGGGCAGGTGATTTGGGAGGGCACCAATATTTCCGAAGGGCGTGGCACCACCTTGCCCTTTGAACTGTTTGGGGCGCCCTTTTGGCGCCATGATGAGATGCTGGCAGCGATTGCCGAAATCCCGCTGCCCGGCTGTTATCTGCGGCCCCTGGTCTTTGAGCCGGTGGCCGGCAAGTGGGCCGGTGAGCCCTGTGTCGGTTTTCAACTGCATGTAACCGACCCGGCCCGGTTTTTGCCCTACCGCACAACCCTGGCCCTGCTTCAGGCCACGGCCCGCCTTTACCCGGAGTTTGCCTTGAAAGCACCGCCTTATGAGTATGAATACGAAAAGACGCCCATGCACCTGATCCTGGGCGATGAAGACCTCTGGCCCCGGCTGCAGGCCGGGGAGTCGGTGCTGCAACTTGAAGCCGGCTGGCAACCGGAGCTGGACGATTTTGCCCGCCGTCGGCAGGCTTACCTGTTGTATTGAAGCTGATTGCCCATGCGTGACTACCTGTTTGACATAGCCGCCGAGTGCCCCTACGGGCTGCAAAGCCGGGCGGTGTACCGCCAGTCTCCCTGCCCACCATTAAGTGGCGAGATGTTCGATGATTACTTGCAGGCAGGTTTCCGTCGCAACGGTAACATCATGTACACCATGGCCTGCCCCAACTGCCAGGCCTGTGTGCCCATCCGGCTGGCGGTGCGTGATTTCAGGCCCAATCGCAACCAGCGCCGGATCTGGCGCCGCAACCAGGATGTGCGGGTCAGTCAGGGGCCGTTGCAACTGTCGGCCGAAAAACTGGAGTTGTGCGAACGTTTTCTGGCCTGCCGTTATCCCGATCAGGAGTGCGTGCCGGGGTCGGAAGGGGTGGATGGCCGGGCGGTGGACTACTATGGCGGTTTTTTCCTCAACTCCATCACCGACACCTGGGAGATTGCCTACCGGGTTGAAGAACGCCTGCTGGGGCTGGCGGTGGTGGATATTGCCCCCACGGCCTTGAACGCGGTCTATTTCTATTTCGACCCAGACCAGGCCCACCGCAGCCCGGGAATACTCAATATCCTTTCCCTGATCCAACTTTGCCGCCAGGTCAAGCTGGAACACCTTTACCTGGGCTACTGGATCAAAGAAGTACCCGCCATGAGCTACAAATCCCGTTTCAAACCCCACCAACTGCTGCTCGACGGACACTGGCAGACCATCACCCGCAATTGACGTAACCGTCCACCAGAGGTACTAACTTACCGGGTAATTGATCACGAGGGCACGGGGTAAGCGGCCACGGGGTGCCCCAGATTGCGGCAAGCAGACCGGCGCCGCGTACCCCTGTACGCAAGCCGGGCTGATCGCCGCAAGGTGGGGTGCCCCGTGGCCGCTTACCGTTGTTGGCAAATCAGGGTGGCGAAGGCCAGGGCGTACTCTTTTTCGTCGCTGAGGGACAACAGGCCGCGGATGATCCCTTCATCGCGGCAGTATGCTGCGGCTGCGTCGTGGAATTGCAGGCCGGGGCGGCCTCGCTGGTCGTGGACCACGGCAATGCCGGCCAGGGTGATGCCCCGGCTGAAGCCGGTTCCCAAAGCTTTGGCGGCGGCCTCTTTGGCGGCAAAGCGTTTGGCCAGAAAGGCGGCGGTTAGCTGTGGGCGGTGGTGGGGCAAGGCCTGGTATTCCTCCCATTCTCGGGGGGCCAGGATACGGCG
Organism: Desulfurivibrio alkaliphilus AHT 2; assembly: GCF_000092205.1. Taxonomy (GTDB): domain Bacteria; phylum Desulfobacterota; class Desulfobulbia; order Desulfobulbales; family Desulfurivibrionaceae; genus Desulfurivibrio; species Desulfurivibrio alkaliphilus. The sequence goes on along the minus strand of NC_014216.1, from coordinate 1,173,548 downwards.
GGCAAAGGGGTCGCCGTGGCGCGCCAGGGCTGCGGCAATACGGGGAATGCTGACGATATCGGTGCCAATGCCGTAAATCATGCCCTAACCGTTCCCTGGTGGTTCAGCGTTAAATTTTTCCATGGGCTTGCTCCGGTGGTTTGGCGTCGGCGGAACGGACATAGATGGGGGTTACCCGGCCCGGGTCGACAAAGCGCTCCTGTTGCCATAGCCGGCAGGCCAGCCAGCCGATGGCTCCGGCCCGGGCATAGCATAGCTGGGGGGGAGCAAAAAGGGCCAAGTGACCCAGTTTTTCCTGCAACAGGTCGCGGTACAGCTCGGCGCCGCTGCCCAGCAGCAGGGTTGGCTGGTTGATCCGCTCGGCCAGCTCGGCAGGCGGCAGGGCCAGGTAAGGGGCGGTGCGGGTAAGGGGGCCGATATTGTTTGCCGCCGGGCATTCAGCGGCAGGTTCATCATCAAGTGGGGCGGGGGGCGGGGCGGGTTGGTAATCGGGGCCGTGGTAAAAAGCGGTAAAGACTTCCTGTTTGCGGGCGTCGATCAGGGCGCAGACCGGCAGCGAGCAGCCGGGCAGGGCCACCGCCTGGGCGGCCAGGCCGTCCAGGGAGCTTACCCCGATCAGCGGCTTGCCGGTGGCCAGGGCCAGGCCCTTGACGGTGCTCAGGCCGATGCGCAGGCCGGTAAAACTGCCCGGCCCCAGGCACACGGCCAGGGCATCCAGCTCCTGCCAGTCGGCATCGGCGGCGGTCAGCAACTGTTCCACCGCCTCCAGCAGCCGCCGGGAATGGGTGCGGCTGGACTGCAGCGAATACTCGGCCCGGCACCCCCGCCCGTCCACCAGAGCCACACTGCCGCAACTCCCGGAGGTCTCCAGGGCCAGAATCAGTGGCGGCAAAGAAGCCGGAATGGTGGAAACGCGCTTGGCCATAAAAAATATCTACTAAAAAGTGGTGCTGCTAATATCCGTAAAATCTCCGGTAAACGGGCGGCAGTGCCGCAGGTTGCGGCAAGCGAGCCGGCGCCGCGTACATCAGTACGCAAGCCGGCTCGATCGCCGCAAGATGCGGTGCTGCCGCCCGTTTACCCGTTGAAGAGGCGCATTATGTCGTTGTAAAAGACAAAAAACATCAGCGCCAGCAGCAGCAGGATGCCGACCTGTTGGGCCACCTCCCGCACCCTCATGCTCACCGGCCGGCGAGTGATGGCCTCCACGGTGAAAAAGACCAGGTGGCCGCCGTCCAGCACCGGGATGGGCAGCAGGTTCAAAATGCCCAGGTTGATGCTGATCAGGGCCATGAAGTAGACGAAGTTGATCCAGCCCACCTCCATCTGCTGGCCTGCCAACTGGGCGATCAGGATCGGCCCGCCCAATTCGGTGGCGGGAATGATCTGCTGGATCATTTTCACGATGGCCACCAGGGTCAGCCAGATCAGGCTCCAGGTTTGGGCAAACCCCGCCCCAAGGGCTTCAAAAAGGGAAATCGACTGGTATTCCACCTCGCTGCTGCGGGTGACCCCCAGCATATAGCGTTGTCCCACCACCTCCCCGAAGATGTTTGTTACCTCCTGTTTTTTCGGGGTGCTGGTTACCTGTAACACCTCGCCGTTGCGGCGAATGTCCAGCATAACCGGGCGGCCCTCGCCGTCCCGGATCAACCGGGAGACATCCTCCCAGTCTTCCGTGGCCGTGCCGTTGACCGCCAGGATATGGTCACCGGCCAGCAGTCCGGCTTCGGCAGCGGGGGAGTCCGGCGCCACCTCACCGATCTTGGTGCCCGGCACCGGGTGTGGCAGGCCAATAAAGGCGTATACCAGAAAAAAGAGCAGGACGGCAAAGCCCAGGTTGAAAAAGGGCCCGGCGGCAACGATTAAAAAGCGCTGCCAGAGAGGCTTGCCGGCAAAGGAGCGCTCGGTCTCGGCGGCCTCGGCGGTCTCGCCGGGATTTTCCCCCAGCATGTTGACATACCCCCCCAGGGGCAGGGCGCTGACCTGGTAGTCGGTTTCGCCAATGCGGCGCCCGAACAGCCGGGGGCCGAAGCCCAGAGAGAATTTTAAAACCTTGACGTTGAACAGTTTGGCTACGATAAAATGTCCAAATTCATGGACAAAAATCAGTACACCTAAAACAATGATAAAAGAAATGATTGTGCTCATGGGGTAACCTTGTTTCTTTTTTGCTCGGCCTTGATCATCAACGACTCCACGATGGACTCGGCCATCATGCGGGCGGCCAGGTCAATGGCCAGGACGGTGGCGATGCGTTCCACCGGTTTATGCTCCACCCGGCTGACCGTTTCGGCCACCACCAGGGCAATTTCCGGGAAGCGGATTTTGCCGTCCAGAAAGGCCTCCACCGCCACTTCATTGGCGGCATTCAGGGCCGCCGGCCTGGTGCCGCCCCGCTTGCAGGCCTTGTAGGCCAGTTCCAGGGCGGGAAAACGGCTGTAGTCCGGCGGCAGGAAAGTAAGCGGGCCGGTTTTGGTCAGGTTCAGCCGGGGCAGATCCAGGCGCAGGCGCTCCGGGTAAGCCAGGGCGTATACGATGGGAATCCGCATGTCGGGGATCCCCATCTGGGACACCACCGAGCCGTCGATATACTCCACCATGGAGTGAACGATACTCTGGGGGTGGATCAGCACCTCGATTTGCTCCACCGGGACTCCGAACAGCCAGTGGGCCTCGATCACTTCCAGGCCTTTATTCATCAGGGTGGCGGAATCAATGGAGATCTTGCGGCCCATGGACCAGTTGGGGTGGTTCAGGGCCTGTTCCGGGGTGACTTCCCACAGCTCCCGGGAAGGTTTGTCCCGGAATGGGCCGCCGGAGGCGGTGAGGATCAGCCGGTGGATATCCTGGTGGCGGCCGGCGCTTAATGATTGGGCGATGGCGTTGTGCTCGCTGTCGATGGGCAAGATCTGCACCTGCCGGCGGGCCACGGCGTTCATCACCAGTTCACCGGCCATCACCAGGGTTTCTTTGTTGGCCAGGGCAATGTCCTTGCCAGCCTCAATGCCGGCCATGGTGGGGGTCAGCCCGGCGGCCCCGACAATGGCCGAAACCACCAGGTCGGCTTCCGGCAGGGCGGCCACTTCTTCGTTGCCGGCCCGGCCCACCAGTACCCGTTCGCTCCAGCCCGGCGGCAGGCTCTGGATCAGCTCACCGGCCAGGGTATCGTCGGCCACCGACACCAGCATGGGGTGAAAGGCTTCGATCTGTTCCCGCAGCAGTCGAATATTGCTGCCCGCCGCCATGCCCACTACCCGGAAGCGGCCGGGGTACTGGCGGACCACGTCCAGTACGTTACAGCCGATGGAGCCGGTGGAGCCCAGCAGGGAGATGTTTTTGGTCATGATCTTCGCCGCCTTTTCAGTAAAAACTTTCGGGGCTTAAGAGGCCTGCCAGGCTTGCCCGGCCAGCAGCAGGTAATAAAGCAGTGGCGCCGCCAGCAGCAGGGAGTCGATGCGGTCCAGAATTCCGCCATGCCCCGGCAGCAGAGTGCCGGAATCTTTCACCCCGGCTCCGCGTTTAATCAGCGACTCGGCCAGATCACCGGCCACGCTCAGCAAAGAGAGGATAAAGGTAAAGAGCAGAGCTTGCAACAGGTTGATGGCCGGGAAGAAAAATACCACCACCAGGCCAACCACCAGCAGGGCGGTAAGCACCCCGCCGATCAATCCTTCCACGGTTTTGCCGGGACTAAGGGTCGGGCAGAGCTTGCGGCGCCCCAGTCGGGTGCCGGCATAGTAAGCTCCGCTGTCGGCCGATACGGTGATCAGGCTGGCGATAATCAGCCAGTGACGACCGTTTTCCAGGTTGACCAGCAGGGGCAGGTGGGCCATCAGTAAGCCGAGGTAAAATATCCCAAAGGCTGAAGCCAGCAGGAAAAAAAGCGGCCTTTCCAGGTTGCCGTAGCGAAAAACGGTGAGCAGCAGCAGGCCGACCAAAGCAATAAACAGCGCCCCGGTCATCAGGGTATGGCTTGCCTGGCCGGCGGCCAGCACCGGCAGCAGGCCGAAAGCCAGCAAAGCAGGCCGCATGGCCGGCTCACCGCCGCCGACCAGCAGCATGTTGCCGTATTCGTGCAGGATCAGCAGGGTCAGCAGGCAGACCGTCAGCCAGAAGAGCCAGAAGGGGGCGTAGAGCAGCAGCAAAAGCCAGGCTACGCCAATGCATATGCCGGTCAGTATCCTCTGCATGGCTTGCCGTTCAGCTTTCCACCGGCTGGTCGTTCAGGCGGCCGAACCGGCGCTGTCGCTGCTGGTAGTCGGTGAGGGCGGCCAGGAACTGTTCCCGCCCGAAATCCGGCCAGAGGGTTCTGGTAAAGTACAGTTCGCTGTAGGAAAGTTGCCAGAGTAGAAAATTGCTCAGGCGGCGTTCGCCGCCGGTACGGATCAGCAGGTCGGGATCGGGCAGCTCGGCGGTGTCCAGCTCCGCGGCCAGGGTTTGTTCGTTGATCTGGGCCGGGGTTAGTTCGCCGTCGGCGACCCGGGCGGCCAATTTCCGGGCGGCCCGGATCAGTTCATCGCGGCCGCCGTAGCTCAAGGCCAGGTTGAGGATCAGGCCGTCGTTGTCGGCGGTTTCCCGGATGGTGTTTTCCAGAATCCTTCGTACCTTGGTGGGCAGGCGGTCGATGTGGCCGCAGGTCCGCAGGCGAACCCGGTTTTGCACCATCTGCTCGAGCTGGCTTTCCAGGTAGGTTTTGAGCAACCCCATCAGGCCTTCCACTTCAGGGCCGGGGCGTTGCCAGTTTTCAGTGGAAAAGGCGTAAAGGGTCAGGGCTTCAAGGTTCAGCTCGCCGGCGCACCGCACCACCGCCTGCACCGAGCGAACCCCGGCCTGGTGCCCCATGATCCGGGGTTTGCCCTGCTGGTGGGCCCAGCGGCCGTTACCGTCCATGATAATGGCGACATGGCGGGGCAGATTGGCCGGGTCATGCGTCATCAGACTTCCATCATCTCTTTTTCTTTCTCTGCCATGATACTGTCGATCTGTTTGATAAAACGATCAGTTTCCTGCTGGGCTTCGTCCTGGAGGCGGAAAAAATCATCCTCGGGCAGTTGCTTGTCGTTTTTCAGTTTTTTCAGGGTATCAATGGCCTCCCGGCGGGAGTTGCGGACGGCCACCCGGTACTCCTCGCTGATCTTCTTGACCTGCTTGACCATCTCTTTGCGGCGCTCTTCGGTGAGCTGGGGGATCATCAGGCGGATCACCTTGCCGTCGCTGTTGGGGGTCAGGCCGATGTCGGAGGCGTGAATGGCCTTTTCGATGGCGCTTACCTGCTGGGCGTCCCAGGGTTGGATCACGATCATCCGACTTTCGGGAATGGTCAGGGTGGCAACCTGGTTCAAAGGCATGCTGGAGCCGTAGGCTTCGACCTTCACCCCATCCAGCAGGCTCAGGGAAGCCCGGCCGGTGCGGATTCTGGACAACTCCCGGCGGTAGGCTTCAATGCTTTTCTCCATTTTGTCGGACATTTCCAGAATTACTTCATCCATGGCGTCACCCCCGTGGTATTGGTGGTTCGGTATTTGTTGTGGCGATTACGAGATCAGGGTTCCCACCTGTTTGCCGCTCACCGCCTGGCGCATGTTGCCGGCCACCATCATGTCGAAGACCATGATCGGCATGGCGTTATCCATGGCCAGGGAAATCGCTGCCGAGTCCATGACCTTCAACTGGCGGCTCAATACTTCCTGAAAGCTTAAGTGGTCGAAGCGGACGGCGTTGGGGTTGCGCAGGGGATCTTGGTCGTATACGCCGTCCACCCTGGTGGCTTTGCAGACCAGGTCGGCCCTGATCTCCAGCGCCCGGAGCATGGCGGCGGTGTCGGTGGTGAAATAAGGGTTGCCGGTACCGGCGGCAAAAATCACCACCCGTCCTTTGGCGAGATGGTGAAAGGCCTTCTGGCGGGAAAAGGGCTCACAAACCGTGGGCATGGCCAGGGCGGAAAGAACCCGGGCCGCCACCCCGTGGCGCTCCAGGGCATCGTGCAGGGCCAGGGCGTTGATCACCGTGGCCAGCATGCCCATGTTGTCGGCGGTGCTCCGGTCCATGCCGGAGGCGGAGCCGGCCATGCCGCGAAAGATGTTGCCGGCCCCGACCACCAGGCCGGTTTCCACCCCGGCCGCGGTTACGGCCCGAATTTCCCCGGCCAGGTAATCGAGGACTTCCGGCTTGATACCGTGAGACTGATCTCCCATCAGGGCTTCGCCACTGAGTTTGAGCAGCACCCGGCGGCAACCCTGGCTGCCTTCGCCGGTCGGTTGGCGGTTATGGGCGGTGGTTGGTTCGTTCATTTGGCAACCGATACTTAAGCGCCGACCTGAAAACGGGCAAAACGTTTGATGGAGATGTTCTCGCCCAGGGTGGCGATCAACTCATTGAGCAGATCCTGAATGGAAAGATCCGGGTTTTTAACGTATTTTTGTTCCATCAGGCAAACCTCGCCGTAGTACTTGTCGATCTTGCCGTCGATGATCTTTTCTACGATATTTTCCGGTTTGCCGGAGTCCAGAGCCTGCTGCTTGTAGATATTACGCTCCCGCTCCAGGGCATCGGCGGGGACTTCTTCGCGGCGGATGGCAATGGGGCTGGCGGCGGCGATATGCATGGCAACATTTTTAGCAAAATCCTGGAAGTCGCTGTTTTTAGCCACGAAATCGGTTTCGCAGCCCACTTCCACCATCACCCCGAGCTTGCCGCCGGCGTGGATGTAGGTCTCGATTACCCCTTCACTGGTTGCCCGATCGGCTCGTTTTTGGGCCACTGCCAGGCCTTTTTGACGCAGGAAGTCGACGGCTTTTTCCATGTCGCCGCCGGTTTCGTTAAGGGCCTTTTTGCAATCCATCATCCCCGCATTGGTTTTATCGCGGAGTTCCTTGACCATCTGGGAAGTAATCTGCACGGGTGTCACCTTTTATCTGATTGGCAAATAGTTAGGATATTGTTTTTGGTTTCAGTTGTTGCGTGAGGCAAAAAAACGAGCCACAAAGCCCGGAGCAGGCAGGTGGCTTCGGCAGAGACCCACCCGGGCAAAGGACGGTTTGGCTGGTTGACCCAAAACCGTCCTTTGCCTTTCAGGGCAGGCAAAAGGGCAATCAGGCTGCCGCCGGGGTCGCCTCTTTAGAGGCGGCTTCAACTTCGGCTTCCTGTTTGTCGGCGGCGGCCTGCTGGGCTGCCGTATGACTTTCCTTGCCGTCTAAAATGGCATCGGCCAGTTTGGCGCTGACCAGGCGAATGGACTTGATGGCGTCGTCGTTGCCGGGGATCAGGTGGTTGATGCCCTCGGGGTCGCAGTTGGTGTCGGCGATGGCGAACACCGGGATGCCCAGGCGGTTGGCTTCGGTTACGGCAATGCTCTCACGCTTGGGGTCAACGACGAAAATGGCCGCCGGCAGGGTTTTCATTTCCTTGATGCCGCCCAGGTTGCGCTCCAGCTTGATGGTCTCCTTCTGGATCATCAGGATCTCTTTTTTCTTGTAGCGGTTGATGCTGCCGTCTTCCTGCATGCTGGTGTAAGCTTTCAGGCGATCCACGCTCTTTTTAATGGTCTGGTGGTTGGTGAGCATGCCGCCCAGCCAGCGGTGATCGACATAAAACATGCCGCAACGGGTCGCCTCTTCCCGGATGATCTCCTGGGCCTGGCGCTTGGTGCCGACAAACAGGATGTTGCCGCCCTTGGCGGCGATATCGCGGGCGGCATCGCAGGCTTTATTGAACAGGGGGAGGGTTTTGTCCAGGTTGATGATGTAGATGCCGTTTCTGGCGCCGAAGATGTAAGGTTTCATCTTGGGATTCCAGCGGCGGGTCTGGTGGCCGAAGTGGAGGCCGGCTTCAAGCATTTCCTTCATGTTTACGTGGGACATGGTTTCTCCTTGCAACTGATTTTGGTTGATCCTCCATCCCTTGCTCCCCACCCGGTTTGTTGTGGTTCCGGGCACCAGCGGGGCATTCGGCGGCACCGGCTGAAACGGCCGGGTCCGACAGGGATGTGCGTAGTTGTGAAACCCGCGGACTCTACAGCAAGACGGAAGGTTTTGCAAGCGGGAATAAGAGAAATCGCGGCACGCCCTCCAGGCTGGCCGTGAATTTAAAGACATCGTTCTGGTTAAAAAATGCTTTCGTTAAACCAGGATGTTGATCACCGAGCCGCTCATCCGGCTCTGGCCGGCGCTGACTGCGCTCATGTGTTCGGATTGGGCTTCGCGGAGGCGGCGGGCGGCCTGCTGTTCTTCGGCCCGGGCCTGGCGCAGGCGCTCGACGGCCTGCTGCTTCTGGCGGTGGGAGCGGCGCACATCCTGTTCGGCTTCCTGGCGCCGGCTTTCGGCCTGGCGTACCCGGCGACCCGATTGCAGGGTGTCGTCGTCGCCGGCCGGAGCCTGCCGAGGCACCAGGGCTTGTCCGACCTGCGGTGGGGCGGCAGGGGTATGGGCGCCGATTTCCAGGGCCATGAAGGTCTCCATGTGCAACTTGATGGATGGTGGTAATTTTTCATATCATAACCGACCGCGCTTTGGCAAGTTTTTCGGTTACGCTTATTCCACCTCCTGCAGCATCTCGTCGATTACCTGCAGGCCGCCGGCCCAGAAAGCGGGGTCGTCGAGGTTGACGCCGAAAGGTTTGACCAGTTGGTAAGGGCTGGCCGAGCCGCCGTTTTTAAGCAGTTCCAGGTATTTGGGGACAAAGTCTGCCGGGTTCTGCTGGTAGAGCTTAAACAGGGCCAGAACCAGCAGTTCGCCGAAGGCGTAGGAGTAAACGTAACCGGGGGTGCTGAGAAAATGGGGAATATAAGACCACCAGGTATCGTAATCGGTGGTCAGCCGCACGCTGTCGGCAAACATCTCTTCCTGGCTGGCCCGCCACTGGGCGGAGATTTGCTCACTGCTTAGCTCGCCCTCCTGGCGGCGGGCGTTGTGTACCCGGTCCTCAAAGCGGTTCATGGCGATCTGCCGGAATACGGTGGCAAAGATCGATTCCAGTTTCTGGCAGGTAAAGGCCCGGCGGGCTTCCGGTTTTTCGATCAGCGCCAGCTGGCGCTTAAAGAGTAGCAGCTCGGCAAAGACCGAGGCGGTTTCCGCCAGCACCAAAGTGGTGGAGCTGTTGTAATAGCCTTGGGCGGCGGCCAGGTACTGGTGCACCCCGTGCCCCAACTCGTGAGCCACGGTGGAGATATCCCTCAGGTTGCCGGTGTAGTTGACCATGATGTAAGGGTGTACTTCCGGCACCGCGGGGTGGGCAAAAGCGCCGCCTCTTTTGCCCTCCAGCAGGGGGGCGTGGATCCAGCGGCGCTGGAAAAAGAGTTCGGCGTTGGCGGCCATGTCCGGGCTGAATTCCGCGAAAGCCTCCAGGACCAGCTTCCGGCACTGTTCCCAGTTCACGGTGGTGGTGGGCAGGTCGGGCAGGGGGGCGTAACGGTCGTAATCCAGCAGTTCATCAAGCCCCAGTAATTGGCGCTTGAGCCGGTAGTAGCGCTGGGGGATGTCGTAGCGGGCGGTTACCGCCGTGATCAGGGTTTCCACCGTGGTGTCGTTAAGCTCATTGTACAGATTCATGGAGCTTAGCCAGTTGGGGTAACGCCGCTGGCGGTCATCGATCATTTTGTCGGCCAGCAGGGTGTTGAAGGAGTGGGTCAGCACGTGCAGTTGGCTGCCCAGGCCGGCGGTCAGTTCGGCGGCGGCCTGGCGGCGTAAGTCTCGATCCGGCAGGTAGAGATCGCTGAGCACCTCTTCCTCGCTGCGGCCGGACTCGCCGAATTGCAAATGGCCCATCACCTTGTCAAACAAAGTGGTCCAACTGCTGCGCCCGGCCGGGGCCCGTTCAATGAGCAGGGTTTCTTCGGCGTCGCTGAGCAGGTGCGGGGCGTAACGGCGCAGGGAGGCGAGATGGTGGCGGTAAGGCGCCAGTTCCGGGGCGGCCATTAGCTGCTCGGCGACGGCGGCCTCCAGCCGGCTCCATTCCAGTTCAAAAAAGACCGTTTCTTTGCTGGCCCGACTGCCGGCCTCGCGAATTTTCTGCAGCAGGGCGCCGGCGGCGGCATCTTTGGTCTGGGTGGCGAAATTCAGATAGGCGTAAGTGGCGGCCCGGCCCAGGCGAGCCTCCAGGGTTTCCAGGCGGCGGACCAGGTGCAGCAGGGCAGTTGGTTCCAGGGCCGCCAGGCGGCCGGCAAATTCGGCCCGGATGGCGCCGGCCTCTTCCTCGCAGGCGCTAAGGTCGGCGGCCAGAGTGGGGTCATCGGGGCTGTGGTACAAGTCTTCCAGTTGCCAGACGATATCGGTGGTGCCCAGTTGGACATTGAGTTCGGTGCTCATCTGTTTTTGCTCCTTGTTTCAAGGTTGGTGCACGGTGCCAGGCCGTTGGTCGGTTCAGTCTGGTGCGGTTTATGGCGACAAATTGAAATGGATAGGAAAAAAAGTGGTGGCGGTCAAGTTAAATAGATAACCGGCCTGAGATTGGCTGGGGGCTGCCGGTTTAGGCTTCTCTTCGACGACACGCGACTTTAGCGTTGTTCCGGGAGAGGTGAGACGACAAAATGTGATTGCATGGAAAGAGCAGGCGAGATATACAAGGCACTCGCTTACACAGTCAACCGGGTATCGGTGGTGGCGATTGCCGCCGGTGGCCTTAACCCCTCCCTGATCAGGGCATGTCCCTGAAACTTTTACCTGATTTTTGCCTGTTGCCCATGACCTTGGATGCCGCCGTGTACGATGAAAGTAAGATTAAAACCCTGAGTTCTCTGGAGCATATCCGCCTGCGACCGGGGATGTATATCGGCCGCCTGGGTAACGGCAGCCACCCCGATGACGGGATCTATATCCTGCTCAAGGAGGTCATCGACAACGGGGTGGATGAGTTTATCATGGGGGCCGGTAAAACCATTGAGATCGCGGTGGGGGAAGAAGGCTCGGTGCGGGTGCGGGATTACGGCCGGGGGATCCCGTTGGGCAAGCTGGTGGAGTGCGTTTCGGTGATCAACACCGGGGCCAAGTACAATACCGATGCCTTCCAGTTCTCGGTGGGCCTGAACGGGGTGGGTACCAAGGCGGTTAATGCCTTGTCCCGGCGTTTTGAGGTCACCTCGTTCCGCGACGGCGAATTCGCCCGGGCGGTATTTGTGGCCGGCGAGCTGCAGGAGGAAGAAAAAGGGCTGAGCAAGGAAAAAAACGGTACCCTGGTGGAGTTTCAGCCCGACCCGGCGATGTTTCCCGATTACACCTTTAATCGTGAATTTATCCGCAAGCGGCTCAAACGTTATGCCTATCTTAACGCCGGGTTGCACCTTGATTTCGACGGGGAGAGTTTTTATTCGGAAAAGGGGCTGCTGGATCTGCTGGAGGCGGAAACCAGCGGCACTCAGCTTTATGAGCCCATTCACTTTCGCGACAAGACCATCGAGTTTGCCTTTGCCCATACCGACAACTACGGGGAAACCTACTTTTCCTTTGTCAACGGCACCTACACCAACGAAGGCGGCACCCATCTTTCCGCCTTCCGTGAAGGTTTGCTGAAAGGGATCAACGAGTTTGCCGGCAAGAAATTCGACGGCGAGGATGTGCGGGAAGGGGTAGTGGGTGCGGTGGCGGTCAAGGTACGGGAGCCGATTTTCGAGTCCCAGACCAAGAACAAGCTGGGCAACACCGATATCCGGGCGGGTATCGTGGCCGTGGTGCGCGATGAGGTCAGCGCCTTTCTCTATAAAAACACCGAGCTGGCGGAACTGGTCATCGACAAGATCCAGCAGAGCGCCCGGGTGAGGAAAGAGTTGCAGCACGTTCGTAAGGAGGCCAAAGCCAAGGCCCGCAAGGTGGCTCTGAAAATACCCCAGCTAAAAGACTGCAAGTATCATCCGGCGCCGGGCAAGCCCTCGCCTTCCGGTCGGGAGAATATGATCTTTTTAACCGAGGGCCAGTCCGCCTCCGGTTCCATCGTCAGTGCCCGCGATCCCATGACCCAGGCGGTTTTCTCCCTCAAGGGCAAACCCTACAACGTTTACGGCCAGCCCCTGGCCACCCTGTACAAGAATGATGAAATGTACAGCATCATGCGGGCGCTGGATATTGAAGACTCCATCGGCCGGCTGCGGTTCGACAAGATCATCATCGCCACCGACGCCGATGTCGACGGGTTGCACATCCGTAACCTGATTCTGACTTTTTTTCTGCACTACTTCGAGTCGCTGGTCAAGCGGGGCCATGTTTATATTCTGGAAACCCCGATTTTTCGGGTTCGCAACAAGGAAGAGACAATTTATTGTTATTCCGACAAGGAACGGACCGAGGCGGAGAAAAAGCTGGCCGGCCGAGGCAGCAAGCGCCGGCCGGTGGAGATAACCCGTTTCAAGGGCCTGGGTGAGATTTCGCCGAAGGAGTTCAAACAGTTCATCGGCCCGGATATGCGCCTGCAGCAGGTGGATATCGACACCTTAAGCGAAGTGCCCCGCATTCTGGAGTTCTACATGGGTAAAAACACCCCCGACCGCCGCGAGTATATCATGGCGCACCTGGTGTAACCGGTATGGAAACAGCTAAATACGGTAATTTACATAAGTTGTTCGATGAAAACTTTATCGACTACACCTCCTATGTGATCAGGGAGCGGGCCATTCCCGACCTGGCCGACGGGCTGAAACCGGTGCAGCGGCGGATTCTCCAGACCCTGCACAACGTCGATGACGGCCGTTTTCACAAGGTGGCCAACGTGGTGGGCGAGACCATGAAGCTGCACCCCCACGGCGACGCCTCCATCTTCTCGGCCCTGGTGAACCTGGCCAACAAGGGCTATCTGGTCGACCGGCAGGGCAACTTTGGTAATATTTACACCGGAGATTCTGCCTCGGCGGCCCGTTATATCGAGTGCCGCCTGACCCCGCTGGCCCGGGAAACCATGTTCAACCGGGAACTCACCGAGTTTACCGATTCCTACGACGGCCGGATGAAAGAGCCGGTGAGCCTGCCGGCCAAGTTGCCGCTGCTGCTGCTCCAGGGCGCCGAAGGGATCGCCGTGGGCATGGCCACCAAGATCATGCCGCACAATTTCTGCGAGTTGCTGCAAGCCCAGAAAAAGATTCTGCAAGGGGAAGAGTTTGCAGTTTATCCCGACTTTTACCAGGGCGGGCTGCTGGATGTCTCCGCTTACGACGACGGTAACGGCCGGTTGCGCTGCCGGGCCCGGATCGAGGAGAAAGACGACAAGACCATCATCATCCGGGAGATCCCCTTTGGTACCAACACCCAGGGGCTGATTGAAAGTGTTGAGAAGGCGGCCCGGGCGGGCAAGTTCAAAATCCTTTCCATCAACGATTACACCGCCGAAGAGGTGGAGATCGAAATTAAGCTGGCCCGGGGGCTCAAGGCCGAGGAAACCATCAAGGCGCTTTATGCCTTCACCGACTGCGAGCTGGCCATCAGCCCCAATTTTACGGTAATCCGCGACCGGAACCCGGTGATCCTGTCGGTGAGCGAGGTGCTGCGGGAGAATACCAGCCGCCTGTACAATCTGCTGGAAAAAGAGCTGCAGTTGGAGCTGGCTCGCCTCAAGGAGCGCCTGCAGGCCCATCAGCTGGAACGGATCTTCATTGAAGAGCGGTTGTACAAGCAGATCGAGGAATGTCCCAGCTTCGAGCTGGTGATCAAGACCATTGACGAAGCCTTAAAGCCCTATACCGCCGAGCTGGTAAGGCCGGTGAGCCGGGAAGATATTGAAAAGCTGCTGGAGATCAAGATCAAGCGGATCTCCCGCTATGATATTGAGCGCAAAAAGAAAGAGATCAAGGCCACCCTGCGGCAGATTAAAGAGGTGGAAAAAAATCTGCGGGATATGACCGGCTATTGCATCCGTTTCCTGGACGATCTGCTGGCCCGTTACGGCGGCGATTACCCCCGCCGTACCGAATTGACCACCTTTGCCGGGGTGCAGGCCAGCCAAGTGGCTTTAAGCAACCTCACCATCGGCTACGATCGGGAGAGCGGCTTTTTCGGTACCCAGGTCAAGGCCGGGGCCGACAACTCCCTGGCCTGCTCGGAATACGACAAGATCCTGCTCATCGACAAAAGCGGTTGGTACAAGGTGATCAACGTGCCGGAGAAGATTTTTATCGGCCACGATCTGCTCTGGTGGGGTCGGGTAGCCGACCGGCAGACCTTCAACATGGTCTACCGCGACGGCAAGCAGAACCTGTGCTACCTGAAACGCTTTGTCACCCCCAAGTTCATTGTGGACAAAGAGTATCGGCTCTTTGCGGAACAGCGGCGCTCGGAAATTATTTTTCTCAAGACCGGAGAGGGGGTGAATATCCGCGCTCACCTCTCGCCTTCTCCCCGGACCCGCAGGAACCGGGAAGTCTTTCGTTGCGACGACTTTCTGATCAAAGGGGCGGCGGCCATCGGCAAGCGTCTGTCGCCGCGCCCCATTCGCCGGGTGGAGGAGGTCAGCGACGCGGTGGCGGCCAAGGCCGAAGAGGAAAAAAATCCGCAAGCGCCGCTGTTTAACAAAGAATAACTCCGTTATCTCTTGCCTTTACTTGGTGTAGGCCTTGATGATTTCGATCTCCTGCACCGGGACATCCTGAAAAAAACCTTTGCTGGCGGTAGGTTGAGCGGCGATCTGGTCAACTACCTCCATGCCCTCGACGACCTTGCCGAAAACCGCATAACCATAAGCGTTGGGGCTGGTGCCCCGGTGATCCAGGTTGGCGTTATCGGTGAGGTTTACAAAAAACTGGCTGGTGGCGCTGTCCACCACCCCGGTGCGGGCCATGGAGAGGGTGCCGCGCAGGTTTTTCAGGCCGTTGGTGGCTTCGTTTTTGATGGCCGCCCGGGTGGGTCGTTGTTCCATGTCCGGGGTAAAGCCGCCGCCCTGGATCACAAAGCCGGGGATTACCCGATGAAAAATCAGGCCGTCATAAAAGCCGTCTCGGACGTACTGCAGGAAGTTGGCGGTGGTGACCGGGGCTTCCTCGGCGAACAACTCGATGGTGATCTCCCCGGCGGTGGTTTCCATGATAACCCGGGGACGAGGATCGGCGGGGGCCGCCACCGCTTTGCCTTGGGCGGTCAACAGCAGACAGAAAATGGTTGCAAGTACCAGCAGTTTCATTTTTTTCTCCTTTTCGGCGAACGGCCCCTTTGGCCGTAATGATGCCGATTTTGCAGTTGATGATGAAATATGTTATAATGTTAAGATTTGTTTGTGTAGTGACCTAGACTGGCCAAAGATCACTTTAAGGTGCCCGGTGAAGCGATGACAAGAGAAAGTAATTTAGCAGATCAACACGACTCTCGCCACTATTTCGGCCATCTGGCGGTGGAGCCGGACTTCATCAGGTTTGTGGTTGGCTTGTCGTTATGCCTGGTTTTTCTGGTGATTACGGTGTTCAGGCCGCCCCTGGCCACCGGTGTCGCCCGTGTTACCCTGGAGGAAGGCGGGAATCATGTTGTGATGCTCGAGGCCAGTGAAAGCCGGGCGATAATCGATTTTCTGCGGGCCGAAGGGCTTTGGGAGTTGAACCCCAAAGAGTCCATGCCGCCGCTGGTCTTTACTTCTTTTCCGGTCGATATGGGTGAACTGCAGGTGTCGGCCCGCAAGCGCCTTTTCCTGCATATTCTGGCGCCCACCGCCATGGTTGCCCTGGCGGAAGTGGCCGAGGAGCGGGCCGAGTTG
Source organism: Desulfurivibrio alkaliphilus AHT 2 (assembly GCF_000092205.1). Lineage (GTDB taxonomy): Bacteria > Desulfobacterota > Desulfobulbia > Desulfobulbales > Desulfurivibrionaceae > Desulfurivibrio > Desulfurivibrio alkaliphilus. The sequence continues at coordinate 1,157,894 of NC_014216.1, read as the reverse complement.
TTAAGGGTTATCGGCCGGATGGACTTTTACGATTGTACCCTGGAAAAACTGTTGCACGAGGAGGTTTGTCATCAGCAGGACTGCGGCCTGACCGCTGAAGAAGCCGAATTTTTGCAGCTTCTGGCCGCCAAATACCGCACCGAGCGTTTGGATGTGTTGCTTAGCCGGGTCAATGTGTTGCCGTTGAGTCTGGTGCTGGCTCAGGCGGCCATGGAGTCGGCCTGGGGGGCTTCCCGCTTTGTGCAGGAAGGGAACAATATCTTTGGTGTCTGGACCTGGGGTGGCGAGGGGATGATTCCGGCCAATCGGGCCTCAGGGATGAGCCACCGGGTAGCGATTTACGATACTCTGCTGGACTCCGTGCGGGCTTATGTGTTGATGCTGAACCGGGTTCCCGCCTACAGGACGCTGCGGGAAATCAGGCGAGAGTCCATGGACTCCCTGGCCCTGGTCAACGGGCTGCGTTATTATTCCGAGAAGCGAGATCGTTACGTTGACGATTTGCGCCGTTTGATTCAGATTAATCAGATGCAGCACTATGATGCGCTGACCTTGTCCCTTGAGCCGGCGGAAGTAAAAAAACAACTGGCCATGGAGTCGTACCGGCAGACCAGGCTGGATTGATCTGTCGGCAAGCCGGTAAGCTTTTGGTGTAACTGAGCAAAGGGTGAAAAATTTTAGTGGCCAAGGGGCTGCTGTAATGAGGTGAAATATGTCTTATCGATGGTGTTTTTTGCAGGTGATGGCCCTGGCGTTGGTCCTGTCGGCGATGTCGCTGCCGGTGGCGGCGCAGGAAGAGCCGCGGCGCGGGGATGCGACGATTTTTATCTACCATCATTTTGGTGATGATCGCTATCCCACCACCAATGTCAGCATGGAACAGTTTAAAGAGCAGATGGCCTACCTGGCCGACAACGATTACAACGTTATCGCGTTGGCGGAACTGGTCGGGATGCTGCGTGACGGTACTCCATTGCCGCCTCGGACGGTGGTGATTACCGTTGATGATGGTTATCGCACCACTTACACCAAGGCCTGGCCGGTGTTGCAGCAATATGATTTTCCCTTTACCGTCTTTCTCTATGTCGAGGGGCTGGAGAAAAAGTATTCCAACTATATGACCTGGGAACAGGTGGCGGAGATGGCCGCCGCCGGGGTGGATTTCCAGGATCACAGCTATTCCCACCACCGCCTGGCCGATTGGCCGGCTGACTGGAGCGAGGAGCGGTACCGGCGCTGGATCAGCGAGGATTTGCACCGGGGAAAGGAAATTTTAACCCGCCGCCTGGGTGAAGAACCCCGCTTTTTTGCCATTCCTTACGGGGAATATAATCACATCGTCCTGGAGGAAGCACAAAAGATCGGTTACGAGGCGATTTTTACCCAGGATGCCGGCTCGGTAAGTGACGACACCGAGCTGTCGATGATTTCCCGGGAGCCCATTTTAGGCACCAACTGGTCAACCCTGGAACATTTCCAGCAAGTGCTGGCCCGGGTGGACCTGCCCTTTACCGACAAAACCCCCGGGCTGCAGCCGCTGCAGGATAATCCCCCGCCCCGGATCGGCGCTCGCCTGCTCTATCCCGAGCGCTATCGCCCCGGTACCTTCGGCATTTTTGTCAGCGAACTGGGTTGGCAGCAGGCCAAGGTGGACGGTGATTTTGTTTATATCGACAACGACACGGTGCTGGAGCGGCGGATCAACCGGGTGATGATCAGTGCCCGGGAAAAGGATACCGGTCGCACCGCCCTGCGTTTCTGGATGCTTACCCAGCCCCGCTAAACTGCCGGTCTAACTGGCCGTAAGCGAACAGCCGTGCCGCAGGTTCGGGCAAGTAGCCAGGCGCAGCGTACCCCCTGTACGTGAGCCTGGCTGATCGCCCGGAGATGCGGTGCTGCTGAACGCTTACGCTGTTAATGCGTTAATTCGACGGTGAAGGTGGTGCCCTGGCCGAGGCTGCTGGCTACCCTGATGCGGCCGCCGTGGCCGGCGATGATCTGGTGGACGATGGCCAGGCCAAGGCCGGTGCCTTCCTGGCGGGTGGTGAAGTAGGGGTTGAAAATCCGCTCTCGATCTTCCGGGGAGATACCTTTGCCCTGGTCTTGCAGGCGGATGCGAACTCCGCTTTCATTCTCAGACTGGAAGTTTTCAGCGGTGCAGCTTAATTCCCCGCCCTCGGGCATGGCCTGGCAGGCGTTGCTGACCAGGTTGAGCAATACCTGGCGCAGTTGTTCCCGGTCGGCCCAGACTTCCAGGTCAGGGGGCATTTTGCCCACCAGGCGGTGCCGTTCGGTGCAGTCCGGAGTCTGCCGGATCAGTCCTATGCATTCCTCCCATAACTCATACAGGTTCACCCATTGTTTGCGGGGGGTGGCCGGCCGGCAGAAGAGCAGAAAATTTTTGATCGCCGCTTCCAGGCGGTCGCATTCCCGGGTGATGATGGCCAACAGCTTTTCCTGGCCGGGCTGTTTTTGCAGGCGCTGGGCCAGCAGTTGGGTAGAGCCGGAAATGGCGGCCAGCGGATTGCGAAACTCATGGGCCACCCCGGCGGCCATTTCCCCCACTGCCGCCATCTTCTCGCTTTGCCGGACCCGGGCTTCCATGTCCCGGATCAGGCTGAGATCCTGCAGGGAAAGAATGGCGCCGCCATTTTCTTCCCGCTTGGTGCCATACAGGCGGCTCCAGGAGTAGCCCACCGGGATTTTCTCGCCGCTTTTTCGCGTCAGCTCACTTTCCGCCCGCCCTCTGGTGCCCGGCTCCCGCCCGGCCTGGATTTCCGGCATGATTTCCTCCACCCGGCGACCGCGGATCTCCTCCGCCGGCCAGCCGCTGATACCCTCCGCCGCCCGGTTGCAGGAAGTGATCCGTCCCTGGCTGTCGACGGTGATAATGCCGGTGGTGATGTCGTCGAAGATCTGTTTGTAAAGGCTGCTTAAGCGGTCATAATGGGAGGCGGTCCGGGACAGGGCCGCTTCGGTGCGGTACAGGCGTCCGGCCAGGGTGCCGGCCAGGGCCGCGACCAGGAAAAAGGAAAGGCCGTTGATGGCAAACAGGTTGAGCAGCCGTTCCAGGCTGACTTCGGCCCGGGGCCCGATGCTCAGCAGGTTGAAATCATAGCGGATGTACTCAAGCAACAGCAGAAAGCCGTAAGCAAAGGTGGAGAGGGAGGCCATCAGCAGGGCGCTGCGCTTAAAGAGCATGAAGGCGGCGACGATAATGGGCAGGAAATAAACCACCGTGAACAGTGATTGGCTGCTGCCGGAAAAGAGGACCAGGCAGGAAATCAGCAGGATGTCGATGATGATCTGCAGCAGGGCGAAGCCTTGCAGCTTTTTCAGCCGGGTCAGCAGGGTGGCGGAGAGGATGGTGAACAGGTAAACCCCGGCGATGAACAGCAGGGGGTAATGATAAAGGTCGGTGGTCAACCGGTGCCCCCGGGCCTCCAGGACGGCGGTGATCCCGAGGATCAGGGTAAGGAAGGTGACCCGGAACAGAAAGTACCAGGCCAGCTGTTTTTTCAGTAACTGGTTTGGCGTTGCCGGTTCGACAGCGGGCGGCGGCAATTCCCCTGGGGAGAGAGGAGGGGCGCCGCCGTGATTGCTCCTGGCGGGGGCACTTGCCTGGGGGGCGGACTGCCTCTTCATGACCGGCCGTTATCGATGCCGTATTTTTTGATCTTGTAACGCAGGGAGCGAAAACTGGTGCGCAGCAGCTCGGCGGCCCGGGTTTTGGAGTTGCCGGCTTTTTCCAGGGCGTTGACGATCATCTCCCGCTCCAAATCGGCCAGGGTGGGCTCCAGGCCGCGACTGAACACCTCTTCGGCAATTTCCTGGCGCTTGTCGTCGACGGTTCCGCCAGCGGGTTCCGGCTCTCGGCTACGGCGATGTCCCGACAGGGTCAGGCTTTCCGGCAGGATGATCTGGGAGTTTTCCATGGCCACCCCGCGCTCGATAATGTTCTCCAGCTCCCGGACATTGCCGGGGAAATCATAGTCCAGCAGCACCTCCATGGCGTAGGAAGAGATCCGGTGGATATCCTTGTTGAACAGGCGGGCATACTTGGCCAGGAAATGATCCACCAGCAGCGGCACATCTCCCTTGCGTTCCCTGAGCGGCGGGACCCGGATGGGCACCACCGCCAGCCGGTAAAAAAGATCTTCCCGGAAACGGCCGGCCATCACCTCTTCCTCCAGGTCCTTGTTGGTGGCCGAGATTACCCGGATCTGGATGCGTGTGCTTTCCGTCGCCCCCACCCGTTTGATTTCCCGCTCCTGCAGCACCCGCAGCAGCTTGGTTTGGATAATCGGGGTCAACTCCCCGATTTCATCGAGAAAGGCGGTGCCCTGGTTGGCCTGCTCAAAGAGACCGGCCCGGCTGCTGGCAGCCCCGGTGAAGGCGCCTTTGGTGTGACCGAAAACCTCGCTTTCAAACAGGCTTTCCGGAATCGCGCTGCAGACGATGGGAACGAATTCGTGGCCGGAAGCCGGGCTTAAACGGTGAATGGCCCGGGCCACCAACTCTTTGCCGGTGCCGGACTCGCCCTGAATAAGCACATTGGCCCGGGTGGGAGCTACCCGGGAAATGATATCGTAGATTTTGCGCATCTCCGGGCTGCCACCGATGATCCCTTCGAATTCGTTGGTGGCCGCAACTTCGCTCTCCCCGGGCTTGGCCGGGAGAGGTTGCGGGCTGCTCAAGGCGGTGCCGACGATATCTTTGATTTCGTCCACCTTGAAAGGCTTGGTGATGTAATCGTAAGCCCCGCTCTTCATGGCGCTTACCGCATCGTCCGGCGAGGCAAAGGCGGTGACCAGCACCACCGGCAGTTCGGGTTTGATTTCCTTGGCCCGGACCAAAAGTTCCAGCCCATTGGGCGGGGGCATACGGATATCGGAGATCAACAGGTCATAATCCTCCCTGGCCAGCAGCTCCAGAGCCGCAGTTCCGCCGTCGGCGCAACTGACCGCATAACCTTCCTCTTCCAGCAGGATCTTCAAAAACTCCCGCATGCTCAGCTCGTCATCGACCACCAAGATCCGTTTCATGGCAAAATTATAGCGTGGTTTGGCCAAACCGCAAACAGGAAACGGCAACCCAAGCAGGGATTAGTCAGGGTTGTTGGTTGTGCCACCGGGTTTTGCGCCCCTCACCCAGCCCCCAGAAGAATTTAAAATTGCCCGCCATGAAATGAAAAAGTGCAAAAAAAGAGGGGACGTGCCACCAGGCAACGTCCCCTCAAAAAAAGGGTGCAACAAAAACTAAAGTTGCAGCAGTGCCGCAGGTTGCGGCAAGCAGCCCGGCGCCGCGTACACCAGGTACGCAAGCCGGGCTGATCGCCGCAAGATGCGGTGCTGCTGTAACTTTAGTGGTCTTCGTAGGCGCTGCTGGCGCCCCGCGGATAGCGGATGTTGTCCACCATCTCCTGTACTTCCTGAGGCGGCGGCGGAGTAAGCCGCGAAACCACAATGGCGGCGATAAAGTTGATAAGCATGCCCACCGCGCCGATGCCTTCGGCGCTGATCCCCATAAACCACGGGTCGGCGCCCATGAAGTTGACGTGGATGATGTAGAGGAAGGTGAAGCCCATCCCCAGTATCATGCCGGTAATACAACCTTCACGGTTGGTCCGTTTGTCGAAGATCCCCAGCACGATGATGGGGAAGAACGACGAGGCGGCGAGGCCGAAGGCGAAGGCCACCACCTGGGCCACGAATCCTGGTGGGTTGATACCGAAATAACCGGCGATCAATACCGCCACGCCGATCATCACCCGGCCCACCAGCAAGCGCTGGGCCTCGGTGGCCTGGCGGTTGATCATGCGGTAATAGAGATCGTGGGAGATCGATGACGACACCACGATCAGCAGGCCGGAGGCGGTACTAAGCGCTGCCGCCAGACCGCCGGCGGCCACCAGGGCGATGATCCAGGCGGGCAGGTTGGCAATCTCCGGGTTGGCCAATACCATGATGTCGCGGTCGATGAAGATCTCGTTGGCGTTGTCGGTAACCGGGTTGCTGACCAGGCGCTGGCCGAATTCGCCGGTTTCACCGGTGAAGCTGGGCCGCCCTTGAAAGGCATCGCCCGGGGCGTAATGCATGATGCCGTCGCCGGTCTTGTCTACCCAGGCGATCAGCCCGGTCTGCTCCCAGTTCCGCACCCAGGAAGGCGCTTCGCTGTAGGGCGTTTCATGCAGGGTGTTGATCATGTTGTAACGAGCGAAAGAAGCCACGGCCGGAGCGGTGGTGTAGAGGATGGCGATGAACAGCAGGGCGTAACCGGCGGAAATCCGGGCGCCGCGTACGCTGGGTACGGTGTAGAAACGGATGATGACGTGGGGCAGACCGGCGGTGCCCACCATCAGGGCCAGGGTGATGCAGAAGACATCCAGCATGCCCTTGCTGCCGGGGCCGAAGGCCTGGGTGTATTCCGCGAAGCCCAGGTCGCGGTGCAGGGCGTCGATGGTTTCCAGCAGGTAGCGGCCGGTGTCGGGGCCGGAGGTGATCACCGAGCCGAAACCGATCTGGGGAATGAAGTGACCGGTGATCATCACCGAAATGGCCACGCCGGTAATGACGTAGGCGAAGATCAGTACCACGTACTGGGCCACCTGGGTATAGGTGATGCCCTTCATGCCGCCCAGGGCGGCGTAGAAGAAGACGATGGCCATACCGATCATGACGCCGGTATTAACGTCAACCTCCAGGAAGCGGCTGAAGACGATGCCCACGCCCCGCATCTGGCCGGCTACGTAAGTAAGAGAGACGAAGATGGCGCAAATCAAGGCCACCAGCCGGGCGGTATCGGAGTAGTAGCGGTCGCCGACGAAGTCGGGCACGGTGAATTTACCGAACTTGCGCAGGTAGGGGGCCAGAAACAGGGCCAGCAACACGTAGCCGCCGGTCCAGCCCAACAGGTAGATGGAACCGCCGTAACCCATGAACGAGATCATGCCCGCCATGGAGATAAAGGAGGCGGCGCTCATCCAGTCGGCGGCGGTGGCCATCCCGTTGGCCAGCGGTGATACGCCGCCGCCGGCCACGTAGAAGCCCTTGGTGGTTTTTACCCGGGCAATCCAGGCAATGCTCAGGTAAAGACTGAAGGTCAGAAAGACCATAATGTAAGTCCAGGCCAGAATCGACATGGTGTTTTCTCCTCTCGGTTATGGTCGGGACGGCCGCGGGCCGGGTCGCCGACAGTCAACGTTGATGACTTTTGTCTTTTTTTGCCAGCTGTCGCAGGTATGCCCGCCGGGCACGGTTTTTTGGCCCAACTTACCGGTGACGGGAAAGGCCGCAGGTCAAAATCCCGGCGAATCGCTGGCTGATTGTTATCTTGAGATACGACGAGGCTGCTTGAGCCTGCTAAAGAACGAAAAGGAGCTTATTCGTTGACGTCAAACTCCCGGTCCAGTTTCTGCATCAGGAAATAATAGACGAAGATCAGGACCACAAAAACGTAGATGGCGCCCTGTTGGGCAAACCAGAACCCCAGGGGAAAGCCGCCCAGGTAAAAGTTGTTCAGCTGTTCGACAAAGAAAATGCCGAAGCCGTAGGATACCACGCCCCAAATGGTGAGGAGAATCACCATGTAGGTAAGGTTCTTCTTCCAGTACATTGATAAATCTTTAGTCATTGCCTTACTCTCCTTCGTCTGCAGTTTGGCGGACAGGTAACGAAACCCCCATTTCGTAACCTGCCCATTTTTTTATTTCATGTACCGGAACCAGAACAGCAGAGCACTTTAAGCAAAGCCCTACAAAAATGCAACCTGAAATTTTGTCGCTTTTTTGGTGTTACTTTGTGATACTAAAACAGGTTGCGCCATGCCTGGCCGGCGCTGAAGATATCCTTGAGGGTGACGATGCCCTTGGCGCGCATTTTTTTGATCAAGAACACAAACAAATAGGCGGTTTGCAGGGCGTCTTCGTAGGCGTCGTGCAAGGTGAAGTCGGGCAGGTTGTATTCCTGGCTCAGGCCGGCGAGGCTGTAGGTTGCGTCCATGCGAAAGCGGTCGTGATACTGTTGCCATTGCATTTCGGTATAGGTCTGAGCCAGGCGCATGGTGTCCAGGCATGGGTTGGAAACCACGGCTCCGTAGTGGCGGCGGCAGGCCCGGTTGAGAAAGGCCACGTCCAGGCCGACGTAGTGGCCAACCAGCAGGGCCTGGCCGCAAAAGGAGATGAAATCCGGCAGCACGGTCGCCAGTTGCGGGGCCTGTTCGATTTGCTGGGGGGTGATGCGGTGGATCAGGGTGCTGTCCTTGGGTAGGGCGCGGGAGGGCTTGATGTAGACGTGGAAGGTTTCACCCACCAGGATCTGCAGGTTGCGGATTTTCACCGCCCCGATGGAAACGATTTCATCCCGCTGGCGATTCAGGCCGGTGAGCTCGGTGTCGAAAACCACGAACTCGTAGTCGCTTAAGGGACGATTCTGGTCGAGCCGGCGGAAATAATACCAGTTGTCGGCAAAAAGCGGGTGGGCCGGCGGAACCAGGCCAAAGCGGCGCAGCAATTTTTTAAACATCGGACTCTTCGACCGCTCTTATCTTTGAAAATAAAATGTATTCAGCCCGCACCCGGGGTAAACGAACAGCCGTGCCGCAGGTTGTGGCAAGCGGCCCGGCTTGCGTACCCCAGGTACGCAAGCCGGGCCGATCGCCGCAAGATGCGGTGCGGCTGTTCGTTTACCTTTCGCTAAGGCGGAATTCCGCCTTGATATGGCTCTGCAGGCGCCGCACCACCTCGAAGGATTCCTTAAGGGTCTGTTTCTCCAGATCGGAAAGGTTGGCGGGGTTGATGTGGTTATTGGGCTCCTGATCGTTTTCCATCATGTACAATTGGTGGACCAGGCGCAACTGCATGAGAAACTCGTAGGCCTTGACCGTTTCCTTGTACATGTCGTCGGTCAGGTGCCCCCCCTCGTTGAGCAACTGCAGGCGCACCAGGGTGTTGCTTTCGGTGATCCCGTGTTTCAAGGCAAAGAGGCGGGCGAAATCGACAAAGGGCACCAACCCCTTGGTTTTCAGATCCAGGGTGTTGCGGTGTTCCCCGTCTTTTTCCACGATGAGGTTGCGGAAAAAAGAAAGCGGCGGCCGGGCCTCCAGGGCGTTCTGGGCCAGGTGGTAGAGAAACAGCTCCTGCTTGGGGATGGTGGCAGAAAGGTGGTGCCGCAGTTTGTCCGCCAGACTGAAGTTGCCGTAACCGGGGCGAAAATCGAAGAAGATGGTGGAGTGCATCACCTCCTTGGGCTCCGGGGTCATGATCCAGTTGTCGAAACACTTCCGCCAATCCGGGGCGGACATCCGCCACTTGGGGTTGGAGGCCATCATCTCGCCGGGGCAGAGGGGGTAGCCGCATTTGACCAGGTTGTCGATGGCCACCTCGCTTAACATCTTGAAATATTCTTCGGCCTCGGCGGCCTTCTGCTCGTTGTCCGGCCAGGCATAGATCAGGGCGTTGTCCTGGTCGGTTTTGAAGGTCTGTTCGCTGCGGCCCTCGCTGCCCATCAACAACCAGCAAAAAGGTATCGGCGGCGGCCCCAGTTCCTTGATGATCAGGGTCAGCAGCCGCTCCAGGATATGGTCGTTGAGCACCGTGATCATTTTGGTGATGTTGTTGGCCTTGGCCCCTTCCTCGATCAGGGTGCGAACCACCGAGGGCACCTTGCGAGCCAGCGGGTGCAGCCCCGCCAGGGTGCGCTGGGCCAAAATTTCCCGGAACAGGTAGAGCGGCGAGGTGCCCTGCAGCAGCATGATGTCGTGGGTGGTGACCATGCCGACAATTTTGTCCTGTTTCTCGACCGCCAGATGGTGAATGCGACGGCGCATCATCCGCAGCATGGCATCGAAGCAGACGGCATGGGCGGGGATGGTCTGCACTGGCGAGGTCATGATCTGTTCCACCGGGGTCTGGTAATCCAGCCCGGCGGCCACCACTTTGGTGCGCAGGTCCTTGTCGGTGACAATGCCGATGATCTCTTCGGCCTGGTTGGTGACCAGCAGGGAGCCGATCTGCAACTCGGCCATCCGGCCGGCGGCCCGGCGTACCGATTCGTTGGCGGCGATGGTCTTGGGTTCGCCCTTGATGCTGCTGCCCACCTGGGAGGAAAAAAGAAACAGGGCGCTTTCAGTGCGGGGAGTAACCCGGTGGTGGCGCAGTTCGGCATAGGCGGTGTTGATCATTTTCTCCGACAGGCTGCGCAGAAAATACTGGCTGACCCGGGGGGAGGAGTCCAGCAACTGGCGGAAGGCATCTTTTGTAAAGAGAAAGCAGAAGGTGTCTTCCACCGTTTCCACGTTGAGATTGGCGCGGGTGTTGCGGATAATGGGCAGGGCCCCGAAGTATTCTCCTTCGCCGCGAAAATCCTTGAGGGTCACCTCGCCCTGGTCGTCCTCCAGGTAAATTTTAACGCCGCCCTTCTGAATCAGGTAAAAATGCTCGACCTCGGTTTCTCCCTGGCGGAAGATCAGCGTACCCTTGGGGATAAAATCGATGATGCAGTGCTTGGCCAGCTGCCGCAGGCTGGCGTCGTCCAATTCGTTGAAGGGTAGGGTGTGGCGCAGGAAATCCAGCACCGTCTCCGGGGCGATATTGTGCACATCGTTTTTGTTGCCCATGGTGACTTGCTCCGCAGGTTGGGGGTGGGGAGAAAGGTTGTAAGCTAAGGTCCCGGCCCGGCCGCGCTTGCACGGTAAAAAAAAACCGGTGTGGGGTCAGGTTATCACTTTTCCAGGGTTTTGATCAACTCCCGGCGCGGAAACATCTTCAGAAAAAGAAAGCCGGTGAGGGCGGTCATGATAATGATCAGGGGGAATTCCGGATAAAGGCGATTTTCCGGCAGCAGCAGGGAAAGAGGGGCCAGCACCAGGAGAAAGTGGTAGCCGATCCGGCGAAAACGGAGTATCTCCCGGAGCAGGTAAAAGTTGATCACCACCGGCACCAGAGACATGAAGAAAAAAAGATCAATGGCCCCGAATTGGACGATGGTCAGCAGTTTCTTGCTGGTGACAAACAGCAGAATCAGGCCCAGCAGCAGGTTGAGGTAAACGTAGCGGCCGCGAATCGCCGGATGCGAGATATTGTTGACGTGGAAGAGCAGCTTTTGGGGGTCTTCCTCATCCTTGAAGCGCTCAATGATCTGGCGTCGCGACTGGCCGCTCAGCAGGGCCTCTTCGATTCTTTCTTCCAGGGATTGTTGCTGGATTTTCATGTTTTGCCGGTGCTCCGCTGTGGTTGCTGCTGTGGTTGCTATAGTGGATTGGCAAAAAAAAGGGGGCTGCCGCGAAACGGCACCCCCCTGATAATGTGCTGGAGGCGGCGACCGGATTTGAACCGGTGAATAATGGTTTTGCAGACCACTGCCTTACCACTTGGCTACGCCGCCGACTTGGTAAACGGCAAACATAAACAGCCTGGACTGATTTGACAAGAGATTTATGGCAACAAATGCGCAACTCATAAAATGGTCCCAGCGTCTGGGCTATTGTTTTCACGACCCGCAACTGCTGCGCCAGGCCCTTACCCACCGTTCATTCACCGCCGAGGGCGGCGGGCGGGGCCGGCCCCACAATGAGCGCCTGGAGTTTTTGGGCGATGCGGTGTTGGATCTGGCCGTGGGCGAACTGCTTTACCGCCGCCATCCGAAGATGCGCGAGGGAGAGCTCTCCCGCCGCCGGGCCGCCCTGGTCAACGAGGCCCACTTGGCCCGGATGGCCCGGCGGACGGGGCTGGATGAGCTGCTGTTACTGGGCCGGGGCGAGGCCCAAAGCGGCGGCCGCGACAAGCCCTCGATTCTGGCCGATGCCTTCGAGGCCTTGTTGGGGGCGGTCTACCTGGATGGCGGCTGCCGGGCCGTCCTGGATTTAGCCGCTGAGCTTTTTGCCCCCTGGGTGACCGACCAGGATGATTTCGAGGAAAATGACGCCAAGACCGCCCTGCAGGAAGTTTTGCAGGAACGCCATGGCCAGGCCCCCGGTTACCGGCTGGTGGCGGAAGAGGGTCCGGCCCACGATAAACGTTTCACGGTGGAGGTTGAATTCCGGGGGCGGGTAATGGGGCAAGGTAAGGCCCGCAGCAAAAAAGAGGCGGAACAGGCCGCTGCCCGCGCCGCCCTCAAGACCCTGGCCGGCGAGTGAAAAAGCACCTGCACCCCTTGCCCGTGATCTCAATCTATGGTAGATAGCGTTTTTAGCGTGTTCTGTAAGGGTCCATAAAGGGGACCACCGCGTGGCTTGGTGGTCCCCTTTTTTGCGGTCAATTTTCGAGTTTCGGACCCTTTTCCCGCCCCATCAATAAACCGCTTTACCAGGATTAAGATAAATTCTTAGCCAGAGAGGTGTGCCTTGAAAAAGAAAATCCTTGTCGCTAACCGAGGCGAGATCGCCCTGCGGCTGATCCGTGCCATCCAGGAACTGGGCCATACCGCCGTGGCCGTTTACGAAACCCCGGACAACGAGGCGCTGCATATCCGCACCGCCGACGAAGCGGTCTGGCTGGGAGACGGTCCTCGCAGTGATTATCTTAACATTGATAAGGTGATCCAGGCGGCCAAGAAAACCGGCGCTTGCGCCATCCACCCCGGCTACGGCTTTTTGGCCGAAAACCCCGATTTTGCCAAGGCCTGCGAGGATAACGGAATCATCTTCATCGGCCCGCCCTCCAACGTCATCCAGGCCTTGGGCGATAAGGTAACCGCCCGCAAGATCATGCAGGAGGCCGGTATTCCCCTGGTGCCCGGCACCCCCAGCCTGGCCCCGGGCGAGGCTGGATTGGCCGAGGCCGTTGAATTTTGCAACACCCACGGCTACCCGGTGATGCTCAAGGCCACTGCCGGCGGCGGCGGTCGCGGCATCCGGCGCATCGACGACGAAAAGCAGCTCAAGGCCGAAATCCCGGTGGCCCGGGCCGAGGCCAAGGCGGCTTTTGCCAACGATGCGGTATTCTTGGAAAAACTGGTGGAAAACCCCAAGCATATCGAGGTCCAGGTGATTGCCGACAAGGAGGGCACCACGGTGCACCTGGGCTCCCGGGACTGCTCCATCCAACGCCGTAACCAGAAACTGATCGAGATCGCCCCCTCGCTGATCCCCGATCAGGCCCTGGTGGACAAGATCTGTGAAACTGCGGTACAGGCCGCCAAGGCCGCCAAGTATTTCAACGCCGGCACCGTGGAGTTCCTGGTGGACAAGAATTACAACTTCTATTTCATGGAGATCAACACCCGGGTCCAGGTGGAGCACACGGTTACCGAGATGGTCACCGGGATCGACATCGTCCGCACCCAGATCAAGCTGGCCCTGGGCAAAAAGCTGGCTTTTGCCCAGGATGACGTGCAGATTCGGGGTTACGCCATCGAGGTGCGGATCAATGCCGAAGACCCCCAGAACAACTTCATGCCCGAGGGCGGCAAGACCGTTTCCGTTTATCGTTCGCCGGGCGGCTACGGGGTGCGGCTGGATGGTTTCGCCTACCAGGGTTACACCATCCCCGAGGTTTATGACTCCCTGCTGGTGAAACTGACCGTGCACGGCTTTTCCTGGAACGAAACGGTGGATCGGCTGCGGCGCTGCCTAAACAACTTCGTCATCGTCGGCCCCAAGACCACCATTCCTTTTTACTTGCGAGTAATTGACGACCCGGATTTCAAAGGCGGGGATTTCAATACCTCCTTTTTGGATACCCACGATTATCTGCTGGAGTACGAGGATTTCACCTCGGAGGGCAACAAGCTGGCGCATTTGATTGCCGAAATACACTATCGCCAACAAAACCCCTACGCTGTGTAAACGTCCAGCAGCACCGCAGCTTGCGGCACGGCTGTTCGTTTACATGCCTTCGGTGCGGGGTTGGTTTTTTTGACGCAGTACCTTCTAAAACGATAAGAAAATACGCCGGGTTCGGTGAATGCGCCGGAGCGGCAAAGCTGATAAGGAGATAGACATGGAACGTATTGTCCACGGCATGAGTCCCGGCGAGGCGATTGAGACCCTGCGCAAGGCGGATGGTTACTATGTGACCAACACCGCCCGCGATTTGTCCCAGTCCGATTACAAGAACCGGATTTTGCTGCACACCGACTTGTTGGCCGCCCCGGCCCGGGAAGCGGCGGGGTATTTTTCCCTGGAGATCACCGGCGGGGCCTCAATCCATGTCGATATGCTGCGCAAGCAGGTGGATCCCTTTCTCAAGCTGCAACTGCTGCGGGAGAAAATGCCTAAAACCATGTTCCAGACCCTCTGCCGCGGGATCAACCTCTTCGGCTATCGGCCCTACCCGCAGAACGTGATCCGCATGGTGGTCCGCGAATACGCCAAATACGTGGATGTCTGGCGGGTGTTCGATTTCCTCAACCATGTTCCCAACATGGTGGCGGTTTTCGAGGAAGTGCAGAAGGCGGGCAAGATCCTGGAACCGGCGGTTTGCTTTTCCACCGGCCCGGAGCATACCGATGAGTTTTACGTTAAGAAAGTCGGCGAGATCCTTGATGTCACCGGCCAAGAAATCGTGCTCTGCATCAAAAACCACGGCGGCCTGGGCACCCCCAAGCGGATCGGTGATCTGGTGAACGCTATTTTGCAAAAATACCCGGACCTGGTGATCCACTACCACGGGCACAACACCGACGGCAACGACGTGGGACGGATCACTGCCGCCGTGCAGGCCGGGGCCAGGATCGTCGATGCCTCCGACCACGCCTTTTCCGGCTTCTACGGCCCGCCCTCCATCCTTACCGCCGTCAACACCCTCACTGAATACGGCTACAAGGCCATCGGCCTCAATGAGGAGGCGGTGGTGGACACCTCGGAAGCCCTGCGAAACGAGCGCCAGTACTACGAGTATTTCGAGTCGCAGTTCAAGGGGTTCGACCCCACCGTCCAGATCCACAAGCTGCCCGGCGGGGCGGCCGGCAGCAGCTTCGAGCAGGCCACCAAAGGCGGCTTTCTGAACAAAATGCCGACCATCCTCCACGATGAGTTGCCCAAGGTGCAAAAGGAATTGGGCAACTACTGGAGTGTGACCCCCGGTTCCCAGATCCTCTGGACCACGGCGGTGGCCAACGTCCAGGCCGGCGACCGCTACTCCACCCCCTCCGGCGACCTGAAAAACCTGCTGCTGGGCAAGTACGGACCCTTCCCCTTTTACCAGCCGGCGGACTGGATCTACGAGAAGGTCTTTGGTGCCAACTGGCGGGAGATTCTGGAAAAAGAAGGCGGTATGGACGAGATTGCCGATATGGATATCGAGCAGGAGCGCCGCGATCTGGCCGAAAAGCTGGGCTACGAGCCCACCGAGCAGCAACTGGTTAACTATCTTCAGCACCCCAACGACGCCGTGGCCTTTTTCAAGTTTGAAGAAAAATTCGGCAAGGTCTATGCCCTGCCGCCCTCGATCTTCTTGCGCCGGGGCGGCTTCAAGCTGGGCGAGGTGCTCAAATTCCGCGATCACTACGGCAAGGAACACGTGGTGGAGGTCGGTCCCATGCAGCACGATGAAGCCGGTACGGCCCACGTCTATCTCAACGTGGATCACCACGAACGGCGCTATGAGTTCGAGCCGGAGGTCAGCGAAAGCAGCGGTGGAGCGGCCAAGGAAGTGCAGCTTTCCAAAAAGGAAATCGAAGAACTGGCCGCCGCCGGCGATTACCGGGCGCCGTTCGGGGCCAACGTCTGCGAAGTCAGCGTCAAGGCCGGCGATGAGGTCAAGGCCGGCGATCAGCTGCTGGTGCTGGAGGCCATGAAGATGCAGACTCCCATCAAAAGCGAGATCGACGGTAAAGTTGAGAAGATTTCCGTCAAGGTCGGGGATGCGGTCAAGGCCGGAGGCCCGCTGTTGGAAGTAAAGTCGTCGTAAACGTCCAGCAGCACCGCAGCTTGCGGCGATCGGCCCGGCTTGCGTACCAGGGTACGCGGCGCCGGTCCGCTTGCCGCAATCTGCGGCACTGCTGAACGTTTACGTGGTTTTTCTCCTGGAGAGACAAACTTTAGCGCCCCAACCGGCAAGAGCCGGTTGGGGCGTCTGGTTTTTATTGCTATGAGCCCTGCAATATGACCTTTAGCGGATTTCCAGTACCGAGTTTTCGCCGCCAAAGGGGTTGGGGCAACGCTGGTCGCAGGCCGGGTCATTGAGCCACTGGCCGTCGACCACAAAGCGGTATTCATAGCGGCCGGGCTTGAGCTTTTTGCTTTTCTTGTGCAGGCCGCTTTTCAACTTGCGCAACTTGTCCTTGCCGTTTTCCCAGTTGTTGAAATCACCCACCAGGCAAACCTCGGCGGCGTCCGGGGCCATCAGGCTGAAGTCGTGGCTCACGCTGGCCGGGACGGCGCTTTTCTGGCAGGTTTTACTGCTCTTGCAAGTTTTCTTTGGTGTCTTCGGAGCGGTGGAAGATTTGGTTGCCATGGCAGTTGCCTCCAGTGGTTGTGTCTGAAAAAAACAAAACCCGCGACCAAGGAGCAACCTGTAGCCCCGCACGAGTTACCTTAATATTGTCATATTGGATAATGGTGGCAGGCTATGTCAATAAAAAAAACAGTGCTCACCCGGTAAAGGTCAGCCGGTTGAAACCACCCTCCGGGTACCAGGGGCGGGAGGCGTTGATGCCGTTGATCTCCATGATGCATACCTCCAGCACCAGATAGGTTCTGGTGCCTTTGCGGACGCAGGCGGTCAGGGTGTCGCCGTGGTGACCCAGGGCCGCGTGGAGATGGATTTTGGGGTCATCGTTTTCATCCCAAAAGATGCTGCCGCTGCCCAGGGTTTCCCGGGCCTGGTCAAATTCCCGCCAGACCGGTTCCGGGGGCATCACCGGCTCTTTAGGGCCGGTGACCACTGCCGCCTGGCGCAACCCGCCGATTACCCAGAACCAGGCGCTGCGAATATCTTCCCGGCGGATAACCTCTTCCAGGCCGGCGAGAAAATCATCCCCTTCATCGAAGCGGACGCTGAACACGCGACCGCAGGTGCCGCTGCGATAATCCATTGCTTGCCTCCTGCTTAAGGTTGATCCTGTGGTTCGCTGGTCGGCGCCGCTTTTTCTTCCGTTGTCAGTGCCTGCTGCAGTTTTTGCCGCTCCTGCAGCCCTTTTAAGGCGCGGAAGATTTCCCGGCTGTGGGTGGTTTTGCGGGTGCGGGCGTAGCGGGCGGCAGCAAGGCGAAACTCCTTGGGATCAAGCTCGGGAAACAAAGCGGCGGCATGCTCCAGGGCCGGGCTGGGCCAGTTGTCGGGCATGGGAATCTCTTCTTGCCGGGCCTCTTCATAGGCGGCGATGGCCTCGCTGATGATCGCCTGGCGCAATTGTTCCAGTTGGTGAAACTCCTCGTTTTCCTTGAGCTTGGAGCCTTTTTGTCGGGCCAGGTGGTCGGCCAGTTGCCGGTAATTTTCTTCGTTATTGCGCAGTTCTTTGGCGATGAATTTTACCTGGCGCTTGCGGGCCCCGGCGTTAAGTTTGCCGGCGGCCAGAATTTCCCGCCGCAACTCTTGGTCAACCGGCAGGTTGCCGATCTCGCCGGGAGAAAGTGCCGCCAGTTCCCCGGCCATCTTTTCCACCCGGGCGGCCTGACGTTTTTTTTCCGATTTGCTGATATCCATCTTCATCTTTTGCGTGTAATCCAAGTGAAGCTACGTTAAACTCGCGACTTGCACCGCCGCTTCGGCGGTGAACATTGTTGCAGATAACCAGCCGTTGGTTGTTTTGTAAACCAATTTCCCCATTACAGGTTAAGGATTTGAACATGCGCGAAAACAATTTTACCGTCACCCAGCCCACCCGGATTCGCTTCGGGGTGGACAGTATCAACGATCTGGCCGCCATGGTGCGGGAATTGGGAGGCAGCCGGGTTTTGCTGGTGATCGACCCCGGGGTAGCGGCGGCCGGTTTGCTGGAAAAGGTCGGCGCTTCGCTTAAAGGGCAAAAGGTGCCTTTTACCGTCTATGATCAAGTTGCTCCCGAGCCGGGCCTGAAACTGGCCGACGCTGGGGCCAAGCTGGCCAAACAGAAAAAATGCGATTGCGTGGTGGGGGTCGGCGGCGGCTCGGCCATGGATGTGGCCAAGGCGGTCAGCATTTTGCTGACCAACGGCGGCAAGGCCGAGGATTATATCGGGCTGGGGAAAATCGCCAAGGCCGGCGTGCCCAAGATCATGATCCCTACCACCGCCGGCACCGGGGCCGAGATGACCTTCACCGCCGTTTTCATCAATGAAAAAACCGGCTCCAAAGCCGGGATGAATGGTGACCCGCTCTATCCCGAGGCAGCCATTCTGGACCCGGCTTTGACCCTGAGCATGCCGTCGCAGGTCACCGCCGCCACCGGCATTGACGCCCTGACCCACGCCCTGGAGGCCTACGTTTCCACCCAGGCCCATACCATCTCCGACATGTACGCGCTGGAGGCCATTGATCTTATCGCCGGCAATCTGGGCAAGGCTTACGCCCACGGCGATAACCTGGAGGCGCGCAGCGCCATGCTGATGGGCAGCCTGCTGGCGGGCAAGGCCCTGGCCACCGCCGGCGTCGGCCTGGTGCACGCCATGGCCTACCCTTTGGGTGGTATGCACCAGATTCCCCACGGTCTGGCCAATGCGGTGCTGCTGCCCTATGTCATGGCTTATAACCTCATCGGCGCCCCGGAGCGTTTTGCCACTTTGGCCGAGATGTTCGGGGTGGATACCTCGGAGTTGAATTTACGGGAAGCGGCCCAGGCCTCGGTGGAAGCGGTTTGGAACCTGAACCAGGATGTCGGCATTCCCCGCAGTCTGCAAGAGTTGGGAATTCCCCGGGAAGATATCCCGGAGATGGCCAAAATCGCCCTCACCGTCGCCCGGCCCGTGGCCAACAACCCCCGCCGGCCCAACCATGACGAGGTGATGGCAATTTATGAAGAAGCTTTGGTCGGCTGGGAGTAGTCGATTGCTGCAACCGTATAATCTGCTAATCCCGGCGAGGCCGGCTGGTGGCCGGTAAGCCGATAAAGAGCCTGGGAGGAAGAGAATGCCTGGTTTCGAAGTGTTTGGTGCCGAAGAGAAGAAGGAAATCGCCGAGGTGCTGGATACCGGAGTGCTGTTTCGCTACGAGTTCCCCAGTGAGCGACGCGGTATCTACAAGGTGCGCCGCTTTGAAGAAGAGTTTGCCCGTTACTGCGGGGTTGGCCACGCCCAGGCGGTGACCTCCGGCACCGCCGCCCTCAAGGTGGCCCTGGCGGCCATGGGGGTGGGGCCCGGCGATGAGGTGATTACCCAGGGTTTTACCTTCGTCGCCACCTGGGAGGCCATCTTCGATGTCGGGGCAGTACCGGTCTTTGCCGAGGTGGACGACACCCTGAACCTGGACCCGGCCGATCTGGAAGAAAAAATCACCCCCCGCACCCGGGCCATCATCCCGGTGCACATGATGGGGGCTCCGGCCCGGATGGAAGAGATCATGGCCATCGCCGACCGCCATGGCATCCCGGTGCTGGAAGACACCGCCCAGGCGCCGGGAGCGGCCATCAATGGCCGCAAGTGTGGCTCGTTTGGTCTTTGCGGCACCTTCTCCTTCGACCCGGTCAAGACCATCACCACCGGCGAAGGGGGGATGATCGTCACCGACGATGAAGCGTTGTGGCGACGGATGAGCGAGTACCAGGACCATGGCCACGATCATGTGCCCAACCCCGGCGGTCGGGGCGGCGAGGGGCGCAGCTTCATCGGCTTCAACTACCGGATGATGGAGCTGCAGGGGGCCATCGGCCTGGCCCAACTGGCCAAGCTTGATGGCATCATCGAATCCCAGCGCCGCAACAAGGCGGCCCTGCGCCAGGTGGTAAGCCAATTGCCGGGGGTGAGCTTCCGCACCGTGCTGGACCCCGACGGCGACAACGCCTCTTTCCTGGCCTTTTTCCTGCCCGATGCCGCCGCTGCCCTGAAAGTAAACGAAACCCTGGCGGCGAACGGCGCCGGGGCGGTCTATTTCGCCAATAACACCTGGCACTACTACCCCAAGTGGGAACATCTGCTGGCCGGCTCAACCCTGGCTAAAAGCGGTTGGCCCTTCAAGGAAGCCGACGGCCGCCGCCGAGTGCAGTACGATCCCCAGGCCCTGCCCAAATCGGCGGCCATCATGGACCGCCTGCTGGTCTACCCGGTGCCGATCAAGTTAAGTGACGAGCGCCTGGAACAGATTGCTGAGGCGGTGAAAGCGGCTTGCTGAACGATTACGGCCCGTTAGGCCGGTAACCGGCAAGTTGGTTCCCTTGGTTAACGCTTACTGTTGATCAAATAGACATCAAAGCGGTTGCTTTTGCCTGGCAGGGAGTAACTTGGGGGCGGCCCGGGCAGGCTGGGGGCGTGGCGGGGGCGTTTGACCACCACCCGGCGGCCGGCTTTGGGCAGGGCCGCGGTCAGCAGTTGCCCGGCGTCGGGGTCGTCACCGGCGAGCAGGCGCAGCAGGCGCAGTTCCTTTTTGACCAGGGCACTTTTGCCGCGTTCCGGGAACATGGGATCCAGATAGATTACATCAGCCACCGGGGCCGGTGATTGTTGCAGAAAAGCCAGGGCATCGCCCGCCAGCAGTTGCAGGTTTTCCCCGATCACGGCGGCGATGGCCGGATCGGCCAGGGCACGGTGCAGGCCGTCGGCCAGCAGGGCATGGACGGCGGGGGAGCGTTCCAGCATCTGTACCCGGCAGCCCAAGGCGGCCAGGATAAAGGCGTCCCGGCCCAATCCGGCGGTGGCGTCCAGCACCGTGGGCGGTTTGCTGCCCCTGCTGCCCTTGACCCCCACAGCGCGGGCCAGTTGTTCCCGCCGCCCGCCTCCCCGGCGGCGGCGATAGTTAAGCTGCTCACTGGCGAAATCGACGTACACCGGTTTGAGAGCCAATTGGTCGGTGGCGCGCAGCTCCAGGCGCTCCGGGGTCAATTGCAGTAACAAAGATGGCGGGGATGGCGGGTCATTTTCCCGGTCGGCCGGGTTGTACAGCACCAGCCCCAAAGCTTCGGCCAGTCGGCGGGCCTCGTCCAGCCGGGAAGGGTCGGTTGCTGTTACGGCAAGTTGGCTGGTCACGGTTGGATCCGGTTCATAATTTGATTTGACGAAAAGTCTCGGCAGGTTAGAGGAACAAAATAATGGATTCCGCAGATAAAAAACAGCCCCAAGTGGTGGCGGTGATTCCCGCCCGCTACCAATCCAACCGTTTTGAGGGTAAACCCCTGGCGTTGATCAAGGGTAAACCCATGATCCAGCGGGTTTATGAGCGGGCCAAGGCGGTGCCCATGCTCTCCCGGGTGGCGGTGGCCACCGATGATCAGCGGATCGCCGACTGTGTGCGCGCTTTCGGCGGCGAGGCGGTGATGACCCGCAGCGATCATGTTTCGGGTACCGATCGCCTGGCCGAAGCGGTCACCATCATGGATATCGATGAGCATGATGTGGTGGTCAATATCCAGGGCGACCAGCCGCTTTTTGATCCGGCGGTGGTGGGGCAGGTGGCCGGCCCCCTGCTGGCTGATCCGGCCCTGCCCATGGCCACCCTGATCTACCGGATCATCCGGCCCGAAGAGATCAACGACCCCAACCACGTCAAAACAGTATTCGACCGCCACGGCCGGGCCTTGTATTTTTCCCGTTCCCCCATCCCGCATCAGCGCGACCCCGACGGCGGCAGCCCCACCTATTACAAGCACCTGGGGTTTTATGCCTACCGAAAAGGCTTCCTGCTGACCTTCGTAGGTCTGCCGGAAGGGGAGTGGGAATACTTTGAAAAGCTGGAACAACTGCGGGCACTGGAGTACGGTTACACCATCCAGGTGGTACTCACCGAGCACGATTCAGTCGAGGTAGACACCCCGGCCGATCTGAAACGGGCGGAGGAGTTGTTCAGGGAGTAAGTTGCAAACAGGTAAAACCCCATGGGTGAAAACTTCGCGGGAGGGTTCCCGGGTTGGCCGGTGGCGTGCTGGTGCGGGTTCGGCCGCCCCCGGAGGACATGGACGTCCGGGAGGGGGCGGCCGCCTCGGAGGCGGACAGGACGTCCGCCGAGAATGAGCACCAGCGCGCCACCGGCCAACCCCCCAACGGGCATAATTTGGATACCCATATTTCTTTTGTACGGCATAAAAAAGGAGAAAACACATGCGACGAGCGAAAATAACCATCATCGGGGCCGGCAATGTCGGCGCCACCGCCGCCCACTGGGCCTTAAGCCGCAACCTGGGCGATATTGTGTTGCTGGACGTAATGGAAGGAATCCCCCAGGGCAAGGCGCTGGATCTGCTCCAGTCCGGTCCGGTGGATGGTTTCAGTCGCCGGGTGATCGGCAGTAATGACTACCGTGATTCGGTGGATTCCGACGTGGTGATCATCACCGCCGGCCTGGCCCGCAAGCCGGGGATGAGCCGGGATGATCTGCTGGCCAAAAACGTTGAGATCGTTAAAAGCTGTGCCGAACAGGCGGCAAGCTTCTCCCCCAACGCGGTGCTGATCGTGGTAACCAACCCCATCGATGCCATGGTCTATACCGCCTACAAGGTGTCCGGTTTTCCCCGCCAGCGGGTGATCGGGATGGCCGGGGTGCTTGATTCCGCCCGCTAC
Source organism: Desulfurivibrio alkaliphilus AHT 2 (assembly GCF_000092205.1). Taxonomy (GTDB): domain Bacteria; phylum Desulfobacterota; class Desulfobulbia; order Desulfobulbales; family Desulfurivibrionaceae; genus Desulfurivibrio; species Desulfurivibrio alkaliphilus. The sequence continues at coordinate 1,135,337 of NC_014216.1, read as the reverse complement.
CGGACCTTCCTGGCCGAGGCCCTGGGGGTGGCGCCGCGGGATGTCAACGCCATGGTCATGGGGATCCATGGCGACAATATGCTGCCCCTGGTACGGCTGGCCAATGTGGCCGGGGTGCCGGTGAGCGATCTGCTGGATGCCGAAACCATTGCCGGCATTGTCAAGCGCACCCAGCATGGTGGGGCGGAGATCGTCAATCACCTGAAAACCGGCAGCGCCTTTTACACCCCGGGGCTGGCGGCCGTCGAGATGGCCGAGGCGATCATCACCGACAGCAAACGGGTGATGCCCTGCGCCGCCTGGCTGGAAGGGGAGTTCGGCATTTCCGGGTGCTTCCTGGGGGTGCCGGTGGTCTTGGGTACCGGCGGGGTGGAGCGGATTGTCGAGTTCCCCTTGCAGGACGAGGAACGGGCCGCTCTGGCGGAATCGGAAACCATAGTCCGGGGCCAGATGGCCGCTACAGGGATTTAAGTTCACCTTCTTGGATGATGATGAACGAGCAATCGCCCCAAAGGGCAATAGAGCGCCAGTTGGCGCAGCTTGCAGCCGCTTCCTTTCATCCGCTGGACCTGCTTCCGTACCAGGACCGAGCGGAAAAGCTGCTGGCCCTGGTCTTGAACGGCCAGCCCAGCGCTCCCCCGGAGATCGCCGCCGCTCTGGCGGAGTTGACTGAAACCTTGAAGCGGGTGCCGTGCGCCGAGGCCAAAGTGCTGGTTTTCGGTGGCGGCACCGGCTTGTCCAATATCATCGGCGGCGACAGCCGCCATCCCGGCTGGCCGGCGGCCCCCTTTGCCGGGGTGAAGCAGCTTTTTCCCAGGCTTCGCTCGGTGGTTTGCGTCACCGATGACGGCGGCTCAACCGGTGAACTGCTTAAAGACCTGCCCCTGATCGCGGTGGGTGATCTGCGCCATGTGATGCTCTCTTCGGTCAGCAGGGAAAAGCTGCAAAAGCAGTATGAGCTGACCGAGATCGAGGCCCTGGAGGTGGTGGCCGCGTTGCACCAGTTGTTCAACCATCGCTTCAACCGCCTGCCGGACAACCCGGAGGCGGTGCTGGCCCAGTGCGGGGTGGAGTTGTCCACCCTGCCGGTTTTTATGGAGCGTTCCCTGTACTGGTTGCTGGTGGAGATTTTCAATAATGAGCACTTGCAACCCTTGCGGCAGCGGGCCCATTGCCTGGGCAACCTGCTGCTGGTGGCCGCCATTTACCAGCAGCCGGCCATGGCACAGGTCGACGACCGACGGGAGCCGGTTTCACCGCCGCCGGCGGCGATCTTAGGCGGTCTGCGTTTCCTGGCCGATATGCTGGGGGCCTTGCCGGAAGCGGTCTTGCCCTGCACCACCACCCCGGCCACCTTGAAAATCCTTTACGACAACGGGGTGTTGGTCAGCGGTGAAAGCAAGTCCGCCCAGGCCGGCCGCCGCTGCCCGGTGGATCGGGTGTATGTCGAGTTTGCCAGCCGGCCGGAAGTGCCGCCGGAGGTTTTTGACGCCATTGCCGAAGCCGATATTATCCTCTTTGCCCCCGGCAGTTTGTTTACCAGCATCATCCCGGTGCTTCAGGTGCCCGGTTTGGCGGCGGCGATACGGCAAAACCGGGGGGCCATGAAAGTGCTGCTGGCCAACCTCTGGGTTCAGGCCGGTGAAACGGATCTGGTGGTCGGCGAAGGTGATCGGCGCTACCACGTGTCGGATCTGTTGCGTGCCTATGATCGCAATATTCCGGGTGGGATCAACGGTCTTTTCCCGCAGATGCTGGTGGTGGGCATGCGGGAAATCCCCGGCAGCATTCTGCAGAATTACGCGCTCGAAGGCAAGGTGCCCATTTATCTCGATCGGGAGCGGGTCTGCCGACTGGGGGTCAGCCCCATCGAGGCGGCCATCGCCTCCCAGTCCGACTTCGACGGCAGCCGGGTGTTGCAGCATGATCCGGCCGCGGTGGCGACGGCGATCCGGGTGCTGTGGGGGCTGCAGGGCGCCGGTGAGCAAGAGGGGGTGGCTGCAAAGGAGGCCGCCGGGCAGGAAACCTCCCTTTTACTCAATCCCCGGCAGCAAACCCCCGACGGCCGCTGGCGGCAAATGCGCCGGCGGCTGGCGCAACTGGATCTTGCCCCGCAATGGCAGCCGGTACTGGCGGAAATCCTCTGGCGCCACCAGGATATCCTGCCGACCCACCTGGATTATGCCGACGGTCTGCAACTGGTGCCGGTGGACCAGTGGCGGCGCTGCCAGGAATGGGACAACGTTTTCTCCTTTTACGAGCCCGGTGATCGCATGATCCGGGTACGGGCCGATATCAACCCCGGCAGCCGCCAGTTTGAAATCGCTTTCCTGGTCGCCCTGGGCCAGTCTTTGCTGGGCAATTACGCCGCCGCCAAGGAAAAGAGCCCGGTGACCACCGCCGGCCGGCCGGTGGGCTACATCTTTTCTCTGACCCTGCGGCCGGAGGATGAGCGCCATTCATTTTTCAGCACCGATGAACTGGTGACCTACCTGGAACTGGCCCGCATGTGCCGGGCGTCCAGAGAGCCGGTCACCTTTACCCGGGTAGTCAACGGAAGGGAAGGTTTCACCCCCCCGGGCCTGCTCTTCGGCTTAACTTACGCCTGGTACCTGGACAACCGCTTCGCTCCCCACATCGAATACAAGATGTCCATCACCGCCGCCGAAACCTCCGATCTGGTTCCGGAGCAGTTCCGCATCTCCGCCCGCCGCCAGGGCCTGATCGACTTTTTCCGCCAGCGGGTCTTCTGGCAGTAATCGCCCACTTACAGCTTTATTATTTACCCCGCAGGCAACCGGGCCAGAGCTGGGTGTGGAGTTGCAGTTGCAGGCGGGCGGGCAGGGCGTCGGCGAGCAGCCAGGCGGCCAGCTCACTGGGCTGCAGGCGGTTGGTTACGGGTGAGAAAATCAGGTGGGGGTGGTCCGCCAGTTGGTATTCGTTGATGATCTTCCGAGCCCAGTCGTAGTCGCGGCGGTCACTGAGTACAAACTTGATCTCATCCCGGTCGGTAAGGCGCCGGAAGTTTTCCCGGTCAAGATGTTCGGCCATGCCGCTGCCCGGGCATTTTACATCCATGATGCAGTGCACCGCCGCCGGTACCCGGGCCAGGGAAATGGTGCCGTTGGTTTCCAGCAGCACTTGGCGTTGGTCGGCCAGCAGGGCGTTCAGCAGGGAGTAAACCTCTTCCTGCAGCAGGGGCTCGCCGCCGGTGATCTCCACCCGGGAAACCGGCGGTAACTCGGCAATGGCGGCCATCACCTCGGCGATGGTCCGGCAGGTGCCGGCTTCTTCGTAGGTGTAACGGGCGTCGCAATAGACACAGCGCAGGTTGCAGCCGGCCAGGCGAACGAAAATGCACGGATAACCGGCGTGGCTGGATTCACCCTGCAGGCTGTAGAAAATTTCAGCGACCATCAGCGTGCCGGGCAGCGTGCCGGGCAGCGTATCGGGCGGGGTTGCAGGCTCCGCTGCCATCCCGCCCGGTTTGTTTTCTTTTGCCATTACTCTTCCGAATAACTGACCCCGCAGGCATCGGTTTCCAGCACCGTTACCTTGTGGGGGCGGTAGCGATCGCTGCTCAGACTCTTTTTCAGTTCGGCGAAAATATAGCGGGCGATATTTTCCGAGGAGGGATTTTCCTGCTGGAAGGCCGGATGCTCGTTGAGATCACGATGATCCAGATCGTCGATGATCACCTTCAAGGCTGCCTTAAGATCGCGGAAATCCAGGGCCATGCCCAGTTCATCCAACTCGTCGGCCCGCATGATAACCTTGACCTTCCAGTTGTGGCCGTGGGGTTTTTCGCAGTTGCCGGGATAGTTGCGCAGGTGATGGCCCGAGGAAAAGTGGGTGGTGGTAAATACTTCGTACATCGTATCTCTCCTTTTTCGTAACCGTTAACCAGGGGTGTTAACCTATAACGATTACCCTTTTTCGCCAAAGACCGCTTGCAAGGCGGCGGATTTTTGAATATGAATGGCTCTTTCTTTTTGTGCCGACAATTTTATATAACCCAAGTCGGCCTGAAAATACAGAAAACAACCGACACCACGATTTATCAGCATAATTTATTTGTCAAGGAGCAGTTGAGATGGCCGTAATCGCCCCCTTTCGCGCCGTGCGTTATAACCCGGAAAAAACACCCAACATCGAAGAGGTGGTCAGCCCGCCCTACGATGTGATCGATGCCGGCGGCCAGGCGGCTTTGTTGGAACGCAACCCCTACAACATGATCCGGTTGGATTTGAGCAAAAACGTCAAGGGGGAAGGCATGACCGAACAGCGTTATGCCGGTGCCGCCGAGCTTTATCAACAGTGGCAGCGGGAAGCGGTGCTGCTCAGGGAAGAGCGGCCGGCCTTTTACATCTACGAGGTGGACTATCGCCGCCCAGACGGCCAAACCCTTACCCGGCGCGGTTTCCTGGGCCGGGTGCAACTGGCGGAGTTTGCCGAAGGGGTGGTCAAGCCCCATGAAAAAACCTTTGCCGGGGTGACCTCAGACCGTCTGCGTCTGCTGGATACCTGCCAGGCCCAGTTCAGCCCCATTTTCTCCCTGTACTCCGATCCGGCCGGCGAGATCATGCGTCTGCTGGAGCAGGGCGGCACCGAACCACCACTGTACCGGGCGCTGGACCATAATGGTTGCGAGCACCGGCTGCGTCTGGTCTCCGACCCGGCCATACTACAGGCGGTGCAGGAAAAATTCCAGGACAAGGCACTGTACATCGCCGACGGCCATCATCGCTACACCACCGCCCTGCAGTACCGGGCCCTGGTGCGGGAGCGGCGGGGCCAGCTGGATCCGGCCGATCCGGCCAACCACACCATGATGTATCTTTGCGGCATGGAAGATCCGGGGCTGAGCGTACTGCCCACCCATCGCCTGTTGCGCCTGCCGGGTTATAAAACCAGCACCGATTTGCTGCATGCCTTGCAGGAGTGTTTCGAGGTGCGGGAAATTACCAACGGCGGCCGGGAGAGCCTGCTCGACGAAACCTTGGGCCGGATGGCGGAAGGGGAGGGCGGCAACACCTGTTTCGGCTTTTATCACCCCGGCGAGGATCGCAGCTTTCTGCTGACCCTGAAAGATGGGGTGATGGACCGGGAAGCGGCCCACCAGCCGCCGGCCTTGCGGGATCTCGACGTGGTGGTGCTTTCAGACCTGATCATCGACCGCCTGCCGGACCTGGACAAGAGCCGCTGCGTGCAGGGCGACCTCATCGATTACTACAGCAACGCCGCCGAGGCCCTGGACGTGGCCGTCAAGGAGGCCGTGCTGGCCGCCGAAGCCGGTGGCCGCACGGAAGCCACCCCGGTGCTGTTCCTGATGAACCCCACCAAAGTGGAGCAGGTCCGCCGGGTGGCCGACGAAAACCTGGTGATGCCCCACAAATCCACCTTCTTCTACCCCAAAGTCCTGACAGGCCTGGCGATAAACCCCCTTACCGACTAGTCGAAGTCGTAGTCCGGCAAATTCTGGACGGGGGACGTGGTATCCGGCAGTGGCGGGCAAACCTGCCGCTACCGGATACCACGTCCCATTTTGTGAAGACTAACTAAGAAAGGTAAACGTTCAGCAGTGCCGCAGGTTCGGGCAAGCAGCCGGGCGCCGCGTACCCCAGGTACGCAAGCCTGGCTGATCGCCCGAAGATGCGGTGCTGCTGAACGTTTACAAAGCGGCAGCGATGGCGTTGCCCATGGCCTCGGTGTTCACCGCCTGGCTTTTGTCGATGGCCACATCGATGGTGTAGGTGCCGGCGGCCAGGGTGCGGCCCACCGCGTTTTCGATGGCGTCGGCGGCCTCGCCCAACTGGAAGCTGTAGCGCAGCATCATGGCCGCCGAGAGGATCTGGGCGATGGGGTTGGCGATGCCCTGGCCGGCGATGTCCGGGGCCGAGCCGCCGGCCGGTTCGTAGAGGCCGAAACCTTCTTCATTGAGGCTGGCCGAGGCCAGCAGGCCCATGGAGCCGGTCATCATGGCGCATTCGTCGGAGATGATATCGCCGAACATATTGCCGCAGAGCAGCACGTCGAACTGGTGCGGGTTACGGATCAACTGCATGGCGGCGTTGTCCACGTAGATATGGTTTAAGGTGACATCGGGGTAGTCGGCGGCCACCTCCTTTACCACCTCGCGCCACAGCACCATGGTGGTAAGCACGTTGGCCTTGTCCACCGAGGTGACCAGGTGGCGGCGCAGCCGGGCGGCCTCGAAGGCCCGGCGGGCGATGCGCTCGATTTCCCGGCGGGTGTAAACCATGGTGTCGTAAGCCTTTTCTTCGGGGCCGCTGCCCTCACGCCCTTTGGGTTGACCGAAATAGATGTCGCCGGTGAGTTCCCTGACCACCAGCAGGTCGAATCCTTCACCGACAATATCCGGGTGCAGCGGGCTGGCGCCGGCCAGCGAGGGGAAAACTTTGGCCGGTCGCAGGTTGCAGAACAGCCCGAAAGTTTTACGCAGGGGCAGCAGGGCGGCCCGTTCCGGCTGCTGTTCCGGCGGTAGACTTTCCCACTTGGGCCCTCCCACCGACCCGAAGAGGATGGCGTCGCTGTTGCGGCACAACTCCAGGGTGGCCTGGGGCAGGGCGTGGCCGTGGTGGTCTATGGCACAGCCGCCGACATCGGCGTATTCGTAACTCAGAGAAAAGCCAAAACGCCTCTGGGCGGCATCCAGTACCTTGATCGCCTCCCGCATCACTTCCGGCCCGATACCGTCACCGGGAAGAACCGCTATTTTTTTCATGGTATTATCTCCTTGTTGTGTGGTCCCCTTTTAGGGGTTAATGCTGTTTTGCAAAGTGTTTCTTGGGGGTGTGGCCGGAATTTTTGGCCGCTTATGAAAAACAGCTCACCTCCGGCAGTTTGCCAACATACAGGATAAACATCGTTTTGTTCAAGCAGCTTGTGAAACAAAAAACTTCCCGATTTTAATTGATTTTTGGGTGTGTTTTATGAGATTATTGCCAAAGTAGTGGCGCGGCGGGGGCCGCGCCTGGAGGACAACATCATAAATTTCAATTATGGATGGAGGTAAAAACTATGAAAAAAGCGTTAGGTTTGGCATGCGGGCTGCTGCTGCTTTTTGCCGCCGGCTGCGCCACCAATCAGGTGGATGCGGTCGATGAAGCCCGGTTTAATCAGCTGGAAACCAAAGTTGAAGCCCTGGAGCGCCGGGTAGGCAACATTTCCGTCAATGTCGATAACCTGCGTTCGGAAACCAAGGAACTGCGGGAAGAAAGCGCAAAGGCCCGGGAGTGCTCCGCCAACGCCCGGGAGATTGCCGAAAAGGCACTGCTCAAGGCTGAAGAGTGCCTGGATCGGCAGGAAAAGGCTTTTGAGTTGCAGCAGATGAAGTAAGTCGCTGTTGTGATTAGTGCTCAGTCAAGGCGCTCTTCCGGTTGCATCCGGTTGAGCGCCTTTTGGTTTGCTTGTTCTTGCTCGCTATTCCGCTTCCGGCAGCCGTCCGACAAGGACGGGAATACCCAGGCCCTGCCTGGCGACTTCCGCCGGCTTGCCGCTTTCAACGTAATTCAGCCAGCCTTTTTCGCTCAGAATTTGTTCCGCTTCCCGCCAGTAGTCGCGCCAGTTGATGCCGTCGTGCCGGTCGTGGTGGACCTCAAGAAAGATTTTTTCCTGCTGGCGCCCGACCTTTACCGGCTGGTGAATAATCCTGACCGGGGTGCCCCTGTCCGCCATGCGAAACAGTACCGGGATATCTTCCGGGTACAGCCGGGCACAGCCCAAGGTTGCCCGCCGGCCGATGGACCAGGGTCGGTTGGTGCCATGGATAAAATAGCTGCCGCCGGAAAGTTGCAGGGCATAAGCCCCCATGGGGTTGTCGGGCCCGGGCGGCACGATGGCCGGCAGGTGGGGGCGTTGTTCCCTTACCGAGGCGGGCACCGTCCAACTGGGGTCGGTCAGTTTCTGGGTGATGCTAAAGTCTCCCAGGGGGGTTCCCCGGTCTGCGGTGCCGATGCCCACCGGGAAAGAAATTACCAGTCGGTTATCGTTTCGGCGGTAAAAATAGTAGAGTCGCTTTTCCGGAAGGTTCAGCACCATGCCCGGCTCGGATGGTATTTGCGGCAGCACCCGGGCGGTGGGTAGCAGCACCCTGGCGCCGTCGCCGGGCAGAAAGGGGTCCAGGTCGGGATTTATTCTGGTGACCTCCAGGTAGCCCAGGCCGTGGTCCCGGGCGATTTCCATCAGTGACTCCCGGCCCTGCACCTGGTATTCCCGCGCTTGCCCCACCACCGTCCAAGATTCCGGGTTATATGATTGAGTGGTGGCAACCGAGAGCCTGGGCGATGATGGACGCTCTTGCACCACTGTGGTGTTTGCCTCCACCGGCGGCACTTCGTTGCCGCTGACATTGAGTTGATTGTTGTATTCCGTTGCAGCTGAGGCGCTTAATGGTCGGTTGACGTCGGCACAGGCGACGGCGAAGAGGAACAGTGATAAACAGTTAATGGTAAGCAGTAAACGGGGCATGGTGACTCTTAAGAGTTGCTGTTAACGGTCATGGTTCATGGCAGTAGATCGGCCAGGGCCTGGTCGATTTCGGGAAAACGGAAGACAAAACCGTGTCGCTCCAGTACCTCAGGTACCATGCGGGTGCCGCCCAGCAAGGCTGCACTCATCTCGCCCAGGGCCAGGCGGAGCATAAACCCCGGCACTGCCAGCAGGGTGGGCCGCTTCAGCCTTTGGCCCATGGCTTTGGTGAACTCGGCGTTGTTGATGATCTGCGGGGCGCCGCAGTTGACCGGCCCGGAAATTTCCCGGTGGTGGCAAAGAAAAGCGAAAATGGCAGTCAGGTCATCCAGGTGGATCCAGGGAAAAGGTTGCTTACCACTGCCCAGCCGGCCGCCCAGGCCCAGGTTGAACGGGGGAATCATTTGGGCCAGGGCGCCGCCGCCTCTGCCCAATACCACTGCCAGCCTGGCGATGGCAACTCGATGACCGTGGTCGGCGGCTTTCAAGGCCTCACTTTCCCAGGCCCGGCAGACCTGGGCGAGAAAGTCTTGGCCCGGCGGGGATGTTTCCGTTTTCGGCTGATCATCATGGATGCCGTAGTAACCGGCGGCGCTGGTGTTGATCAGGGTCATGGGGTTGGCGGCACCCTGCATGGCCTCCACTATATGCCTGGTGGAGTTGACCCGGCTGTCCATGATCTGTTGTTTGGCCTTGGCCGTCCAGCGGGTAAAGACACTGGCGCCGGTCAGGTTGATGATCACCTCCGCCGATGCCGCCTCTTCCTGCCACCGGCCCGGCCGGGTGGGATCGCCGGCCACCACCTTGACCGGGGCCGGCAGGCGGTCGGCCTTATCGGGGTGGCGCACCAGTACCAGCAACTGGTGGTTCTCCTGCAGCAGGCGAGGAATCAGGGCGCTGCCGACAAAACCGGTGGCGCCGGCCAAAAAGATTTTCATGGTGCAACCTCCTTATCGCTTGCAGGTGCGGCGTTGGTGAATGGTTGCGAAAAAAAGAAAGGGCTGCGCGGCAGGCGCAACCCTTTGTTATTTGGCTGGGGGACAGGGATTCGAACCCCGACAGGCAGAGTCAGAGTCTGCAGTCCTACCATTAGACGATCCCCCAATATGGTGAACGGAAAGGGTCTTTATAAAAAAAGCGACCTGGTCTGTCAAGGGCAAAACCTTGCCGCTGCCTTTCTTCACACCTATGATCTAGTTTTTTCCTCCTGGGCCTGGGGTGCTTCGGCCGGCTGCATGATCTTTTGCAGCGCGCCGAGCAGTTGCTCGATCTGGTAAGGCTTTTGGATAAAACCCGCCAGTTTGCCGCCGTGGAAGCGCTGAACGATCTCCTGGGCGTTGTAGCCGCTGGCCAGCAGGACCGGTAAATCTGGCCTGATTTTACGCAGTTCTTGAAAGGCCTCGGCGCCGTCCATTACCGGCATGTTCATATCCAGCACCACGCACTCTATCCGTTCCGGCTGTTGTGCGACAATGTCCACCGCTTCCCGACCGTCGCCGGCGGTGATTACTTCAAAACCTTTGGCGCGTAGAATGGTGGCGCCGGTGGTGCGTACCATCTCTTCATCGTCCACCAGCAGGATGGTGCCGCTGCCCCGCCAGTCGGGGTCGATGCCCGGCTGTTCTGCTGCCGCCACCGGCGCCTGGTCGCTGGGTTGGGCCAGGGGCAGGAGAACCTTCATCACCGTTCCTTTGCCTGGCTCGCTGTAGACCCGGATGGCGCCATGGTGGCCGCGGATAATACCCAGAACGGCGGCCAGCCCCAGGCCACGGCCGGTGAATTTGGTGGTGAAAAAGGGATCGAAAATCCGCCCGGCGGTTTCCGCATCCATGCCGCAGCCGGTATCCTCCACCTCCAGGAAGACGTATTGGCCCGGAGGTGGTTCTTCGTTGAAATTTTGTTTAAAGTACTCGCGGTCACAGGTCAGGGAGCCGGTACGGATGGTGATGTCTCCCTCGTTGCCTTCAAGGGCCTCCGAGGCGTTGGTGATCAGGTTCATAATCACCTGCCGGATTTGGGTGGCGTCGCCCTCGATGGGCAGGGGGGTGGTTGCCAGTTGATAGTGGATCCTGGCCTTCTTATCCACCGAGACGGCCAGCATTTCAGCCTGCTCTCTGGCTACTTCCGACAAATCAAGCTGCTGGGTAACCAGCTTACCCTGGCCGGAATAGGCCAGCATCTGCCGGCAGAGCTCGCTGGCCCGCTGGGAGGCGGTGATGATGTCGGCCAACTGTTTGTGGGCTGGAGAATCCGGGGGCAGCACCATTTTGGCCAGTTCGGCATTGCCGACAATGGGCACCAACAGGTTATTGAAATCGTGGGCAATACCGCCGGTCAGCACACCGAGGCTTTCCAGTTTCTGGACATGCAGGATCTTTCTTTCCATCTCCTGCTTCTCCTTTTCCGCCGCCATCCGCTCGGTTATTTCCCGACGCAACTGTTCGGTCATGGCGGTGCGCGCTTGCAGTTGCTCCTGCATGGACTGGTGGTAGCGGTGCAGTTTGTCGGCCAGTTGGTTGTAGCTCTGCGCCAAAGAGCCGATTTCATCCTGGCTGCTTTCCGTCAGCCGGGGCAGTTGTACGCTGTCGTCATCTTGCCGGCAGACCTTTTCAAAGTTGGCGGAAATGGAGGCCAGTCGGTTGCCGATCAGTTTTCTGACCAGCAAAAAAACGCCCCCCAGCAGTAGCAGCAGGGAAAACACCAGGATGACCAGATCCCCCACGATGGCGGTCCACATTTTGGCCCGGATTTCGTCGATGGGAATCCCCACGGTATCGGTGGCCACCACCTCTCCCAAAGGCCAGTTAAAGCCGGCTTCGGTCCCGTAGCGCTCTACCAGAGAGACTGGTGCGGCCTCCGGCGAGCCGTGGCAGTTGAGGCAGTTTTCCTCGGTACGGCGGGGCTTGAACTGGGCCAGATAATGTGCATCGTTTAATATCACGCTGCCCTGCCATGATTCGGCCCCGGGGTTAAGGTTGAAGTAATCGATTATCGCCAGTTCTTCCGGGGTGGCCTGGTTAAGCGGGTTGCGGGGGGCTTCGGCGGAAAACTTGAGAATCAGTTCGGGAAAATGCTCATTGACGTCGGCAAAAATGGAACGGGAAACATAGGAGGTGGACATGGTTTCGGGGATGAACTCTTCCTGGCCCACCAATTGGTACATTACCGGCCTGATTTTTTCATCCACATACCGGCGGATGGAGAGGTTGAACTGCAGGGCCAAGGCGGCCTGCTGATGGACGGTATCATCGACCAGGCGCTTAGCCAAGGAGTGGGTGCGCTGCAGCAAAAAGGCGCTGAAAAAGAGCGTGAAAAGCGCGATAAACAAAAAAAGCTTGGTGCCGATGCTTTTCATTGTGGCCCCCTTGTCCTGATTGCCTGGTCACCCGTTTTGCAGGCTGCTGGTGGGCCTTCGCGACCCGGCTGCAACCGCATATACCCATGCCGCCCAGAATAAAAAAGACGTTACGTATGCTGTCTTCCACCGCCGTGGTATCGCTGGCAAAGACCATGACTACGATCTGCTGGTCACGGTAATCTTGAACCGGAAAAGCGGCCATCGGGGGAACGGAGGGGGGTCACCCCCCGGACCACAAAACCGCCCCGGCCCACTTCAATGCCGGTAACCGGCCGTCCGCTGCGGTTAACCTCCATCACCGTGGGGCGAAAAACGGAAATATCATCGGATATATCCACCCAGGCGCCATCCCGCTGGATTTGCCGCTCCCGCCACATCCGTACCAGGCTACGGCCATTGGGCAGTTGAAAATGCAACTGCATGGGCGCGCCGGCGGCGTCGCTGAAGCCATGCATCGCTTCTCCCAGTTGCCGGCGCAGCATTTCCCGAGCTTCTTGGGCTTAAGGATCATCGGGGTTATCGATGTTGCCCTGATGGGCAATGGCGTAGGCTCCTAAAACCTCCGGCAGGCGGGTAAAAACCGTGGCTTTCTCTATAGCATCCTGGCCGGCTCGAGCCACGGCCCGCTCCACCTCTCCCTGTTTGTCGGTAGCTGTGTTCTCTTTGAAACTGCCGCTAAGCCGGTCCAGCTCCCGCTTAACCAAGGGGGCCAGTAAGGCGGAAATAAGCACCGAGGCCGGAAGAGGGATGAGCATTTTTTGCTTTAGGGAAAAGTTGAAGCCATTTGCCATTTTCAGGTCCTCCTCGATTGGGTTGAATCTTTTGGGAGCCTTATAAAGAAAATCTCATTTTTTTTCAAAACCGTCAAACGCAACTGATGATTCTCGGTACCCTTTGGCCATTGTTGCTGAGCACAAATTGCATGCCAGAGCGACAATATTTATTTTTTGCGGGTGGAGGGGGCTCGGCAGGGTGCCTGTCGAGAAAACGATAACCACATTGTGGCAGCGGGTGCGACGTTTTGTCAAGCTGTGCCAATATGTTGGCATCGGGTGCAAAGGTGCTCAATGGCAAATATCTTTTATAGAAGGTGGCGTTTTCGGGCTGCCATTAGCGCAGGCAGATGATTTCTACTCCTTCGTCCCGGTATATCGATTGTTGGGCACCCAGCTGCTTCGGAAAAGAAAAACCTGGCGGACGACGAGGTTTATATCGTGTTTCAGTAAGTTATGTTGCATATATTGCCCCCAAAAGTTTTTGTCGACAAGCCAAAAAGCCGATTTTTCTGATTAATTGCCGCTTTCTTTCATTGCTCGCCTTACCAGGTTTTGCTACGCTGGAATTATTAGGGTCGAATTGCCCGGTTGCAGGCCTAGTGGGCAGCCGCTGGGCGGTTTGATTGTTCGGAAGTCGGAAATGTAATAATTATGATGAAAATACCGCCAGCCCCTGCCGACACTAGCCGAGAGATCCATGATTCCGGGGGGAAATAAAAGCCCAGTTTTTTTTACCCCTCCCTCAGCACAGCTACTCCTACACACTTTCAAGCTCCGGTTTCGGTCATTTTGTGTTCGTGATCGGGCCAGGTTGACCAGCAAGAACACCAGCAAACACCCAAGGGTGGCAAATATCCGGCCACCACCCGTTTCCTGCCAGATGGGCTAAGCGGTATCGTTTGGCGGGGGAAGTGGAAATTTACAATGGTTGCCAAAGGGGGTGCTGGGTGGACAAGAAAAAAGACACAAGCGGTTTTAAAGAGCGCCTCGGCTTGGTGATTGGCCATGAAAAACCTTATGCCTGGGCCAAAAGGGTCGGTCTTTCTTCGGCTACCTTTGCCCGCATCTGGAGTAACGGCTCCATGCCTAAAACCGATACCCTGTTGCGGATTGCCGCCGCCACCGGGGTTTCTTTAGACTGGTTGCTCACCGGGCGTGAGTGTGTTTGCGGCGAATTGCCGGGTGTTTCCGATGGCCGGGAGCTGCGGCGGTCGGCAAAGTTGGCGGTCGGCGGCGGCAATGACGGCGACAACCCCGGAATTGCGGGCACCGGGGATGATCATAAAATTCCGGCTTGGCCCGAGATGGCGACGATCCTGCGTAGGATTCATCAAACCGAGCACCCGGTTTTGCTACGGGTGGTCAGCGCCAACCTGCGGGCCTGGAGTGAACTGCATGAATTGCTCGTCCGGGCTGAAAAAACCCGGCGCCTCAACGGCGAGATTCAGGCCCGGCTGGAGGAGATGGAGCGTGAATTGGCTTGGCTGAAGCGGGATTGAAGGGGCGTGGAGGCGACCGGCTCTCGGGCCCCGTGATCGCTTGCTTTTAGAAAGCGGCGTTGCCCACCATGGTCTCCAGATCCCCGATGGTGCAAGGTTTTACCAGGCCGCCCTGGAAACCGTAACGGGAGGGATCGGTCAGCACCTGGTCGTCGCTGTAGCCGCTGAGTACGATCAGTCTCGCCTGATGGTCCAGGTGGCGGATTTCGGCGGCGGCCTTGACGCCGCCCATGGCCCCGGACACTGTCAGGTCCAGCAGTCCCCACTGGAATGGCTGACCTTCTTCTCTGGCCTGGCGCCAGGCGGAGATGGCCGCCGCCCCTTCCCCCACGGTGACCACCAAGTGGCCCAGGTTTTCCAGAGATCGGCGGATGACATCGGCCACCATGGGGTCGTCGTCCATCAACAGGATTCGGGCCGGCGGTACCCGGTGCCTGACCGCCAGCACCGTCCTCTCCGGGTCCATGTCGGTGGCGGGCAGCAGGATGGTAAACTCGGTGCCGCCGCCAGCGCTTGCGGTGGCCTTGATGGTGCCGTTGTGCTTGCTGACAATGGCTTGGCAGATCGCCAGCCCCAGTCCATTGCCACCCTCTTTGGTGGTGAAATAAGGGTCGAAAACCCTTTCCTGGAGTTCAGGGGGAATGCCCGGACCCTGATCGCTGATGATCAGGCACAGCCAGTGCGGGATTGCCGGATCAGGCGGTGGCCCCTGGTGGTTATCGGCTTTCACCTGCAGGACTCCGCCCTCGGGCATGGCCTGGCGGGCATTGACTGCCAGGTTCTGGAGCACTTGGGTGATCTGGCCGGCATCCACCTCGGCGGGTCTGAGGTCTGTGGCCAGCTCGAATTCCGCCCGCACGGCGGAGCCCCTAAGGATCATCTCGACACTGTCCCTGATCAGGGTAGCCATGGGGACCACCTTGCGGATCGGTTTGCCGCCTTTGGCAAAAGTCAGCAGCTGCCGGGCCAGGCCGCTGGCCTGCATGATGGCGACCTCGGCACTTTGGAGCAGCCCGGCGGTTTCCCCGTTGGCCGGCAGTTGCAGGCGGGCCAGGCTGACATTGCCGTGGATGGCGGTCAGGGCGTTGTTGAAGTCGTGGGCAATGCCACCGGCCATAACCCCCAGAGACTCCATCTTCTGGGCCCGGATGGCCTCTTCCTCCAGGCGTTCTTTTTCGGTAACATCGCGGAACACCAGCACCGCGCCAATGATCGTGCCGTCGATATCGATGATCGGGGCGGCGCTGTCGGCAATACTGCGGCGGCTGCCGTCTTTGGCCACCAGAGAGACATGGTTGGCGAGTTCCACCACCCGGCCGGTGGCCAAGACCTTTTCCACCGGGTCGACCACCGCCTGGCCGGTGCGATGGTTGATCAACTGAAAAACCTCGGTCAGCCGGCGGCCCCGGGCCTCCTCTTCCGTCCAGCCGCACATCTCTTCCGCCACCGCGTTGAGCAGTTCCACCCGCCGGGCGGTGTCGGTGGTGATCACCCCGTCACCGATGGAACGCAGGGTGACCGTCAGCCGTTGCCGTTCATCGGCCAGTTGGCTCAAGGCTTCCAGGCGGGCTTGGTTTTCCTCTTCCAGCAGGCGGTTAAGGCGGCTAAGCTCTGCGGTACGCTCTTCCACGCGTTGTTCCAGGAAGTGCCTGGCCTGTTGCAGGTCGCTCTCGGAGCGGCGCAGATGTCGGTTGAGGTTTAACAGCCAGGCTGCAGCAGCGGTCAAGATGAGCAACAGAGCGCCGGTTAGCAGGATGACCGGTAAGTATTCGGCTCCACCGGCGGTGGCGGGTTGCCAGCCGGCCGGAGTATATTCCGCGCCGCGCTGGGCCAGTTCACCGATGCGTATTCCCTGCTCGGCCCGGGCCGCCGATGTTGCCCCGAGCACGCTTAATAACAGTGCCAGTAACGGTGAAAAATCCACCAGTTGTCGGCAGAATCCCGTCGCAGAAAAAGTTTGCCCCACGTTACTCCCCCGCCCGGTGGCAGTGTTTTGCCAGGTCGTAATTGCGTGCCGTTAGTCGTGTTCAATCCGATTATTACTGCGGTTTGCCCGGCACAACGGTTATTTCATTTTCGGGCATTCTATGCTCAAAAGTGAAGCTAGTCAACTTGCTTTGGCAACTAAGAGGGGAGCGGCGAGACTTTCTTTGTTGTTTGTTGCGGGTTGCCACAAGGGTAATGGTGGGGCCTTGCCCTGGTTGACCCTTCATGGCGATAGCGCCGCTGGCTGAGAGCGAACCGTGCATCAGGGTGAGCCGGCAATAAAGTGGCAATTGTGTGTGGTTGGAGTGTTGGTGGAGGCGGTGGTGGGCGTTCAGCGCGCGCAGGAGCCGTTGCTGCATACCCGGTTGCGGCCGGCCCGCTTGGCGGCGTAGAGAGCTCGGTCCGCTGCGTTTACCAGGGTTTCGGCGCTGATTGCAGCATCGGGACAGGTGGCTGCTCCAATGCTTACGGTAACCCCGATTTCTTGCTGGCCGCAGGTGGCGAAACAGCATTTTTCAACGTGCCGGCGCAGGCGTTCGGCGGTTTGCCGGGCCGCTTCCCGGTCGGTTTCCGGCAGGATCAGGGCCAGTTCTTCGCCGCCGTAGCGGCAGACCCGGTCGATGGCCCGGGCCTGTTTTTTCAGTAGCCCGCTCAGTTGCTGTAAAACGGCATCCCCCGCCCGGTGGCCGTAGGTATCATTGACCTTCTTGAAATGGTCGATATCCAGCATCAGGAGGGAAAGGGGGCGGCCGGTGCGTTGGTGGCGGGAGAGCTCTTCTGCCAGCAGGTTGTAAAACTGGCCGTGGTTGAACAGGCCGGTTAAAGGATCGTAGATGGAGAGGCGGCGCACCGTTTCATACAGTCGGGCGTTGTCGATGGCCAGCCCGAGCTGGTAGCTCACCGTTTGGAAGGTCTCCAGCTCGGCTTTGGTGAGGGTCAGGTCGGGGGGCAGATAATAAAAAAACACCCCAACCACCCGTTCCTTGGCGTACAGCGGCAGCAGCAGGTGACCGTGCTCCGGCATGGGGCCTGGGGCGATGTGGCGCGAGGCTTTGGCTTGGCATCGCGGGGTGATGATCAGCTCTCCCCGGGCCGCGCGCCCGCATAGGCAGTCGCCGACCCGCATTTTTTGGTGGGCCAGGATGAAATGATCCGGCACGTTGCGGTGGGCCGCCAAACGCATGGTGCCGTCGGGTTCCACCAGGAAGATGCCCAGCGGCCATCGCCCTTCCAGGTCAATCAGCCGGGCCATGGCATCGATGATGTGCCGGAACAGCTCTTCCTGCTCAATGGTTGCACTGATGGCCGCCGACACCTGTTGTAAGGTGGCCAGACGTCGGTTGCGCCGGGCCAGCTTATCATTGGCGGCCTGCAAGTCGTCCATGGCTTGGCGCCACAGCTCTTTCATCCGTTGCCCCTGGCTGATGCCCTGGCGCAGCAGGCGGTTTTCCCGCTCCAGCCGGCAAAGGCGCCACTCCTGGGAACCATGTGGCGGTTGGGGGCGGTCGCGTTCGCCGTTCATGGTTGGTCCAGCCCGGCGTAGATGATGTCGGTGCCGCAGCGCAGTTGGCGCAGGTATTCCAGGGCTTCCGGCACCATGGCCGGGCCGATGAGGGAACCGTGCTGGGGCAGGATGGCGTCGATGGGCAGGCCGTCCAACCGTTGCACAAAGCCGCGAGCCGCCAGGTTGGAAGCCATGTACTCGGTGTGAAAAAGATCCAGGGCCGGGATATGCTCGGCAAAAGAAGAGACCACCAGTTGCCAGTCAAGATCAATGGCCGCCCATATGTCACCGGAAAAAAGCAGTCGGGCGGCGGCGTGGTAGGTAGTAAAAGCTCCGGGGAAATGGAGGAAGGGGGCGGGGATGAAGCGCAGCGAACGGCCCGAGGGCAACCGGTATTCGGGGTTGGCTTCGACGTCGTAAAATTCATAGGCGGGAGGATCGTAGTGGGGCAGCAGGACCTGGTTGCGGGGAGTGGTCAGCACCTTCATGGCCGGGTTGACGGTCAACCACTGGCCCATGGAGGCTGCCACATCGGGATCCTGGTGGCAAATGATCATGCCCGCCAAGGAGTCGGGGGGCATGATCTGCGCCACCCGCCGGTAAACCTGCTCGAATAAGTGGCGGCTGCCGGGATCCACCAGCAAACCATGTCCGCCGTCCCGGATCAGGTAGATATTGCTGCGAAAGGCCGTGTCTTCCGGCACTCCCAGCCAGTACACGGCATGCTCGCCGTCCTTGTACAGCGCCGTGGGTTGATCCATCCGGTCCAGGGCATGCTGTAATTGGAGTCCGTCGGTGGCGGAATGGTTGGGCATGGGGCACCGGTAAGAGGTTTCAGGTAGTCTAAGGTTGGTGTTGGCAACCTTCAGCTATGCAAATACTACCGCAAAATACCAACTGCTACAATATATACCGGCTTTGCCGGCACCCTATCCCCACCCCACAGCAAGCAACCAATGACTTTGAAAAGAGCCTGGGTTAAGGCCGGTTCCCTCCAGCGCCCCATTGGTGTTTGGTGGTTTTGTTTGGCCGCTGGTACTTAGGTGGTTAGTTAAAAAACGCCGCCCACAAGTGATACCTGCGGGCGGCGGACTGCTACTGCCGAGTGGGTTGCGGGAGTGTTCAGCGCTATTTAAAAATCCTTAAAATCATCGTCGTCGAAGGGGATGATTTCCTCCGCCTTTTTGCCGCCGGTGGCAGTGGCGGGCTTGGCCTTTTTGGGGGCCGGGGTGGGCAGGGCCTGGCGAGTGGGGGCGGCCGGTGTCGGGCGACGTCGGACTCCCCCGCCCGTTTCATAGCCGGAGGATTGTGAAACCGTGGCCTCGCCGTTGACCAGGAATGTCAACTCGCCAACGAAATCTTTCATCTGGGCGGACATGGCGCTCAACTGCTGGGCGGCCGCCGCCGATTCCTCGGCGTTGGCGGCGGTGCGCTGCACCACCTCGTCCATCTGACCCATGGTGCTGTTTAGCTGGCTTACTCCCTCGGCCTGCTCCTTGGAAGCGGCGGCGATTTCACCCACCAGGCTTGCGGCCTTGCTGGTGCTGCCGGCCACCTCGCCAAAGGCCTCGTTGGTGCGCTCGACGATTTCCGCCCCGTCCTTGACCTGCTGCACTGTACTGTCGATGAGCTCAGCGGTGTTTTGGGCCGCTTCCGCCGCACGCATGGCCAGGTTTCGTACCTCGTCGGCCACCACCGCGAAACCCGCCCCGGCCTCGCCGGCCCGGGCCGCTTCCACCGCCGCGTTCAAGGCCAGCAGGTTGGTCTGGAAGGCGATTTCGTCGATGGTTTTAATGATCTTGCTGGTTTCTTCGCTGGCCTTGGTGATGGCGGCCATGGAGTTGGTAAGCTCGCCCATGGAATCGCCGGCCCGCTTGACCACGGCCCCGGCCTCCCGCATCAGGTTGTCGGCGCCGCCGGCGTTTTCGGCGTTTTGCTGGGTCATGGAAGAGATCTCTTCCAGGGAAGCGGAGGTTTCCTCCAGGGAAGCCGCCTGTTCGGTGGCGCCTTCCGCCAGTTCCTGGCCGCCGGCGGCCACTTGGCTGGAAGAGGCCGAGACCTGGTTGGCGCCGTCGTGCAGGCCGCTGCTGATACGGTTGAGTACTGTAACCATCCGGCGGACAATCAGGAAGTTGATGATGATCCCCGCCATCATCGCCAGGGTGGCGAAACCGCCGATCACCAGCACCCGGTTGAGCAGGTTGCGGGCGGCCTGGGAATCGTGGCGTACTTCCTGTTCATCGATTTCCGCCAGCAGGGCCCAGTTGAGGCCGTCCACCCGTACCGGGGTGTAGGCGGACAGCACCGGGTTGTCGTTGTAGTCCAGCACGATCTCCGCCCCGCTTTGGCCGCCGATGGCCGCTTGGGCGGCGGCGGTGTCCACCCGGCCCTGGTCGGGACGGGCAAAGGAGGCGCTGACGGAGAAATTTTGAGGATCGAGAAAGGAATCCGAGCGCATCAGGTAGTCCGGCCCCACCAGGTAGGTCTCGCCGGTTTGGCCCATGCCGGTGCGTTCCTGCATGATCTCGTTGATGTCCGTCAGCGCCAATTGCAGGGCCACGATCATCTCCAGTTGGCCGTTTCTCAACAGTGGCTGGGCGATGAACGCCGCCGGTTCGCCGTTGCTGGGGGCGTAGGGGGCGAAATCGATCAGCCCGTAACGGCCGCTTTGCCGTACCTGGCGCACCAGTTGGCCCAGGTTGGAATCCCGGTATAGGCCGGTTATCAAGTTGGTCTGGTAGTCCGATTCCCGCTCCACGGTGTAGAAAACATGTCCTTCCGGATCGATCAGGAAGAGATCGTAATAACCGTAAGACTCTTTGAAGTTGGTGAAGAAATCATCGTAGCGGGCGGCCAGCATCGCGCCGTTGCCTTCCTCCCCCAGGCTGTCGCGCAGGGCGCCGATCATACCGGTCAGCACCGCCAGGTCGCCCCGGCGTTCCAGAAAATAACTTTCAACCTGATTTTTCTTGATCTCCCGGATAGAAGAGAGTTGTTCAAATTTCTCCTGGATAAAGGAGTCCCGGGCGGTGGTCACCGCGGTAACCCCCAAAGTCATGAAGGCGCCAAAGGCCACGATGGCCAGCAACAGAATGTTACTGTTGAGTTTTTTACCGATTGATATAGCCATGGTTTTTCACCTCACAAATCTTCCCTGTTAGTTTGAACAGTCCCGCCGTGCTACTGATAACTACTTTAATATATATTGGGTTACGATATCGACAAGCCTTGTCTATGTCAATCTTTATGTATTTTTTTGTAAGGTGTTGCCCAAGCAGGAAAAAATTTTCTGGAATCGGCCAGCACTTTCGGCTAGTCTTGCTTTTTCGTGTTGTGGAACCCTGTCTGGAGACATTATTGATGATGGTAATGCAACCTGGTTTAAAGTCGGCCAAACAGCCTGTTGCGAGCTGTTGCCGCTTGTTGTTTGTCCTGTTGCTTGGTTTCCTGCTGTTGTTGGCTGCCTGTGGCAAGAGCGAGCGACGGTTGCAGCTTGGAGATCCGGCTCCGGACTTTACCGCCACTGACCAGCACGGCAACACCATCCGCCTGGCCGAGCTGGCCGGCGGGCCGGTGGTGCTGCGCTTCTGGTCGGTGGATTGCAAGTACTGCCGGGCCGATACGCCGATTTTCAATGATTATTACCGGCGCTATAAAGACCAGGGGCTGATGGTAATTTACATCAGCTTGAACGAAGATCAGGAGATGGTCCGGCGTTTTATTGCCGACCTGGAAATTGAATTTCCGGTGATCATTGATCATGGTGGTCGGATCGCCGAGCAATACCGGGTCAGGCTTGATCCCCAGGCGGTGTTCATCAACCCCGAGCACAAGCTGGCCACCGCCGTACTGGGGGGGGTCGGTGAAGAGGAAATGGCCAGACTGCTGGGAGGCTATCTGCAATGAGAAAACAGGTGATTTTGCTGATGGCGGCCGTTTTGGTGCTGGCCCTGCTGTGGCTGCCGGCTGCCGGGACGGCTGGGGATGAGGCTTTTGCAGCCGGGCCGGGGGAGTTGCCGCCCCCGGTGGAAAATCTCAGCCAACGGGAAAGATGCCCGGTATGCGGCATGTTCGTCGCCCGCTATCCGGAGTGGATCAGCCAATTGCACCTGGATGGCGGTGAGGCCCACCATTTCGACGGCATGAAGGATCTGTTGGCCTATTATTTCAGCCCGGCTAAGTTCAGCGGTCGGGCCGATGCCGAGGTTAAGGCGATCTGGACCAAGGATTATTACACGTTGCAGTGGGTGGAGGCCCGCCGGGCCTGGTTTGTGGTGGGCAGCCGGGTGCACAGTCCCATGGGACACGATTTTATCCCCTTGGCCTCGCGGGAGGCCGCCGAGGCTTTTAAGCGGGATCATCAGGGGCAGGAGATTTTAACCTTTGATGAAATCACCCCTGAGCGAGTCGAGAGCATGCGAACCGGCCACCAAATGCGCCGGTAAACGCACGGCAGTGCCGCATCTTGCGGCGATCGGCCCGACTTGCGTACTAGTGTACGCGGCGCCGGTCCGCTTGCCGCAACCTGCGGCACTGCCGTGCGTTTACCCCTTGTATGGTTGTTGCTTTAGGAGGTTTTGTTTATGATGCGTCCTGCCGGGGGGGTTGCTTTGTTTTTGCTGGTTTTGCTGGTGCTCAGCTTGGCCTTGCTGGGGCATGGGCGGGAGCTTACGGCCCGGCAGGCGGCGGCCGGGGAGCGGCTGGCGGTTCTGGCGGCCGGTTTGGGGCTGAGCGATCTTTGTCTGGCCACCGAAGCCCGCTACACCCGGCACCCGGCGGTCAGTGATCCGCTGGCTCCTTTTATGAGTCATCCCGGGGCCATCGAACACTTTCCCACCGGCTCCTTTTGGGCCCCGCCTCCGGCATATCGGCGTCAACCATGAAAAGTTTTTTGGCTAAACAGCTAAATCTGCTTGATTTCGCCCTCTCTTCCCTGTGGCGGCGGCGCCTGAAAAATGGGGCGGTGCTGCTGGTCTTTGCCGGGGTGATCTTCCTGGTGGCCTCCTTTCATCTGGCCACCACCGCGCTTACCGAAACCGCCACCCGGCTGCTGGCCCCGGCGCCGGATATCGTCATCCAAAAGATGGCCGCCGGCCGTCAGGAGTCGGTGCCGCTTGCCTACGAGCAGGAACTGGCCGGGTTCTTTGGTATCAAAAAGGTGGTGCCTCGCATTTGGGGCTATTATTTCGACGAGATTCGGGAGGCCAATTTCACCGTCCTGGGAGTGGATCCGGCGCGGATGCCCCTTGCTCAACATCTGGACCGGACCCTGGCGGCGGGGTCTTTTCCCGGCCCGGGGAGAGACGGGGAAGTGGCGCCGGTGGCCCTGGGGAGCCTGGTCAGCGAAGCGTTGGCGGTGGGGAAGGGTGATTATTTCTCCTTTTTCAGGCCCGATCTCTCTTTGAAAACCTTTGCCGTCAGCGGCCTTTTTCATCCCGACGGTGACCTGCTCAGCGGTGACCTGATCGCCATGGACATTGAGCAGGCCCGTGATCTGTTTCAAATCCCCACCCCCCTGGCCACCGATCTTTGTGTCTATGTTTATAACCCGGCGGAAATCAACAATATGGCCCGGCGCATTGCCGAGGCCCTGCCCGATACCCGGGTGTTGACCAGGGAACAGATTCAGCGTACCTACCAGGCTGTGTTCGGTTGGCGCAGCGGCTTTGCCGCCGTGCTGCTGCTCTCGGCCCTGGCCGCCTTTGTCATCCTGGCCTGGGATAAGGCCTCCGGGTTGTCGCCGGAAGAGCGGCGTGAGGTGGCGATTCTGAAAATCCTTGGTTGGCAGACCCCGGACGTGCTGGCCCTGCGTTGCTGGGAGGCCCTGCTGGTGGCCGGCTTTGCCTTTCTTTTGGGGCTGATCGGGGCCTACATCCACGTGGTCTATTTCGATGCCGGGCTTTTCCGGCCGGTGATGGTGGGCTGGTCGGTGATTCATCCCGGCTTTGCCCTGGTTCCCAGGGTTGAGGCCCAGGATGTGTTGCTGCTCTTCAGCCTCACCGTGCTGCCTTACCTGGCTGCCACCGTAATCCCCACCTGGCGCTGCGCCGCAGTGCCGGCGGAGGATTCATTATGATGCTGGTTGAACTGGCACGGGTTAACAAGATTTATAACCGGGGCAAGGCCAACGAGGTGTGGGCCTTGCGAGATGCCGACCTGCGGGTGCCGGCCGGTGAGATGGTCTGTCTGAAAGGGCCCAGCGGTTCCGGCAAGAGCACGCTGCTGGCCATTATCGGTTGCGTGATGGCGCCCACCAGTGGCCAGGCCGCCATTGCCGGCCGGCAACTGGCCCGGCTGCCCGACCGTTTTCTTACTCTGCACCGGCGGCAGACCATCGGTTTTATCTTTCAGCGCTTCAACCTGCTGCCCTCTTTGAGTGTGCGGGACAATATCACCCTGCCGCTGCTGCCCCTCGGGGTGTCCCCCCAGGAGTGCCGCCGGCGGGCCGGGGTGCTGCTGGAACGCCTGGGGATCAGCCACCGGGAAACCTTTCCCGCCCGCCTGCTCTCCGGGGGAGAGCAGCAGCGGGTGGCCATCGCCCGGGCCCTGATCAATGACCAGCCCCTGGTGCTGGCTGACGAACCCACCGCCCACCTGGACAGTGCTTTGAGTCGGGAGTTCATGGCGATCATGGCCGATCTCAAGGCCGCCGGCAAAACCATCATTATTACTTCCCACGATCCGCTGGTGGCCGAAGATCAAGCCATCGACCGGGTGGTGGAGATTCATGACGGCCGGGTAAGTGATCAGCGACAGGGGCGTGGTGGGCCGGGTTCGGGAGGGAGTGGTTGATGCTGCTCAACACCTGGTCGCTGGCCCTGAGCCTGGGCAGCCTGCTGGTGGTGTTCATGCTGACGGTGGCTGCCGGCAGTGCAGTGCGGGTGCTGCGTTACTGGAACCCGGCCAGCGATGACGAGCGGCAACTCAGCCTGGAGAATGAAATCTGGCTTTCCTCCACCCTGGTGGCCTATGCCCTGGCCATCCAGATCATCAGCCTGGTACTGCTGGTGCTGGCCGCCGACGACTTTGCCGGGGTGATCACCGGCGCCATGTGTGCCACCGGCACTCTGCAGGTCAATGAATTCGGGCTGCCCGCGCTACTGGTCAAGTTGGCCGGGATATTCTTTTATGGCTTCTGGCTGGTGTTGCACCGGTTGGATGTAAGTTCCGAGCGTTATCCCCTGGTGAAAATCAAGTATTGCTATCTGCTGGCCCTGCTGCCGCTGGTGGTGGTCGATATCGCCCTGCAATCGCTCTACCTGCTCAATATCCAGCCCGATGTGATCGTTTCCTGCTGTGCCGTGGTCTTCAGTGCCGGCGCCGGCGACGGGCAGTTTTTTCTGACCCTGGACGGGGAGCGGCTGCTGCCCTGGTTCTATGGTGTGATCCTGCTGCTGATGCTGCTGGGAGGAGCCGTGGTCTGGCGGTTGCGCACCTGTTTGCAAGAGATGTCACGCCGGTGGTTCCCTTCGGCAGCCCGGCGGGCGGCTTCTTCTGAAAGCGCTTCGGCTGATACCCAGGTTACTGTTACTGGTTGCGGGTTGTTGCTGCCGCTTGTCTACGGCTTGATCTGGCTGTTTTTTCTGCCCCTGGCCCTGCTGGTCATAACCACGGTGCTGTCATCTTACATCTATGCCATGCCGTTTCACAATTGTCCGTTCTGTATCCTCAAACCGGAATACGCCTATGTCGGCTTTGCCATTTACCTGACCCTGCTGGCCGCCGCTTTTTTTGCCCTGTCGGTGCCGCTGGCCGGGTTGCTGGCCGGCCGTTTTGCCGCCGCCGGCCATGGTGAACGGAAGGAGAGTGAGGGGGAAGATTTCACTGTGGAGGAGGCAGCTGAAGATCTGCGGCGGGAAGGGATGATCGCGCCGCGCTTCCAGTACCTGGCCTTGAGGCTGTCGCTGCTACTGCTGCTGCTTTTTGTGCTCTTTTCCTCCTTCCATTTTGTGCGTTATCTGCTCATGGGTGGTGAAGTTTAGGAGAATATGGTAGATGATTATCCGGTAATTTGCGCTGTTGTTTCTGATGGTGGGAAAAGAGCGGTGTACAGGAAAAACTTACGGAAAAGATGAGCAAAATGATTGATTCCAACCTGCATGTACTGGTGCTGGCGGCGGGCAAGGGCACCCGTATGCGTTCGGCCCGGGCCAAGGTGCTCCACGAGGTTTTTTTTGCCCCCATGATCGCCCATGTGCTGGAGGCGGTGGCGGCCCTGGAGCCGGCCTCCACCACGGTGGTGGTGGGCCACCAGCGTCGGGAGGTGATGGCGGCTTTGGCTGGCCGCGACCTTGAGTTTGTGATCCAGCAGCAGCAACACGGTACGGCCCACGCGGTACTGGCCGCCGCCCCGGAGCTGCAAAAGCGCTCCGGCACCCTGCTGATCCTCTGCGGCGACACCCCGTTGATTACCCCGCAAACCTTGCGCGAGATGCTGGCGGCCCATCGCCGGCGGGGTGACAAGCTGTCGGTGATGACCACCATGGTGGCCAATCCCTTCGGCTATGGCCGGATTATCTGCGATCGGGCCGGGCGCCTGCAGCGCATCGTCGAAGAGAAGGACGCCACTGCCGAGGAACGGCAAATTCGGGAGATCAACGCCGGCATCTACGGTGTGGAAATAGACTTTCTTTTCCCTGCCTTGGCGCGGGTGGGGAGCGATAACCGCCAGGGGGAAATGTATCTTACCGATATCGTAGAAATTGCCGGGCGGGACGGGCTGGCGGCTCACCGTTACTGCTGTGCCGATGCCACCGAAACCCTGGGGGTGAACTCCCGGGTGGAACTGGCCCAGGCCCACGCTGAACTGCAGATGCGTCGCAACCAGGAACTGATGCTGGCCGGGGTAACCATGTACCGCCCGGAAACCATTCAGGTGGCCCCGGGGGTGGAGATCGGGCAGGATACCATTATTCACCCCCAGGTGACCATCAGCGGCAAAAGCCGGATTGGCGCAGGATGCACCATCAACTCTTTTAACCTGTTGCACGACAGCGAGCTACCAGCTGGCACCGAGGTCCCGCCCTTTGGTAACCAGCAGTGACTGGAGTAATGGTTTGCGGCCTGTTTCTTTGTGCTTATTATCGTTGACAGGAATCACAGAATCGCTATATTTCGTAAATCATTACTGACAATTCTGTTTTTGTGATCAATGCTGGGTTCTGTTTACCGCACCCATTCAAACGGCAGCCAGCAGCCGAATATTGACAACTCATTGAAAACGGGCTGTTTTTAAGATGGGTCGCCGACCGGAGAGGTAAGGAAATGCAATTACACCAAGGAAGGGCAGGGCTTTGGGGTCTTGCAGTGTTGTTGGGGCTGAGCCTGTTGCTGGTAGGGTGTTCCGGCGACAAGAGTTCGGAAGAAGCTTGCCGCTATGACGCCATCATGGCCCTGAATAAGGGCAATTACGACAGGGCGTTGAATTTGCTTGATAAGTCTGCCTGCCGCTCGGCTTTTTCCGAGGATGAACTGCTGCTGAACCGGGCCGCGGCATACATCGGCCGGGCGGGATACGATATCCTTGATCTGGTGAAAGAGATCGTCAATGCCGACGACGATGATGACACCAAAACCGACGCTCGCCTGATTGAAGCCTTCGCTGAACGGGCCAGCGGCGGCGGGATGAATGATCTGGATCGTGCCACTTCCGCTTACCGGAAAATGCTGCTGGATGAAGCACTCCTTGGTGATACCATCAGGGCGGCCTGCAAGGAGTCGGAGCAACGTAATTTGAGCGATTTCCAGAAGGATGCCTGCTTCAACAACGGCCTGCTGGCGGCCGCCAAGGCCGCGGCCACCTTCTCCCTGCTCTTCGGCGGGAGCGAAGGTCTGGATGAACTCAAGGCCTGGTTGGCCAAAAGTGATGACCTGGAATGCAAGGTTGACCGCAACCAGGACGGCAAGGCCGACCAGGGTCAGATTACCTCCTGTGCCTTGAAAGTTGCCAAGGACCCAAGTGATGATTGCGGCAGCGCCTCCATCGCCGGTGAAAGAGGGGCAGCTATTAACTTCACGCCGGAAAATACCGATTCGCTTGAGCTGATTCCTGTAAGAGTGGAGATTGCCATCGATAACACCTGCCTGGCGGAAGTCTCAGGTCAGACGGGTGTGGTTGGCGATAAGTTCATCCGCTACCGAATGCTCTCTGAGGTTACTGCTGGCTCCTATACGGCGGCCATTGTCGACACCGAAGGTTTTTGTCAGGCAGATATGACCCCTTGTGATAGCCCCGATTACGCAGCGGCGATTGCCAATAACACCTGCTGGCCCTGTCCGGTAATCAACGACGAAGGTAAGTTGATCACCATCACCGATACCCTGGTGACGGCCCTTAATGAGGATGTCGATTCCCTGGTCGCAATGCTGCCCAAGGATGAGCAGGAGGAGGTGCAGGAGGATCTGGATGAGTTCCGGGCCGAGATTTGCGGTGCTCCCTGCGATGAAATTACCGAAGACATGATCATTGACTACCTGCTGCGGTAGTTATTAGGAGGCCAAAGATGAAAAAAACATATTCATTTTCCCGGGCTGGCGTTGCCGCCTGTGTGGTTGCCGCAGGGGTCATGCTTGCCGGCCAGGCCATGGCCCGGACCGGTTATGATTATCCCTACCTTTACAAAGATCCCCGGGTGATGGGGATGGGCGGGGCCAGTGTGGCGGTGGGTGGTAAAAACTCTTCAGTTTTCACCAACCCGGCCGGGCTGGGCCGTTTGGAAGGCGGTTATACCGTTGATCTGCTGCCGGTAACTTTCAGTTACGGCAAAACGGCCAGGGATTTCCTCGATGATATGTCGGATGCCCTGGATATTGACGATGAAGATGAACAGCTCGACGCCGTGCTCGATGTATTGGCCGATTACCGCGGAGACAACGGCCATATCTCCCTGGAAACCTTCCCTGCCGTGGGTTGGCGTGGAGAGACGGTGGCGATCAACGTTGGTTACCTGGGTTCGGCCAAGGTGGACATGAGAAGCCACCAGGGTTACGGCAGTGAGGGCCTGCTGGAGGTGGACGGCCGGCTGGTGCACGGTCCGGTGTTCGGCGGCGCTTATGAACACGCCAACCTCCGGGGGATTACCACTTACGGGGCCTCGGTTAAATTTCTTTCCATGGATCGGCTGGAGCGCTCCTACTCCGCTCGGGGCATCGTCGATCTGGTGGACGATGACGATTACGACCTGGAAGATGATCTGGAAGACGGCAGCGCCGTGGGGTTTGACCTCGGAGTGATGCACGATTTCCAGCGTGATCATCAGTGGAGCCCAACCGTAGGGCTGTCCGTGCTCAACTTCGGTGACACCAGCTTTGGCAAGGCCGGTACCATTCCCATGACTGTCAACCTGGGGGTATCCTTCAGCCCCGAGGTTCGCTTTTTCAACCGGCTGGTGCTGGCTGCCGATTATGTCGACCTGTTCAACAACTACGAAGAGGACAGCGACTTCATGAAGCGGGTGCGCCTCGGGGCCGGCCTGCAGTTGTGGGAGCGGCGCTGGACCGCCATGGAGCTTCAGGCGGGTCTTTACCAGGGCCATTACACCTTCGGCGCCGACCTGCGGTTGGCCATTCTCAGCCTTGGTTTCGTCACTTACGCCGAAGAGATGGGCGCCTACTCCGGGCAGGATGCCGACCGGCGTTACATGCTGAGGATGAATATCGGCTGGTAGCCGGCCGTTAAAGTTGCCGGAAGGTAATCTTCAGCAGTGCCGCAGGCGAGGTCTTGCTGCCAGGCGCAGCGTACCCTGTACGCAATCGGGGGACAGTTTTTAAAACTGTCCCCCGATTGCGTGGCGCTTGGCTGATCGCCCGAAGATGCGGCGCTGCTGAACGATTACTTAGAAGGTAAAGCCGGTTTCCAGGAAGGGGCCGTTTACCTTCAGGCTGCCTTCGATATCCCGGGCGTCGATCTTGATGTCCTGGTGCCGCCAGCCCGCCGCGGCAAAAAACGGCCCGCTGATTTTGCCTTGCAGGCGGGCCACCAGGTCCAGGTAGCGATTGCCGCTGTAAGCGATGTAGCGCCCCTCCAGATCCAGGCGGAAACGATCCACCGGTGAGATCTGCACCCCGGCGTAGAGCATGGGTACGGTCAGGGTGGCGCTGCGGGATTCTTTGAAGCCGGTATCCGGCTGGTCAACCTCGGCCTTCAGGGAGACAAAGCGGAGGTTGAGCCCCAGGTCGATATTTACGGTTCCCAGCGTGGCCAGTCCGGCCAGCGGCAGCCCGTAATAGAGGGCGACATCGTACTGGTCCAGGGTCAGTTTGGACTTGAAGTCCACATCGGCGTCAAAGGTTTGATCACCAAACCGGAAATCCACCGACTTATCACCCTTGCCGGAAAACTCCATGGGGGTGGCCTGCAGGTAGATATTGGGGATAATCGGCAGTTCCAGTTTGGCCCGCCCCGTGAAGCGGCTTTCCCGGTCAAAACCCGCATCCCTTTTCAGGTCCAAACGGTCGTCTGAGGAGTCTATCTCGTAGCCGATATCACCGGAAGGACTCTGGGACCATACTCCCACCGCCACCTCAAGGCCCAAAGCCAGGGCCTTGGCCGGAAGGGCCAGCAGTGCCAGGGCTGCCAGCAGGCAGGCTGCTTGTTTCATGATTACCTCCTTCAAAGAAATTATGCATGGATACTGGTTCCCGGCCGGCAGGGCACAAAACTGCCTTGCCGCCGGCTCAAGTTTGGCTTGATGAACTTTAACATACAGGTTTTTCCAGCTTCAGTCGAGGGTCTTTGTTTTCGGTGCCGGGGCCGGTTCCGGCTGGTGAAAAACCTTGACCGGGTTGGGTGCCCAAGGTAGATTAGCAACGCTATGGTGTTTTCTTAATATCTAACAGCAGGCGGCTGATTTTTCGTGCTTTCGTATTTGTTGCGAGGCTCTGCGGTGCGCCTGTCTCAAGTCTGGAGTGTTTACCATGAGTCAGGAAGAAAACCTTAATCACCTGGAAAATATTGTTAACAACCTGCTGGCCAAACTCGACGAGGTAGCGGCGGAAAAACAGCAATTGCTGGAGCAATTACGGCAGGCCGGGGAAGAAAAATCCGAGTTGCAGCAGGAGCTAGCCAGGTTGCGTGAGGAAAAAGACCAGGTGCGTCACCGGGTCAGCGGCATTATTGAGTCCATTGAGCAGTGGGAGAAGAAAGGGGCGGGACCGGGGGCGGTTTAACCTTATACAACCTTTGCTATTGCTAAGCGCTGTGGTTTTTGGTAACCCTTAGCTGACAGGAGTGGGGCTTGGAACGCTTGGTTAAATTCGAAGTGCTGGGCCAGGAGTTTCCGCTATATACCGACGCTCCGGAAGAGGATGTCCAGGAGATTCTGACCCTGGTTAAAACCCAGCTGGAAGAAGTCAGCCAGGGGGGCAGCACCCGGGGGTTGCCGGCCAATAAGGCCGCCATTCTCACCAGTTTGAATATGGCGAGTCAGTATGTCCGCCTGAAAAGGGAGTTTGCCGAGTATCGGCAGCAGGTTGAAAGCTCCCTAGAACGGCTTTCGACCCGCCTTGATAAAACGTAGTAAAACAGTTTTCCCCTGCCTTGTTGGTGTTTGGGCGGAAAATTTCGAGCCAACATTGACATTGAGGGTGACCTAAGCTGTTTCCGGCAAGGAAGTCGGCCTGGCCGAATTCCTTAAACGAGACGCAGGTATCGCCCACCTAACCCTGTTAGGTTCGATGTCACCGCCCGAGGACGGCAATGGCGGGGGATTTTTTGCAGTTTCAGCCCGGTGCTTTAAGTACGGTTGACCGGGCTTTAATATATGGGTTGTGCTTTTGAGAGAGAGGAAGAAGTGTTTTTTAAGCGTGGCGACCGCAGATGGCGTTCAGGTCGCGACGTCAGGCAATATTCAGGGCCCCGGTTTGGCGCAGGGCGGCTTCGGTTCATTTCGGTTCTCATTGAACTCTGGTGATGATGGCCAGTGGACCGGCCTTGGTCGCATTAAAAGCACCGGGGTTTTTGTCGCGCCCTGCTTTCCAGGGATTACTTAAACAGCATGATGCCGAGGGTTGCGGGAAGGGGAGTTGTCTGGTCCGGTCGTGGCCCCGCTGGTGTGGCATTTTGTTCAAGGTAAGGCCTGGTTACCTGCTTTTTCCGTTTTTCCCTCCCTTTTTCCTCTCTATTTTGGTTAACCCCTAGAAGAGCTTGCCGTTGTTCTGATACTGCGGCGCTGACAATTTTAACCAAGGGAGGATTCCCGTGACCGATAGTATAGTTGTGGCCTTAATCGCCGGGCTGCTTGCCCTGGCTGTCGGGGTGGCCGCCGGGTTTTACCTGCGTAAATTCATCATCGACAGCCGGCGTGAGGATGCCGAAGCTCAAGGGCGTAAACTGGTCGAAAACGCTCTGGCGGAAGCCGAGCGGATCAAAAAGGAAGCCGTGCTGCAGAGCCGTGATGAGTGTTTGCAGCTCCGGCAGGAGGTGGAAAAAGAGATCCGCGACCGGAAAAAGGAGGTTTCCGAAGAGGAAAAACGTTTGATCCAGAAACTCGATCAGATGGAGCGGAAGATCGAATTGCTGGATCAGCGGGAAATGGAGTTGTACAAAAAAGAGCAGAATCTGGGCAAGGAAGAGGAAAAACTGGCGGGACGCAACCAGGAAATCGACCGCCTGGTGGAGGAGCAGCGCAGTCAGTTGGAAAAAGTCGCCAGTTTAAGCCGGGAGGAGGCCAAGCAAAAGCTTATTGAGAGCATTGAAAGCGAGGCCCGGATGGAGGCGGCCAAGGCGGTGGTCAGGATCGAAAACGAGATGAAGATGAAGGCCGACCGCAAGGCCAAGAACATTCTGGCCCTGGCCATCTCGCGTTATGCCGGTGATTACGTGGCGGAAAAAACGGTTTCCGTGGTGCCACTGCCCGGCGATGAGATGAAGGGCCGCATCATCGGCCGGGAAGGTCGTAACATCCGTGCCATTGAAGCCGCCACCGGAATTGATGTGATCATCGATGATACCCCCGAGGCGGTAATTCTCTCCGGCTTCAACCCGGTGCGCCGGGAAGTGGCGCGCCTTTCCCTGGAGCGGTTGATTGCCGATGGGCGCATTCACCCGGCCCGCATTGAAGAGGTGGTCGGCAAAGTGGCCGAAGAGTTGGAAGTGGGGATGCGGGAAGCCGGTGAACAGGCCACCTTCGATGTCGGCGCCCATGGGGTTAACCCCGAGTTGATCATGCTGCTGGGCCGTCTTAAATACCGGACCAGCTACAGCCAGAACTGTTTGCAGCATTCTCTGGAGGTGGCTTTCCTTTGCGGGATCATGGCTTCCGAGTTGGGGCTCAATGTCAAACGGGCCAAGCGGGCCGGCTTGCTGCACGATATCGGCAAGGCGGTGGATCATGAGGTGGAAGGCTCGCATGCCAGTATCGGGGCCGATCTGGCCAAAAAATACGGCGAATCGCCGGAGGTGGTGCACGCCATTGCGGCCCATCACGAGGATGTGGAGCCGGAAGGAATTCTCGATATCCTGGTCCAGTCCGCCGACGCCCTGTCCGGGGCGCGGCCCGGGGCCCGCAAGGAGATGCTGGAGTCTTATGTCAAGCGCTTGGAGGATCTGGAAAAAATCGCCAACGGCTTCAAAGGGGTGGACAAATCGTATGCCATCCAGGCCGGCCGGGAGATCCGGGTGATAGTTGATTCCGCCAAGCTCAGTGACGCCGAGGCTGCCATGGTGACCAAAGATATCGTGAAAAAGATCGAAGAAGAGTTGACCTACCCCGGTCAGATCCGGGTTACCGTTATTCGTGAAAGCAGAAACGTAGAGTACGCCAAGTGAACATCGACGAGCAAGTAACCTATCTCAGCCGGGGAGCGGTGCAGGTTGTTTCCCCTGAAGATCTGCGCAAGAAGTTGCTCCGGGCCGAGGAAACCGGCGTACCGCTGCGGGTCAAGGCCGGATTTGATCCCACCGCGCCGGACCTGCACCTGGGGCATACGGTGCTGATCCAGAAGATGAAGCACTTCCAGGATCTGGGGCATCAGATCCTTTTCCTGATCGGGGATTTCACCGGCCGGATCGGCGATCCCACCGGCAAGTCGGAAACCAGAAAGCCCTTGAGCGCCGAGGACGTGGCCCGTAACGCCGAAACCTACAAGGAACAGGTTTTCAAGATCCTGGACCCGGACAAGACCCAGGTGGTGTTCAACTCCTCCTGGCTCAACGAATTGTCTTCCCAGGACTTTATCAAACTGGCGGCCCAGCTTACCGTGGCCCGGATGCTGGAGCGGGAGGATTTTAAACAGCGCTTTGTCAATGAAAAGCCCATCGGGGTGCATGAGTTTCTCTATCCCCTGATCCAGGGCTACGATTCCGTGGCCTTGAAGGCGGACATCGAGCTGGGCGGCACCGATCAGCTTTTCAATTTGCTCACCGGCCGCGACCTCCAGCGGGTCTGGGGCCAGGATCCTCAGGTGGTGATTACCATGCCCCTGCTGGAAGGACTGGACGGGGTCAATAAGATGAGCAAATCGCTGGCCAATTACATCGGCATCTGTGAAAATGCCGATGATATTTACGGTAAAACCATGTCCATGCCCGACAGCCTGATGTTCCGCTACTACGAATTGCTTAGCGATCTCAGCCCGGCAGAGATCGACCGGCTCAAGGCGGAGATGGAAGCCGGTCGGGCCCATCCCAAGGAAGTCAAACAGCAACTGGCCCGGGAGTTGACGGCCCGGTTCCACGGCCAGGACGCCGCCCAGCGGGCCGCAGCCAATTTCGACAAGGTGTTCAAGCAACATGAACTGCCCGAAGATTTGCCCGAGATAACCCTGCCCGCTGGTGACCAAGCCGTCTGGCTGCCCCGCTTGCTGGTGGATGCCGGCCTGGTCAAAGGGACCGGCGAGGCCAGGCGGATGATCGGCCAACAGGCGGTTAGCGTTAACGGGGAGAAGGTGGCGGAAGTGGAAGCAACCGTGGCCGCTGCAGGAGAGGTGCTGCTCAAGGTGGGCAAACGCCGGTTCTGCCGGGTGATTTTCACCTGAACTTGCATGAGGAGCTTTGGTCATGAGCATGGATCATCATCGTGGAGGCCGATTACGCCTCAGTCGTCGTGATTTTCTGGCCCTGATGTCGGCCTCCGCCGTCGGTTTCACCCTGGGTGGCTGCGCCGTCAACCCGGTCACCGGGCGCCGTGAGTTGATGCTGCTCTCCGAAGCTCAGGAAGTGGCAGTCGACCAGGAGCATGCCCCCCATCAGCTTTCCGCCGATTTCGGGGTCTCGCAGGATAATAAGCTCAACGCTTACGTCGCCGCTCTGGGTCACGACCTGGCCGAACATTCGCATCGGCCGGGGATGCCTTACTCCTTCCAGGTGGTCAATGCCAACTACATCAACGCCTACGCCTTTCCCGGCGGGACCATCGGGGTCACGCGCGGGATCATGCTGGAGATGGGGGACGAGGCGGCCCTGGCGGCATTGCTGGGGCATGAAATCGGTCATGTTAACGCCCGTCACGCCGCCCAGCGGATGACCAGGGGGATGATCGCCCAAATAACGGTGATTGGGGCCACGGTGGCAGTGGCCTCTTCCGAGGACCGTCAGGGCTTGGCCCCCCTGGTGCAGACTTTGGGAGGCTTGAGTGCCGGCGCCCTGCTGGCCCATTACAGCCGTGAAAATGAAAGAGAAGCCGATGACCTGGGGATGGAATACGCCGACCGGGCCGGGCAAAATCCGGCCGGCATGGTGGCTTTGCACCGGATGCTGCTGGAGCAGTCGCAACGCAAGCCCAATGCCCTGGAGCTGATGTTTGCCACCCATCCCATGAGCAGTGAGCGCGTTGAACGGGCCGAGCAGCAGATGGCGCGACGTTATCGGCAACAGCAGGACCGCCCCCGGCATGCAGAACGTTACCAGGACAGCATTGCCGATTTGCGTCGGCTGGCCCCGGCCATCAGGGAACAGCAGGAAGGAGAAAGGGAGATGGCCCGGGAGAAATTCGCCCAGGCCGAACCCCATTTCAAAAAAGCGCTGCAACTGGCCCCGGCCGATTACACCGGGCTGGTCCTGATGGCCCGCTGCCAGTATGGCCTGGGTAAAAAAGAGGAGGCCGCTCACTATGCCGATCTGGCCCGCGAGAGCTACCCCGGCGAGGCCCAGGCCCTGCAGGTGGCCGGCATTGCCCGCCTGGGCCTGGGGGCCAACGAGGAGGCCTACCAGCATTTTGTCGAGTACGACCAGGTGTTGCCCGGCAACCCCAATACCATTTTTCTGCAAGGGGTTAGCCTGGAAAATATGGGGCGCCGGCAGGATGCGGCCCGCAACTACATGAAGTATCTGCAACAGGTAGGGGAGGGAGGCCAGTCCGTCTATGCCCGCCAACGCTTGACGGAATGGGGAGTTCTGGAAAAACGTTAGCATTATGCGCCGCTTATCTGATGTTTCTTGGCTGCAGCAAAATGATTCCCTGCGCCGGGACAACCCTTTTCTCTGGTACCTGACCCTGCTGGGCCCCTTCGGGCTGACGGCCATGATCCTGCTGGTCCTTTATCTGCTTCATGGCTGGCCCTATGTGCGGGGACTGCTGCTCAGTGCCCTGGCGGTCTTTTTCTTCTTTGGCCGTTTTGTTATTCTCGGTGGTAACGCCAAAGACGGCCTGGAAGAAGCGGCCCGCTTTTTCTCGCCGGGCGAGCTGGCCCTGCTGGTTTTTTACATGGATGCCATGGTGGCCTCCCTGCTGGCCTTTCACATCGGTTTTCTCTTTCGCTTGCCGTTTATGGGCGACCGCCTGCGCCTGCTGGTGGAAGATGGTCGCTTTATTCTTCACTCCCATCCCTGGATGAAAAGGGCCACTTTTGTCGGTATCGTGGCCTTTGTTACCTTTCCCCTGGCCGCCACCGGCAGCGTCGGCGGCTCGATATTCGGCCGCCTGCTGGGGATGACCAGGAGTGCTACTTTCCTCGGGGTGATCACCGGCAGTCTGGTGGGCTGCTCGGCCATGTATTTCGGCGCCTCTTTGATCAACCATTATCTGGACCGGAACAACCCCTGGCTGAGCGCCGGCGGGATACTCTTTGTGGTGGTGATTATTCTGGTGCTTAATTTTCGCTACCGTCAAATCAAAAAGCAGTGGCTGGAGCAACGGCAATAAATATTTCTTTTTCTTTTCATGCCCGTTTGTGCTAGTTTTCCAATGTTTACCAGCCGGTGGACGACAATAGACGAGCTTTAAGGAGCGGCCGAGATGGATATGCAAAAATGGTCATTAAGGGGCAAGATTGTCTTACTCGGGGTTGTTTTGCCCACCATCCTGATTGTCATCCTTTTTCGCCTTTACATCACCGACTCCCGGGAGAGAACCCTGGAGGCCTTTACCGACAAGGCACGGGCCATTTGTTTAACTGCCGAATCAACCCGTGAAGAAATGGAGGCCAAATGGCGGATGGGGCTCTTTTCCACCGAACAATTGCGGGAGTTTGCCGCCCGCGGCGAACAGGACAAGATCTTGGCTGCCGTGCCGGTGGTTTCGGCCTGGAACGCCGCCATGCGCAAGGCCGATGAGGGAGGCTATACCTTTCGGGTGCCCAAGTTTCGCCCCCGCAACCCCGCCAACGAGCCCGACCCTCTGGAGGCCAGGGCCCTGCGGACCATGGCGGAAAAGAACCTCGACGAGTACTATGAAATCGATGAGGCGAGTAACTCGGTCCGCTATTTTCGCGCGGTCCGCCTCACCGAAACCTGCCTGTACTGTCATGGAGATCCCGCCGACTCGCGGCGCCTGTGGGGTAACGATCGGGGGATCGATCCCACCGGTGGCCGGATGGAAGGCTGGCGGGTTGGCGAGATCCATGGCGCCTTTCAGGTGATTCAGTCACTGGAAGAAGCCGATCTGCAGCTGCAGCAGACAGTCGGCAAGGCCACCTGGATTGTTTTAGCCGGTCTGCTGCTGATGGCGATCATGTTTGCCACCCTGGTGCTGCGGGTGGTGTCAAACTCGGTAATCAAGCCCATTTCCAGGATTATTGAAGAGTTGAGCGGCAATGCCGGCAACCTGCTGGAAGCGGCCGGCCAGGTTTCTTCCGCCAGCCATGAGTTGGCTGACGGGGCCAGCAGTCAGGCGGCCAGCCTGGAAGAAACTTCGGCTTCGCTGGAAGAGATGTCTTCCATGACCAGGTTGAATGCGGAAAACGTTAAGCAGACCAGCCAGATGGCTGAAAGTGCCCGCAGTTCGGCGGAAACCGCCCAGCGCAGCATGGAGAAGATGGGTGAGGCCATCGGTAGCATCAAAAAGTCCGCCGACGAGACGGCGGTTATTATGAAGACCATTGACGAGATTGCCTTCCAGACCAACCTGCTGGCCTTAAATGCGGCGGTGGAGGCGGCCCGGGCCGGCGAGGCCGGGGCGGGCTTTGCGGTGGTGGCTGATGAGGTCCGTTCATTGGCCTTGCGCAGCGGCGAGGCGGCCCGTAATACCGAGCAGCTTATCGAGCAGTCCCAGAAAAATGCTGACCACGGGGTGGAGTCGGCCAATGAGGTGCGAGAGATCCTGGGCCAGATTGTCGACGGGGTGAATAAGGTCAGCCAGCTGGCCAAAGAGATCTCGGTGGCCAGTGATGAGCAGGCCCAGGGGGTTAACCAGATCAACCAGGCGGTGGCCCAGGTGGACAAGGTAACTCAGGGTAACGCCGCCATCTCGGAAGAGGCCGCCTCTTCCAGCGAAGAACTGTCTGGGCAGGCCAACGAGTTGAACCGTTTGATCGGTGAATTGGGGATCATTGTCGGGATTTCATTGCCGAATCATGGTGGAGAGGTGTCCCGGAGCAGCGTGCGCGGCCTGAAGCGGCCGCCACAGGCTCAGGCGGTGGCCGGTAAGTCTGCCTTGCCGAGCCCGGCGGCGCCAGGCAGCAAAGGCAAAGTCGCCGGCCCGGGCGCTGATCGTTCAGGAACTCCAGCCAGGGTGACGGCGCCTGCGGCAGGTGCTGCCGGCGCCTCCCGCAAAGGCAAAAAAGCCGAAGAGGTGATTCCCTTCGATGATGATGATTTTGAGGATTTTTAGCAGCAGTTTAAAGGTTGCCAACTCAATCGAAAAAGGTCTTGGTTATGAAACAAAAACACATTCTTTTGCCTCCGGATCAGCAAGTAAAAAGCTGGTATAACGTTGTTGCCGACCTCCCCGGTGGTCTGGCTCCCCCCTTGGATCCGGCCACCGGCCAGCCCATGGGGCCGGACAAGATGGGGGCGATTTTTCCCATGGGGCTGCTGGAGCAGGAGATGAGTCAGCAGCGCTGGATCGATATTCCCCGGGAAATTCTTGAAATCTGGCAGATCTGGCGCCCTTCGCCCTTAATCAGGGCCACCTTCCTGGAAGAGGCCCTGGGGACCAAGGCGAAAATTTATTACAAATATGAGGGGGTATCTCCTTCCGGCAGCCACAAAACCAACAGTGCCGTGGCCCAGGCCTATTACAACAAGCAGGAGGGGGTTAAACGGCTGGCCACCGAAACCGGCGCCGGCCAGTGGGGTTGCGCCCTCTCTTTTGCCGCTCACAAATTCGGCCTGGACTGCAAGGTCTACATGGTTCGGGTTTCCTATGACCAGAAACCCTACCGCAAGGTAATGATGAACACCTACGGGGCCGAAATCGTGGCCAGCCCCAGCCCCGATACCCCCACCGGCCGCGAAGTGCTGGCCAAAACCCCGGACACCCCGGGCTCTTTGGGGATCGCCATCAGTGAGGCCCTGGAGGACACGGTGAGCCGGGACGACACCAAGTACGCCCTGGGGTCGGTCTTAAACCATGTCTGCCTGCACCAGACGGTGATCGGCCTGGAGGCCAAGCAGCAACTGGCCCTGGTGGGGGATTATCCCGATGTGGTGATCGGCTGTTGCGGCGGCGGGTCCAACTTCGCCGGCCTGGCCGCCCCGTTTGTACCCGATAAGCTGGAAGGAAAAAATATCCGCCTGCTGGGGGTTGAGCCGGCCTCCTGCCCAACCCTGACCAAGGGGAGTTTTGCCTATGATTTTGGCGATCTTTCCCAGCGTACGCCGCTTTTGTACATGTACACCCTGGGGCATGATTTCATCCCCCCCGGGATTCACGCCGGCGGTCTGCGCTACCATGGCATGGCCCCGGTGATCAGCGCCCTGATGCGGGAAAAACTGATGGAAGCCACCGCCTTGCAGCAGTTGGAGTGCTTTGAGGCCGGCACCCTGTTTGCCCGCACTGAAGGCATTATCCCGGCCCCGGAATCCTGCCATGCGGTCCGGGCGGCGATCATTGAAGCCACGCGGGAGCCGGATAAGCCCCAGACCATTCTCTTCAACCTCTCCGGCCACGGCCTGCTGGATCTGGCCAGCTACGAAAAATACTTCGCCGGTGAACTGGTCAACTACGAAATGCCCGACGAGGCCATTGCCGAGGCCACCAAAAACCTTCCCAAACTGTAACGTAAACGTCCAGCAGCACCGCATCTTCAGGCGAGCGGACCAGCTTGCGTACTGATGTACGCGGCGCCGGTCCGCTTGCCTGAACCTGCGGCACTGCTGAACGTTTACGGCGGTTATCAGCTTGATGTTGCTACCGCCGCTCCCCGCACAACCCAAAAAACCGCATTTGGTCCCGGTACGTTAGGACCAAATGCGGTTTTTTGGGTTGTTGTGGCAACCCTCCAGGTTGCCGGTGGTTTAAGCTCAGGAGAAACCTGATTTGCTGGCGCAACCGGTGAGAGCGCCGGCGGGAACCGCCGACCGTGAACGGGAAGCCAGCCGGTAGCTGGCGGCGGAAATGGTTTTCTCGGTGCGTTGACTGCCGCAGTTGTTACATTTTATCTCGGTGGGCAGTTGGCAAGTGGAGGTTATAATTTCAAACAAGCTTCGGCAGTCCTGGCAGCGGTATTCATAGATTGGCATAGTTACCTCTTTTCCTTGGTGGTCATAAAAAGCAACGGGCGTCGGAGTGGTTTTGCCCCGGCGCCCGTTGTAGTCATCCCCGGCGCAGGCGCCGGGGATGATGTCTGATTTTGTTTTTTACTTCTCGGGCTCCAGGGCCTTAAACATCCCCTGCAGCCGTTTCCAGCCTTTTTCCACGTCACCCTGGGCCTGGGCCATAAGTTCATCGGCCATGGTCGGGTTCATCAGCTTGAGGGCCCG
Organism: Desulfurivibrio alkaliphilus AHT 2; assembly: GCF_000092205.1. GTDB lineage: Bacteria > Desulfobacterota > Desulfobulbia > Desulfobulbales > Desulfurivibrionaceae > Desulfurivibrio > Desulfurivibrio alkaliphilus. Next base: position 1,094,647 of record NC_014216.1, on the reverse strand, counting down.
GTAGCGGTTCTCGTTCAAGGCGTAATCAGCAAACTTGATGCTCGGGGCCTTGGAGTCGATGTGCAGCGGGTTTTTGCCCTCTTCTTCCAGCACCGGGTTGAAGCGGTACAGCGGCCAGTGACCGCACTCCACTGCCTTCTGCTGCTGTTCCAGGCCTTTGGCCATGTTGATGCCGTGGCCAACACAGTGCGAGTAGGCGATGATCAACGAGGGACCGTCATAGGCCTCGGCCTCGGCAAAGGCCTTGACCACCTGCCCCGGATTGGCGCCCAGGGCCACACGGGCGATGTAAACATTGCCGTAGGTGGCGAAGATCATGCCGATGTCCTTTTTGGGCATTTTCTTGCCGCCGGCGGCAAACTGGGCCGTGGCCGCCCGGGGGGTAGACTTGGACATCTGGCCGCCGGTGTTGGAGTACACTTCGGTATCCATCACCAGCACGTTGACATTCTCGCCGGAGGCCAGCACGTGGTCCAGGCCGCCATAACCGATGTCGTAGGCCCAGCCGTCACCACCGATGATCCAGACCGATTTCTTGACCAGGTAATCGGCCACCGGCAGCAGGCGTTTGGTGATGATGGAGTTGTCGTCGGCCAGCTTCTCCTTGAGCTTGGCCACCCGGTCGCGCTGGGCTTCGATCTCGTCCTGGTTGGCCTGGGAGGCCTTGATCAGGTCGTCGGCCATCTTCTTGGTGATCAGCTTGGCGGCCACCGCTTCTTCCAGCAGTTCCACCGCCTGGGCGCCCAGCTTGTTCACCGAGTAGCGCATACCAAGGCCGAATTCGGCATTATCTTCAAACAGCGAGTTGGCCCAGATCGGTCCACGACCGTCGTTGCGCTTGCAATACGGGGTGGTGGGCAGGTTGCCGCCGTAGATGGAAGAGCAGCCGGTGGCGTTGGCCACCATCATGCGGTCGCCAAACATCTGGGTGGCCAGCTTGATATAGGGGGTCTCGCCGCAACCGGCACAGGCGCCGGAGAACTCCATCAGCGGCCGCTTGAGCTGGCTGCCCTTGATGGTGGAGATGTCAATGTCGCTGTCGGCAACCTCCGGCAGGTCGAGGAAGAATTTGACGTTGGCGGCCTCCTGCTGACGAACCTTGTCGGTGTTGTCGATCATCTTCAGGGCCTTTTTCTTGGCCGGGCAGACCTCGACACACAAGGTGCAGCCGCAGCAGTCCTCGGTGAAGACCTGCAAGGTGGCTTCCTGACCCTTGAACTGCTTGCCAACCGCTTCGGCGGTCTTGAAGGTCTTGCCCTTGCCTTTGAGATCGGCCTTTTTAACGATCTTCATGCGGATGGCGGCATGGGGGCAAGCCAGGGAGCAACGGCCGCACTGGATGCAGTTTTCCGGCAGCCACTCGGGGACATGCACGGCGATGTTACGTTTCTCGTACTGGGTGGTGCCGGTGGGCCAGGTGCCGTCAACGGGCATTTCCGATACCTTGACCAGGTGGCCCTTGCCGGCGATCATCTTGGAGGTGACCTGCTTGACGAATTCCGGCGCTTCCTCGGGTACCACCGGCGGCAGCTCGTGGCCGTCGGCCTTGGTGGGAACCTTGACTTCCTTGATGTTGTTGACCGCCGCGTCCACCGCGTCGTAGTTCATCTTGACGACTTTTTCGCCCTTGTTGCCATAGGTCTTCTGAATGGCGTCCTTGATCCGGTCAATGGCCTCTTTCTTGGTGAGGATACCGGAGATCAGGAAGAAGGCGGTCTGCATGATCATGTTGATCCGGGCGCCCAGGCCGATGGCCTCGGCCAGCTTGATGGCGTCGATGACGTAGAACTTGGCCTTCTTCTCGATCAGTTGCTGCTGCACCTTCTTGGGCAGTTGCTTCCAGATCTCCTTGGGGCCGTAAGAAGAGGTGAGCAGGAAGGTGCCGCCCTCTTCAAGGTTGCCAAGCATGTCGTACTTGTCGAGGAAGGTGAAGTTGTGGCAGGCGATGAAGGTGGCCTTGTCGATCAGGTAAGGGGCGATGATCCGATTCTTGCCGAACCGCAGATGGCTGACCGTCATGGAGCCGGATTTCTTCGAGTCGTAAACAAAATAACCCTGGGCGTTGTTGTCGGTCTCGGTGCCGATGATCTTGATGGTGTTTTTGTTGGCGCCCACGGTGCCGTCGCTTCCCAGGCCGTAGAACATGCAACGATGGACATCCTGGCCTTCAATGGTAAAGGAGCGGTCGTAGTCCAGGCTGGTGAAGGCCACGTCGTCGTCGGGGCCGACGCAGAAGTGGTTTTTGGGGGCCCAGGCGGTCATGTTGTCGATGACCGCTTTCACCATGGCCGGGCTGAACTCGGCCGAACCCAAACCGTACCGGCCGCCCAGGATCAGGGGCTGGCAGGCGGGGCGGTTGCTTTCCACCGCCTCGCCCACGGCGGCGCGGACGTCGAGATAGAGGGGTTCGCCGGCGCTGCCGGGTTCCTTGGTGCGATCCAGCACGGTGATGCGCTTGACCGAGGCGGGCAGGGCGTTGACCATGGCCTTGCAGTCGAAGGGGCGATAGAGGCGAACCACCACCATGCCCACCTTGGCCGATTCCTTGGCGATCAGGTGCTCGATGGTGGCGCGGACGGTTTCCGAACCGCTGCCCATCATCACGATCACGTTTTCGGCATCAGGGGCGCCGAAGTAATCAAAGAGGTGGTAACGGCGGCCGGTGAGTTCGGCGAAACGGTCCATGGTTTCCTGGACGATGGCCGGGCAGGCCTGGTAGTACTTGTTGACCGTTTCCCGGCCGGTGAAGTAGACGTCGGGGTTTTGGGCGGTGCCGCGTATCATCGGCCGGTCCGGGCTGAGTCCCCGCTGGCGGTGGGCCGCCACCAGGTCCTCGTCGATGATCTGGCGCATATCCTCGTGGCTGAGCTGCTCCATCTTCTGGATCTCGTGGGAAGTCCGGAAACCGTCGAAGAAATGGATAAAAGGCACCCGGGACTTGAGGGTGGACTGGGTGGCGATCAGGGCCATGTCCTGGGCTTCCTGCACGTTCTGGGAGGCCAACTGGGCCCAACCGGTCTGGCGCACCGCCATGACGTCGCCGTGGTCGCCGAAGATGGAGAGCCCCTGGCAGGCTACCGAACGGGCGGTGACGTGGAAGACGGTGGGGGTCAGCTCACCGGCGAGTTTGTACATGTTGGGCATGATCAAAAAGAGCCCCTGGGAGGCGGTGAAGGTGGTGCACAGGGCACCGGTGGTCAGCGAACCGTGCAGGGCTCCGGCCACGCCGCCTTCCGACTGCATCTGGGTTACCACCGGCACCGAGCCCCAGATATTCTTTTGGCCGGCCGCGGCCTTGGTGTCGGACTCGGCGGCCATGGGGGTGGAAGGAGTGATGGGGTAGATGGTGATGATTTCACTGGTGGCATAGGCGACATGGGTACAGGCCTGGTTGCCGTCGATGGTGACCATTTTACGCGACATTGGTTGACTCCTTTGGGGTTTGGTTTGGCGGTGGTTAAGCTGTTTCCTTATTGACTGAACTCTCTTGTTTGCAATTGTGGGGATGTTGCCGGCGCACGGCAAATCACGCTAATCTAAACGAATTGCCGTTTCATTTCCAGAAATATTTATAACGTTACGATTTTTTATAGACCAGCTCGGGTGGATTGAGCACCACCTTGGTATCCGGCGGCACCGAATGGGTCAGCCAGATGTTGCCGCCGATCACCGAGCGGGCACCGATCACTGTTTCACCACCCAGTATGGTGGAACCGGCATAAACGGTAACGTCATCTTCCAGGGTGGGGTGGCGTTTGGTATGGCGTTCCAGTTCACCGGCTTCGTCTCGCTTGAAGGCCAGGGCGCCCAGGGTGACCCCCTGGTAGAGCTTGACTCCTTTGCCGATCATCGCGGTCTGGCCGATAACCACCCCGGTGCCGTGGTCGATAAAGAAGCGCTTTCCGATCCTGGCCCCGGGGTGAATGTCGATCCCGGTGATACTGTGGGCGTGCTCGGTCATGATCCGGGGCAGGATCGGCACCTCAAGGCGGTAGAGCTCGTGGGCGATACGGTAGATGGTGATGGCGTGCAGGCCGGGGTAGCTGAAGATGATCTCATCAAAACCGGCGGCGGCCGGATCGCCCTGGTAGGCCGCCTGCACGTCGCTGGCCAGTAAGGCGCGCAAATGGGGCAGACGTTCCAGAAAGAGAAAAGCCTTTTCCTGCCCCGCCTCCTCGCAGTGCTGGCAGATATGGCCATGCCGGGTGCACTCGTGGCGAATGGCGTTGGCGATCTCCTCGGCCAGGCAGTTGAACAGGCCGGAAAGTTCCAGGCCGATACGATATTCAAGGTTGACCCAGTCGATGCCCTGGGTGCCGAAATATCCCGGGAAGATCAATTCCCGGCAGGTCTTGAGAATGGCAATGGCCTGGCTCCGGGAAGGCAGGGGCTCGGCCCCGATGTGCTCGAAACAGGTGCGGGCGTTACAGGTGGCCACCATCTGGCCCACCACCTCCGGCAGGCGGGAGCGGAAATCGGTGGCCAAAGAGGGGTCTTTGCTGGGGCATTGATCGCCGGCCAGGGGCAGGTCTGCTACTTTAGGAGTTTTTTTCTTCATCCTTTTTCCAGCAGGTTTTTGATGGCGGAAATTTCATCCTGGTTGGGAATGAAAACAATCAAGTTGTTGTTCCAGCGGCTCACGTAATGGCGGGTGAGCAGGGTCAGCAGAGCGTTTTTCAGCTGAGCCAGCGTATTGTAATCGTGCAGAAAATATTCGCCATAACTGTTTTCGCTGATAATGGTCGAGGCCAGGGTTTTGTTGCCTTTGACCGGTTCCTTGAAGAAATTCACCACCACCAGGGCCCGGAGAATATTTTCCTGTTCCACCAGGTGCTGGGGGGGGATTTTGGAAAAATCAACCATGGGGAAGGTGTCCAGCATCTTTTCCGCCAGGATCTGAATATCCGCCAGGTCGATGGGGAGAAAGTTTTTGGTTAAGTGCAGTTTGGTGTGGCGGGCCAGCATGCCGTTAACCATCAACCAAGTGACCAGGCGAACCAGGTGATCATCCCGCCGGATGGCCGCGCCCACCTGTTCCCGGATGGTGTTATGGTCAAGATTACCCTGAAAGGCGTAGTAGAAAAAACGCTCCTGGTACTTGGTGATGTGGATGGTAATGTCTTCCATGGTCATGTGGTAGCGGGAGACACTGCGGATATAGTCGATTTTGTTAGGCTTTTTTTCGTAAAAAGTAAACAGTTTGCGCCCCAGGGTGGCAATGTCACGCTCGGAAATGGTCAGCCCCACCTCCGGGTCGATTTCCTTGAAAACCCGGCGCAGTCGCTTGTAGGTTTCGGCCAGATAACCATGTACTCGGGAACCGAAGGCCAGCAGGTCACGATACTGCCAGTAGCGGAAATTGAGGAAATGTTGCCGATTGGCAGGCAGAATGTCCCAGTCCTCCATCTGCTCCATGATGGCCTTGTGATGACTTTTCTGCCCCATCTTGGCGTGTTTTTGAGACTCCACCATTTCCAGGGTCTTGAGAAAAAGGCACTCCCGGATCAGGTCCGCCCACTGCCGTATTGGCCGATTGTTGGCCTGCTGGTAAAAGGCAATGATTTCACGGGCCAGCAGCAAATAAGGGTCGATTTCGCCGGGGTCCAGCATCTCCATCTGGTCGGGAAGTTTTTCCGGATAGGTGACCAGCCTTTTTATTTTGTCGGAGAAAAGGGCCGGTGAGCTTTGCTGGTCTTGGAGCAGCAGTTCCAGGTAGGCAAACTTGATCACCGATTTAAAAGGACTGTCGAGAGCTTTGTTCATCTGCCACAGGCAGGCGCCGAAAATCTCTTCCCGGGGAATAGTGGCCACGCAGCCCAGGTCGACATAGTCGTCGGGGTTGATTTTGTGCTCCCGCACCAAGCGTTTCACCAGGCCGTGATAATGCTTTTCTTCCAGCCCGGGGGGCAAAAACCACCAGAGCAGAGGCTTGCCGGCCACCAGCACATGGGTGCGGAAGAGCTCGTCTTTAAGTAAAATCTTCAAGGAAGTGCCGGCGGATTCTTCCATGGCGGCGGACTCGAAGCTGTTCTCCCGGGTCTGTTCGATGTCCATCAGAAAAAAGTGGGTTTCCACCCCTTTTTTGGCGGTCCAGGCTGCAATGGCGGCACATTTTTCGGCCAGCAGTTCCATGCCCCTGGCTCCCAGTTGGGAGCGGTGAACACTGACCCAGTAATCACAGTCGGACTTTTCCGACTGGGCAATGGTGCCGACGCTGCCGATGGTCATCAGGGAGCGGATGGCGCACAGGTTACCCGGCAGCATTTTTTCTTCACCACGGGGTACCGACTGGCCGGGAAAGAAGCGATGGAAAAGTTCAAAGCTGAAGGCGGTGGCAGGGTTATAATTGCATATTCCGCAAGGGGCTGCCGGTTCGTTGAGATAACCGGGCAAGTCGGGGTGGTTGACATGCAAAAGATAGGGTACCGCCGCGAAGATGATATTGCTTTTGTGGGGGTTTAAAAGTACCGACTTGGCAATACGTTCTTCGTTGTACAGGTGGTACCTGGCTATCTTTTCCTTAAGGCCCATGGAGGTATCTGTTCTGGTTTAAGCAGAATAATATTGACAGGATTCGGGAGCTTGGCAGGCCAGGGTTATTTTAATGGCCTGCGCAGTGGCTTTGACGTCATGCACCCGGATGATGTCGGCGCCCTTCAGGACACAGAGGGCGGAGATCACCGCCGAGGGCAGGTCACGCTCGGTCACCGGTAAATCATCCAGCACCTTGCCGATGAAAGATTTGCGTGAATGGCCGACCAGTATGGGCTGGCCCAAGGTGCGCAGTTCCTGAAGCCGGCGGATAATTTCCAGGTTGTGCGCCACCGTCTTGCCAAAACCTATGCCGGGGTCAATGATCAGCCGTTGTTTGGCGATACCGGCGGCAGCCAGTTCCGCCAGCCGGTTCGCCAGCATGGTCTTGATTTCCGCCACCACGTCCTGGTAATGGGGGTTTAATTGCATGTCGGCCGGGGTTCCCTGCATGTGCATGATAATCACCGGCCAGTCACCCTGGGCGGCCAGAGCCGGCATGGCCGGGTCAAAGCGCAGGGCGCTGATGTCGTTGATGATATCGGCGCCGGCCGCCAAGGCCTCGCTTGCCACCGCGGCCTTGGTGGTATCCACCGAGATGGGGATGGTGGCATGCAGCCGGCGCACGGCCCGGATTGCCGGCAGCACGCGGGATAATTCTTCCTCCGCGGTTACCGCCGGGGCGAAAGGGCGGGTTGATTCGCCGCCGATATCGATGATATCAGCCCCGTCGCGCAACATCTGCTCCGCCTGGCGGCTGATGGCCTCTTCGGTGCTCCACTTGCCGCCGTCGGAAAAAGAGTCCGGGGTAACGTTGAGGATGCCCATCACCCTGGGGCGGTGGTTCTTTCCTTCCCCGGCAAAAGTGGCAACGGGCGGCAACTCGGCAGCCGGGTTCATCACTCTGATGATTCCGGTTTTTGCCGGTTCTCCACTTCCGTGCTGCTGTCAGCGCCGTTCTCGCCGTTCTCGGTAGCTGCGCCGGTTTTAGCGGTTTCAGCGGTTTCAGTTGCTGACTGATCGCCATTTCCCGCCGGCTGATCGCCGGTTGTCGGGGTCTTTTCCGCTTGCTCCGGTTCTGCTGTTGCATTTGGAACCTCGCCTCGTTGCTCGCGGATAATTCGCTCAATATCTTCGAGCATGAGGGTTTCTTTTTCCAGCAACTCCTCCGCTACCTGGTGCAGGGTGGCGATGTTTTCCTCCAGCAGTTCACGAACCTTGTCTTTAGCCTCCATAATCATCCGTCGTACCTCGTTGTCGATCTGGATGGCGGTTGACTCGGAGTAATCACGGTGCTGGGAGATTTCCCGCCCGAGGAAAATCTGCTCTTCCTTCTTGCCGAAGGTCAGCGGCCCCATGGCATCGCTCATCCCCCATTCGCAGACCATCTTGCGGGCCATGGCGGTGGCCCGCTCGATATCGTTGCCCGCCCCGGTGGTAATTTCGTTAAAAACCAGTTCTTCTGCGGTTCTGCCGCCCAGCAGAATGCACAGGTTGTTAAGCAGGTAGCTTCTGGGATAGGTGTATTTTTCTTCCAGGGGCAGTTGCTGGGTCAGCCCCAGGGCCCGCCCCCGGGGGATAATGGTCACCTTGTGCAACGGATCGGTGCCGGGCAGCATCTTGGCCACCAGGGCGTGTCCAGCCTCATGATAGGCGGTGATCTTTTTCTCTGCTTCAGTGATGATCATGCTGCGCCGCTCGGAGCCCATCATCACCTTGTCCTTGGCCTGCTCCAGGTGTTTTTCGGTGATTATCTCGGCGTTTTCCCGGGCCGCCAGCAGGGCCGCTTCGTTGACCATGTTTTCCAGGTCGGCCCCGGAAAAGCCGGGGGTGCCGCGGGCGATCCGGGTCCAGTCGACATTGGTGTCCATCTGGGTCTTTTTGGCGTGCACCTTAAGGATCTGTTCCCGCCCCCGCACATCGGGCGGCGGCACCATCACCTGGCGATCGAAACGGCCCGGTCGCAGCAGGGCCGGGTCCAAAACATCGGGGCGGTTGGTGGCGGCAACGATGATCACCCCTTCGTTGGCCTCAAAGCCGTCCATTTCCACCAGCAACTGGTTCAAGGTCTGTTCCCGCTCGTCATGGCCGCCGCCGAGACCGGCCCCGCGATGCCGACCCACGGCGTCGATTTCGTCGATGAAGATGATACAGGGCGCATTTTTCTTGCCCTGGACGAAAAGATCCCGCACCCGGGAGGCACCCACGCCGACAAACATCTCCACAAAATCAGAGCCGCTGATGGAGAAAAAAGGCACCCCCGCCTCGCCGGCGATGGCCTTGGCCAGCAGGGTTTTGCCGGTGCCGGGAGAGCCCATCAGCAGTACTCCTTTGGGAATGCGGCCGCCCAGGCGGGTAAATTTGCTGGGGTCTTTGAGGAAGTCGATGATCTCTTCCAGCTCCTCCTTGGCCTCGTCGATGCCGGCTACGTCTTCAAAGGTAACTTTACTGGTCTGCTGATCCAGCAAGCGAGCCTTGCTTTTGCCGAAGCTCATGGCCTTGCCGCCGCCCATCTGCATCTGGCGCATGAAGAAAATCCAGACCCCGATCAGCAGCAGAAAGGGAAACCAGGAGATCAACATGGTGAAATACCACGGGGTCTTCGGTTCTTCTTCAACCTTGATGTTGACCCCCTGGCGCCGCAGCAAAGGGATCATCTCCGCGTCATCAGGGGCGACCACCTCAAAGGAACGGCCATCTGGACCCTTGGCTGTGATCTTGTTCCCTTGGATCACCACGTCGTTTATTGTCCCGGCCTCCACGCTGGTCAGGAAGTCGGAGTAGCTCATTTCGCTTACTTGCGGCTGGGGCTGGCTGAAAAGGTTGAACAGCATGATCAGGGTCAGCCCGATGATCAGCCACATGGAAAGATTTTTATAAAATAGATTCAAAAAACTGCCTCCGTTGGTAATCAGAAACCGGGTAAGCGTTCACCAGGGGTACTAACTTACCGCTTAACGGGCTGTCGGGTACAACCTGAGGTGATGCAAACTAAATTAAGACAACAAGGGGGGAAAGTCCAGTACTACCTGAGCCGGACCTGCCCCGCCGCTGATCAGTTGCCTTACATCTTTTGAAAATCCTGGATCGGTTTTACTCCCATGGTTTTCTCCTGCATGGTGCTGATGGCCCGCACCATGGATTCGGCCCCGGCAATGGTGGTAGTGTAGGGCAGGTGGTAGTCCAGGGCCGCCCGGCGAATGGTGTAGGAATCTTCGGTGGTGCGGGTACCCATGGAGATGTTGACGATCCATTGAATTTGATGGTTGTTGACCATGTCCAGCACATGGGGGCGACCTTCGGAAATCTTGTTCACCTGGTTGCATTGCACCCCTTGCTCCGCCAGATGGGTGGCGGTGCCGGGGGTGGCCACCAGGGTAAAGCCCAGCTCGCTGAGTCGTCGGGCGATGGGCACAATGGCCGGCTTGTCCGGGTGCCGCACACTCAGGAAAACGGTGCCGGTCTGGGGGATCTTCTGGCCGGCCGCCAACTGCGACTTGGCAAAGGCCAGCCCCACGCAGTCGTCGATGCCCATGACCTCGCCAGTGGATTTCATCTCCGGCCCCAGAATGGTGTCGACGTTGTCAAAGCGATCAAAGGGGAAAACCGCCTCCTTGACTGCGAAATGCTTGATTTTAACCTCGCTGGTCAGCCCCAGGGAGGCCAGGGTTTCGCCCATCATTACTTTGGTGGCCAGCTTGGCCAGCGGCACCCCGGTGGCTTTGCTGACAAATGGCACGGTCCGTGAGGCCCGGGGGTTTACTTCCAGAACAAACAGGGTGTTGTCCTTGACCGCAAACTGCACGTTCATCAGCCCTTTAACTTTAAGCTCGGCCGCCATGGCCTTGCTGGCGGTCTTGATTTCCTCAAGCATTTCCGGAGCCAGGGTATGGGGCGGCATTACACAGGCCGAGTCGCCGGAATGGATGCCGGCCTCCTCGATATGTTGCATGATGCCGCCGATGATGGTGGTTTCTCCGTCGGAAACGGCGTCCACATCAACTTCGATGGCGTCTTTTAAAAACTTGTCGATCAATATCGGGTGCTCCGGGGAGACATCGACGGCGGTGGCGATATAGTTGTTCAACTCCCGTTCGTTATAAACAATGCGCATGGCCCGACCGCCCAGCACGTAAGAGGGGCGGACCACCACCGGGTAGCCGATATCCCGGGCCACCTTGATGGCCTCTTCGGCTTGGCGGGCCAGGCCGTTGGCCGGTTGGCGCAGGTTGAGTTTCTGCAGAAACTGCTGGAAGCGCTCCCGGTCTTCGGCCCGGTCGATGGAGTCCGGTGAGGTGCCTATAATGGGAACCCCGGCTTTGGCCAGGGGCACGGCCAGGTTTAAAGGGGTTTGGCCGCCGAACTGGACAATCACCCCTTCCGGCTTTTCCTTCTCGATAATGTTGAGCACATCCTCCCGGGTGAGGGGTTCGAAATAAAGCCGGTCGGAGGTGTCGTAATCGGTGGAGACCGTTTCCGGGTTGGAGTTGACCATGATCGACTCCACTCCCAGTTCCCGCAGGGCAAAGGAGGCGTGCACGCAGCAGTAATCAAACTCGATTCCCTGGCCGATGCGGTTGGGGCCGCCGCCTAAGATCATCACTTTGCGCTGGTTGCTTTCCCGGCCTTCGTCCTCGAATTCGTAAGTGGAGTAATAGTAGGGGGTGTAGGCCTCAAACTCGGCGGCACAGGTATCCACCAGCTTGTAGACCGGTTTGCAGTTGAGTTTTTCCCTCAGCTCACGTACGTCATCTTCCGAGGTACCGGTAAGAAAGGCCAGTTGGCGGTCGGAGTAGCCGCTGCGCTTGACCTGTTCCAACAGTTCCCGGGTCAACCCGGTAAAGCCGGCCTGGCGAATTTCCTTTTCCATCTCCAAGATCCCCGCCAAGTGGTGAAGGAACCAGGGGTCGATCATGGTGGTCCGGTGCAGCCGCTCCACCCCCATCCCCCGGCGCAGGGCTTCATAAAGTTGGAAGACGCGCATGGAGCTGGGTTTGCGCAGGGCATTTTCCAGGTCGGTGTCATCCAACTGGCTGAATTTTTCGAATTTGGGGTCGGCCCCGAACCCGCTGCAGCCGATCTCCAGCGACCGCAAGCCCTTTTGCATGGCCTCTTTGAAGGTGCGGCCGATGGCCATGGTTTCCCCCACCGATTTCATGGCGGTGGTCAGCAGGTCGTCGGCTTCGGGGAATTTTTCAAAGGTCCAGCGGGGGATCTTGACCACGCAGTAGTCGATGGCCGGCTCGAAAGAGGCGTAAGTCTCCCGGGTGATATCATTGCGGATTTCATCCAGGGTGTACCCCACCGCCAGTTTGGCGGCGATCTTGGCGATGGGAAAGCCGGTGGCCTTGGAGGCCAGGGCGGAACTGCGGGAGACCCGGGGGTTCATTTCGATCACCATCAGCTCGCCGTCGGCGGGGTTGACGGCAAACTGCACGTTGGAGCCGCCGGTTTCCACCCCGATCTCCCGCATGATAGCCAGCGAGGCGTCGCGCATTAGCTGGTATTCCCGATCGGTAAGGGTCTGGGCCGGGGCCACGGTGATTGAATCGCCGGTGTGGACCCCCATGGGGTCCAGGTTCTCAATGGAACAGATGATCACCACGTTGTCGTTTTTGTCCCGCATCACCTCCAGTTCGTACTCCTTCCAGCCCAGCAGGCTTTTTTCCAGCATTACCTCGCTGTTGATGGAAAGATCCAGACCGTGTTCGCAGATATCCTCAAGTTCCTGCTGGTTGTAGGCGATGCCGCCGCCGGTGCCGCCCAGGGTGAAGCTGGGACGGACAATAACCGGAAATCCGATCTCTACCGCCGCCGTCTTGGCTTCGGCAATGGTGTGAATGATCACGCTTTCTGGCACCTTGAGGCCGATCTTGCGCATGGCTTCACGGAAAGAGTCTCGCCCTTCGGCCTTGCGGATTACATCGATGCGGGCGGCCAGCAGTTCCACCCCGTATTTTTCCAGCACCCCCATCTCCGCCACCCGGATGGCGGTGTTCAAGCCGGTCTGGCCGCCCAGGGTGGGCAGCAGGGCGTCGGGCCGTTCCCGTTCAATAACCTTGGCTACGAACTCCGGGGTGATGGGTTCGATGTAAGTAGCGTCGGCGATCTCCGGGTCGGTCATGATGGTGGCCGGGTTGGAGTTGATCAGCACCACCTGGTAACCCTCTTCCTTCAGGGCTTTGACCGCTTGGGTGCCGGAGTAGTCAAACTCGCAGGCCTGGCTGATGATAATGGGGCCGGAGCCGATGATCAGAATTTTTTTGATGTCGGTGCGTTTGGGCATGGTGATCGATTATCCTTCGTTCTGGCATTAAGTCGCGGGGCGAATGTCTTGCCGCCGCCGGCCGGTTGGCCGGCGGCGGTGGGTCACAAGAGCGGATCAGCTCATCATCTGTACGAAACGTTCAAACAGGTAGACGGCATCGCGGGGGCCGGGGGCGTTTTCCGGGTGGTACTGGACGGAAAAGGCCGGCATTTTCCGGTGGCGGATGCCCTCCACCGAGTTGTCGTTGAGGTTGATGTGGGTCAGTTCCACCTCATTTTCGTCCAGGCTGGCCATGTCCACGCAGAAGCCGTGGTTTTGTGAGGTGATCTCCACCTTGCCGGTAAGCAAATCTTTGACCGGTTGGTTGATGCCGCGGTGGCCGAATTTTAACTTATAGGTGCGGCCGCCGTAGGCCAGGCTGAGCAACTGGTTACCCAGGCAAATGCCAAAAATCGGTTTCTTGCCAAGCAGTTCCCGGATGGTGTCGGTTACTCCGGCAATGCCGGCCGGATCCCCGGGACCGTTGGAGAGGAAAATGCCGTCGGGTTCCATGGCCAGAATGGTGTCGGCGTCGGTTTGACACGGCACCACCTGCACCTGGCAACCGTGGGCGGCCAGCAGCCGCAACTGGTTGTACTTGAGGCCGTAGTCAATGGCTACAACTTTATATCGGCCGGGATCGGCACCGGCAAATCCGGTACCCGCCACCGGACCTTTGCTGGTCCAGACGTAAGGTTCCCGGCAGGTAACCTCCCGGGCCAGATCCCGACCAACCAGACCGGGCGCCGCTTTGGCCTTGGCCACCAGCGAGGCATGATCCAGGTCTTCGGTGGAGACCACCCCTTTCATGGCTCCGGCCTGGCGAATATGACGGGTCAGGGCCCGGGTGTCCACCCCTTCAACCCCCAAAACGCCATATTTCTGCAGCAACTCCGCCAGGCTGCCCTGGGAACGGAAGTTGCTGGGGAAGGGGCAGTACTCGCGAACGATGAAGGCCTCCACCTGCACCCGCTCCGACTCCATGTCCTCTTCATTGAAGCCGTAGTTGCCGATCAGGGGGTAGGTCATGGTGACGATCTGACCTTTGTAGGAAGGGTCGCTCAGTAACTCCTGGTAGCCGCTCATGCCGGTGTTAAACACGATTTCCCCGGTGGTTTCCCCGGGGCCGGTAAAGGAGACTCCTTCAAAAACTGTTCCATCTTCAAGGGCGATACATGCTTTCATCTGCCGTCTGTCCTCTTGGTTTGCTGGTTGGCTGTCAGGAATAAAGTTCATTTTTTATCAATTTCGCCTGCTGGCGGGCCGCCCCCCGCAGGGTCACGGCGATATCGCGGGCCTTGTCGGCGGCGCGGTGGTATTCGGCCGGTCGGGTGTGAAAGGCCATGATGCGCTGGCAGATTCCTTCGTCGTCACGGACCAGGAAGCCGCCGCCGCCGCTGATTAATAAGTCGGCATCCTCCCGGAAGTCGTCCATGTAAGGACCAAAAAGTACCGGTTTGCCAAGGGACGCCGCCTCCAGCAGATTGTGGCCGCCTTTGCGAACCAGGCTGCCGCCGCAGAAAACATAGTCGGCTGTCTCGTATAATGCGGCCAATTCACCCATGCGGTCCACCAGGATGACCATGCTCCGTTTGTTTTGGTGGCCGGTATGTTGTCTGCTCGGGTAATCATCCGATGATTCGTTGTTTTCAGTGTTTTTCAAGCGATCACTGTAACGCCAGTAAGTAAGGGCCCGTTGCTGAAAAGCGTGTTCCAGTTCCGGCAGCCGCCGCAGGTGGCGCGGGGCGATAATCAGCACCAGGCCGGGCAGGTTGCGCTTTAACCGCTGCCAGGCGGCCAGCATCAGTTCCTCTTCTCCGGTGTGGGTGCTGCCGGCCACCAGGACAGGCTGATCCGGGTGCAGGCCCAGCCGTCTCCGCAGCTGTTCCGTTTGTCGCCTGTTTTCGTCAAGCTCCTTAGCCGGCTTGAGCTCCGTCGGCTTTAAATCATACTTGGCATTGCCGCTCAGCCGGATGCGCTCGGGGGCGGCTCCCAGGTTGCGAAACCGTTCCACGTCGTCCTCGCCGATGGCGGCAATGGCCCGAAATCGGCCGACGGTGCGGCCGATCAGCAGTGAGGCCGGCCACTTGCGGTAGCGGCGGAAAGACTTTTCCGACAGCCGGGCATTGATCAGCAAAGGACCGGCCCCGCGCCGCTCTGCCTGGCGAATGATTTCCGGCCACAACTCGGTTTCCAGGCAGATATAAAGATCGGGAGCAACCCTGCGCATGGCCAGCGAGCAGACGCCAGCCAAGTCCAGGGGAGCGAAGATCGAGGTAACCGTCGCCGGCATGGTCGTGCTGCAGAGCTGGTGGCCGTGCCGGGTCAGGGTCGACACCCAGATTTCGGCCTCCGGTATCTGCCGTTCAAGCTCTTGAATCAATGCCCGGGCCACTTGCACTTCCCCTACTGAGGCAGCGTGGAGCCACAGGCGTTTGGTTTTCGAGGGCGGCAGAGGGGTGCGGGGATAAAACCCCAGGCGTTGTCGCCACTCCTTGGTACTGCCCCCCAGCGAATAAATGACAAAAAGTGGTAAGATAACCAGAAAACATGCCCAGGCAGTGATCTGGTATATAATATTAACCAAGTTAATGACAGCCTTTTGCAAAAATTTCCGCCCGGGTGTTGCGCGTAGGCGGTCAGGTGTTTGAATGACGCCGATTAACGAACTGATTTATGGTTTTTTTATCGGCTGGCCAGGATTTTGTTCCGGGCTTGGCAAAATTGGACAATTAAACCTGTATTTTTGCCTTTCGTCAATCTCTTTGGAGGGTGTGGGTAAGAGATTTTTTTATGGTTTACTTGAAAACATCCAGGGCGTTTTTAATCAGTGCCCGGCGCTCCTTGTCGGCCGGCGCGGTTGCCGGCAAGGGCTGCGCGTCTGGGGCGGGGCTGTGCAAAAGGCGGCCAATGGCGGGAAGGCTGGCCAGGGGGACAGGCGGCGGTGCTAAAAGAAAATCTTTGCCGCCCTGGCGGCGAATGGCCTGAAAAAAGGCAGGATGCAGGCAGAGCGGGGTGCAAAGAGCCACCTGCGGGGAAAAAGCTGGTTCTGCATGCGCCCAGATGCCGCGAGCCAAACGTTCGGCCAGGCTTTCCAGAACTCCCCGGCAGATGGCGGCAGGTGTCGCCCCGGCCAGGGTGTAGCTCATGGCGCTGCGGCAAAGCAGTCGGTGGTCGAACGCCGGCTGGTCATCTTCCCGGGTCATTTCCAGTTGCGGGCTGCGCCCCGGAGTTGCCCGGGCGGCCAGATCGAGAAAGTGTTGCGGCGCTGAGTGGTCCGGTCCGGCCTGCTGGCCACAAAGCAGCAGCAGCAGAGAGCAAAGATCGCCGAGGGCGGCGACCTGTAAGGGCTGGTCAAGCTCCTGAAGAGCCTGCCAGCGGTCGGGATAACGGTGGGCAAAGTTGGTGATAAGGCGTTGCGCCTGGGGGTCAAGTTCGGCGATCTGGGCGATAATGCCGGCGGCGGTAAGAGGTTGGCCGGCGGTTGGCGCCGGGATAATGATCTCCTGCTCGCCCCGGCCATCCGTCGCCAGCAGGGCTACCCCGGCGGCCGGCAAGGCCAGGGAGATTCCAAATACTCGCCCCCCAACCGCCTCTGAAGGGGTGGTGGCCAGAAAGCCTGCAAAGGCCTGGTGGTGCCGGGCGGGAAAGCCGGGCTGGTCGTCGGTAGCCGGTTGCCGTTGAGCTAGCAGTGCCACGGCATCGTTGAGCGTTGCGTCGTTGCCGGTTGCCGGCGAAATAGAGGAGCAAGGGGAGGTGGTGGCACAATAGCCGTTCTGCTCGGCCCGCCGGTTGTGGCCGGGGGGGCGGTTGAGCCGCACCAGCAGCGGCATGATGGCTCGATGGCCGGTGAGCAGCCAGCATTCTCCATGTTCGGTGTGGATCAACGCTCTTGGTTGTTTTTGCTGCTGTGGAGCGAGAAAAAGCAGCGAGACTGAAAGTTCCTGCAGGTGGCGGCCCAGATACCAGAGGCAAAGATCATCGGCCAGGCCCACCGGCAAAGGGGTGTCCGGCAGCCGGTGCTTTTCCCGCGTGAGGTCACTGGGATGCAGCATTACCAGGGGTTTTTCCCAGGCGGCCAACAGCAACAGTTGGTCATCGCCGCACAGCCAGTGATCCGGCAATGATTGCGGGTCGGTTACCTGCACCTGCAATTGGTGCCGGCCGGCCGGTGGTTGCAGAGAAGCCGTGGTGCTGCCGGCGGAGGTGATGATCGTTAATTGCCGCCCTTGGGCCAGCAGGTCGGCGGCCTTAGCCAACAGCGCATGTTGCTGCCGGGGGTCGGGCCGGTCGTGGTCGGCGGTTGGGCAAGACTGCACTTCCAGGGTGCCGGGCGGAGTAAACACCAGTTGCTGGTTGGCAGAGTCGACCGCAAGGCAGATGCGGCAACGATGGTTAAACTCGGCCCGGCCGGCCAGAAAATGCTCTTCGGCCAGCCGCAGGCAACGGGGGCAGGGTGGCAGGGCGACTTTGGTTGTGCCGGGAGCAAGTGGGTTTTCCGGTGGCTGCCCTACAAGATTGCCAAGGTCGGGTCCGCTTTCCTGGTCGGCCGGCAGGATGCCGCTTTGGCTGAGAAAGATGGAGAGCGGAATCTCCTGCCCCAGGGTTTCGGCCAACTCCGCCAGTTCTTTTTCATTACCCGTGGCCAGCAGGTTGGTTTCACCATGATTTCGGGCCAGTTCCACGGCGTGCTCTGATTCCGCCTGGGCACGAGCCAGAAAGTCGTACAGCACGCTGTTAAGGCAACGGGTACGAAAGAAAAAACGAATCCTATGACCCACAAGCGACTCCCCGGCAGCAGTGGCGAGCAATTTCGGCAATGGAAGCATGGGCGCGCCTGGTTGCCGTAAAACCCCACCGGTCCACGATCTCCAAGGCTTTTTGTTCCATGGTCACGGCCGCTTGTTGTGCTTCAGGGCTTAGCTCAAAGGTGGTCTTGCTGATTATTTTAGGTACCGCCGCCAGCACGGTGATGTGCGGCAGGTCTCCGGCCAGGCGCATCATGGCCAGGGTCTGCTGCATTTCCACCTCATGGGCGCTGCCCCGGCCTTTCAGCGGCGCGGGCAGTTGTTGGTAATCGAAACAGAAAACCTCACCAGGGGCTGCGTTGTCGGCGGTGATGCTGTCCAGCAGCAGCACCTGGCGGTGATTGGTCAGCAGAGGGATCAGGTGTGGTCCCAGGGTGCCGCCGTCGACAATGGCCGGTGGTAAACCGGCGCCTGGTTCTGCAGCTATTAAATGATAGTTGGACTTCAGCAGCGAGGCCAGGTGCACCCCCAGCCCCTCGTCGCCGAAGAGGACGTTGCCCACGCCCAGTATCAGGGGTTGCGCTGACTCTAAAGTTTGCAAAACGGTCAGGATTTAGGAGGAATTTTTTTAAAACTGTAGCCGCTGAACATGGGCTCGGCGCAACTGCCGGGTGACCTGTGGGCTGTCCAGTAAACCATATATAAATGGATGGGGACAAAAATAATCAGCACCCACATGATAATATAATGAAGGTTGCTGACCCCGGCCAGACCGCCCAGCCAGACGGTCAGCGGCCCCAGCAGGGTGCCCAGCACCCCGCCTAGACCGCCCTGGTAGTTGGCGGCATGCAGGATCATTCCGGTCATTATTTGGAGTAGCAGTAACACCATCAGCGTCATGTACCCCACATGCTGCAGCGGCCCGTAGGCCCCCTGGCGATCATAGGGACCCAGGAGCAGGTAATATTTTAATTGCTGTTTCCAGGCGGTGAGGCTGAAGGTGTCCCGGAAGGAGTCCCGCTCGTAACGCCGGCTGTGTTCATCGAAAAAGAAGAGAAAGATGCGCATAATCGTAACAAAGGCCAGGGCAAAGCCGAAGACCACATGCCAGAAACGGACCAGGGCGTTCTGGAAATTGACCGGCTCCAAGGCCGGACTGGGGGTAAGGAAGGGTTTGGCCAGGTAGAAACCGGTGGCAACCAGGCCAAAGATCAACAGCGCCCGCAGCCAGTGTAATCCGCGGATCTCGGCGGAAAAACGGTAGAATTTGGCAAAAAATTCGCGTTCGGTAATCATTTGCCGGACCTCCATAAGCAGTAATCTGCGGTTGACGGCGGTGATTGAATAACCCGGCTCGTAACCGATCACAGGGTACAGGGTACCCCGCCGTAACAACAACTCCAAGCAGTAAGCGATCGTGGGTTTCTCGGCGATCGCTTACTTCGCCTCCACCCGGTAGTTGGCCAGCTCGTTACCCCTATAATCCATGACGTGCACGGCGCAGGCCAGGCAGGGGTCGAAAGAGTGGATGGTGCGGATGATCTCCAGCGGCTGGCTGGGATCGGCCAGTCTGGTGCCGATCAGGGCCGCTTCGTAAGGTCCGTGCTGGCTGGCGCTGTCCATGGGGCTGGCATTCCAGGTGGTGGGCACCACGCACTGGTAATTTTCGATCACCCCGTTTTTGATTTTCACCCAGTGCCCCAGCATGCCCCGGGGCACATCGTTCAAGGCCCGGCCCTGGTACTCGCGGTTTTTGTCGATCACATAAGGGGCGCAGGTTTCCTGGTCCACCTTGAGGTTTTCCACCAGGTTCAGCAGGGTGGTTTTGCCGTGATCGGCAATCAGTTTGGTCTGCAGCATGCGGCCGGCGGTGCGGCCTAAAGTGCTGAACAGGGCGGGGACCGGTACCCCGGTTTCAGCTAGGAAGTTGTCCACCACCGCGCGCACCTTTTCGTTGCCGCGGGCGTAACCCACCAGCATTTGCGCCAGGGGGCCGACCTCCATCACCCGGTCATCGTAACGGGGGGCCTTGACCCAGGTGTATTTACCTTTTTCATCGATGATTTTAGCCCGTCCTTGAAGGGTGTCGCCGTCGCGGAAACCGGTGTAGTTAGGGTCGGTGACCCCGTTGTAGGGGTGGCGGCTCTGGTCGTCGTGGTACCAGGCGTGGGTGGCTTCCTCGGTGATTTTTTCTTCATCAACGTCATGAGCCCGGCCAAGGTCGCCGTCCAGAACCATGCCACGATCAAACAACCACTCGTTGCGGCTGATTTGAAAATCCCGGGCGGCGATGAAATTCTGCACACCGCTGCCCTTAAGGACACTATCTTCACCAATATAGGCTTCGGCGGCCATCTTGACATCGGCGTAGTAGGCCCGGTTCATAAAATCGGAGACCTCTTCGAACTTGGTCAGGTATTCACCCAGGCGGTTGGGGTTGAGCAGATCCATAACACAAGTAACTCCGCCCACCACCAGCGATTGTGGATGGGGTTGTTTGCCGCCGAAAATGGCCAGCATTTGGGCGGCGTTGCGTTGCACTTCCAGGGCCTTGAGGTAGTGGGAAAGCACGATCAAATTCTGCTCGGGGGTGAAGTGGTAGGTCTTGTGCCCCCAGTAGGCATTGGCAAAGGGCCCCAGGTGGCCTTCTGCCACAAAGCCTTTGAGCCGGGCCTGAACCGCCGTCAGTTCGTCGGCGCCGGTGGCGATGGGAATATCGGCGTATTTGAAGGCCAGGTCGGAAGCTTTGCGGGGGTCGGCCTCCAGCGCCCGGGTGATGTCGCACCAGTCCAGGCCGTGCAGGTGGTAAAAATGGACGATATGGTCATGGAGAAACAGAGCCTGGCTCATCAGGGTGCGGGTGAGGATGGCGTTGTAGGGCGGGGTGATCCCCAGCGCGTTTTCCACCGCCTCGATACCCACCCGGTAATGGGAATAGGTGCAGACTCCGCAGATGCGCTGGGTAATCAGGCCGGCATCGCGGGGGTCCCGGCCCTTGAGGATCAGCTCGATTCCCCGCCACAGAGTGCTGCTGGCGTAGGCATCCTGGATGACATTGTTGTCATCTACCACAACTTCCATTCGCAGGTGTCCTTCGATGCGGGTAATGGGGTCCACCACGATGCGTTTGGCTGCCATAAGCGGTTCTCCTTCAAGGGTTTGCGGTAAAGACCATCAATCAGGCGTACTTGGTTCAGGGGTGCCTGTTTCTATTTGGAAGCCGGCACGGTTAGTTGGCGCTCTCCCCCTTGGCGGAGGTTTTCCCCTTGTCGCCCTTTGGTTCGTCATCGGGTGGCGGGTTGCGGAAGTTGCCTTTGATTACCGAGTAAACGGCATGGGCGCCGATACCCACCGCGGCGGCGGTCAAAAAGCCAAGGCCGATTTTATCGGCGGTGGCATCGGCGCCACGGCCGCCAAAAACTGTGCGGTAAAGCCGATCTTTGCGCGGCTCCACCAGCGGCGCCATGACATCCCAGAAGTCCGGTTCGCTGCATCCCATGCAACCATGTCCGGCCTGGACCGGCCAACTGGTGCCCTGGTTGAACTTCTGCCGGGAGCAGTTGTTGTATGTGTAGGGGCCTTTGCAGCCAACCTTGTACAGGCAGTAGCCAAGCTTGGCCCCCTCGTCGCCGAAGCGTTCCACGAACTCACCGGCATCGAAACGCCCCCGTCGTTCGCACAGATCGTGCACCCGCAGGCCATAAGACCAGCGGGGGCGCCCATACAGATCCAGGGCCGGCAGGGTGCCGAAAAGAATAAAATGCAACAGGCTGCCTATCATGTTTTTCTCGCTGGGCGGGCAGCCGGGAATGTTGATCACCGGTTTTTGGATGATCTCGCTCAGGGCTTTGGCTTGGGTGGGGTTGGGGTAGGCGGCCTGTACGCCGCCGAAGGATGAGCAGGAGCCGAAGGCAAAGACCGCCATGGCTCCGGCGGCGGCGGTGCGGCAGATCTCCAGCCCGGTGTGAGCATGGGGGCCGATGGTCAGAAAAGTGCCGCCGGCGGCGGTGGGGATTCCGCCTTCAACGATGAGCAGGTAGTTGCCCCGATGCTCTTCCTGGGCCCGGGCCAGGTTTTCTTCTGCCTGCCAACCGCTGGCCGCCATCAGGGTTTCGTGGTACTCAAGCGATATATGGTTGAACAGCAAAGTGTCCAGGGTAGGGGCATCGGTGCGGATAAAGCTTTCCGAGCAACCGGTGCATTCGGCCATGTGCAGCCAGATCACCGGAATCCGGTTGAGCATTTCGGCGGCTTTGGCGGTCAGCGGGGCAAACTTGGCCGGCAGAGACAAAGCGGCGGTCATTGCCACCGACCATTTCATGAAGTCCCGGCGGCTGAATCCTTGCTGCGCCAGTTTTGCAGACAATTCCGGGCCGGAGCGCAGCGGTCGCCGTTGGTCAAGTTCGGCCAGCCTTTTTTCGGCCTGGCCGGCCAGGGAACTGAAGCTGTGCCGGGAGCCATCATCGTGCGGGGGGTATGAGCTCATAAGCTGTACTCCTTAGTCCTTGGTGAGTTAATGCCGGTGTCTTGCTGCCTGCCCGGAAATAAAGTCCGCCGGTAGGCGGTTTACAGCGTGACATCAAAAACCATTGTAGAGGGGATATGAAAAATATGTCAAACTTTTAAGTATAAAAAAACCGATAAAAATTGGTTGGCTCGTGATCGCTTACCCCTTTGGTTTTGATTATGGAGAGAGTCATGGCCTGGGTGGGGCATGGTTCCGGCTCTTGTTTATCTCTCTGTTTTTGCGTCTGGGGAACTGAAAGTTTAAGCTTTTTTATGAGTTTGTTAAAATTGCTGTTGACGCGCTCACCCTCTTCGGCTATGTTGCCCGTCTCCTGCAGCACGGGAGGGAGCAAGGTCGTCAGGGCCCGGCTCCGTAGTAACGAGCGATCTTTGAAAACTGAGCAGAGAATTAAGTGATGGGCCCAAAGACCTGTTTTGGTTATAGCGGGGAACCGTTGTAGCCGGGATGGGATTTTTTTTGCAGTACAGTAGGCGTTGGCTGTTATTACAGTTAGCGTTTTACGATAGAGATCAAACTGGAGAGTTTGATCCTGGCTCAGATTGAACGCTGGCGGCGTGCTTAACACATGCAAGTCGAACGAGAAAGGGGCTTCGGCCCTGAGTAGAGTGGCGCACGGGTGAGTAACGCGTAAGTAACCTGCCCTTCTATCTGGGATAACAGTTCGAAAGGGCTGCTAATACCGGATATTCTTGCCGGCCATAAGGTTGGTAAGGAAAGGTGACCTCTTCTTGAAAGTTACCGTAGAGGGAGGGGCTTGCGTACCATTAGCTAGTTGGTGGGGTAACGGCTTACCAAGGCGACGATGGTTAGCGGGTTTGAGAGGATGATCCGCCACACTGGAACTGAAACACGGACCAGACTCCTACGGGAGGCAGCAGTGAGGAATATTGCGCAATGGGGGCAACCCTGACGCAGCGACGCCGCGTGAGTGAAGAAGGCCTTCGGGTTGTAAAGCTCTGTCGGAAGGGAAGAACGGTTCAGGTGTTAATACCATCTGGATTTGACGGTACCTTCAAAGGAAGCACCGGCTAACTCCGTGCCAGCAGCCGCGGTAATACGGAGGGTGCGAGCGTTAATCGGAATTACTGGGCGTAAAGGGCGCGTAGGCGGCCCTGCAAGTCAGTTGTGAAAGCCCACGGCTCAACCGTGGATGTGCAATTGAAACTGCAGGGCTTGAGTACCGGCGGGGAAGATGGAATTCCCGGTGTAGAGGTGAAATTCGTAGATATCGGGAGGAATACCGGTGGCGAAGGCGATCTTCTGGACGGATACTGACGCTGAGGCGCGAAAGCGTGGGGAGCAAACAGGATTAGATACCCTGGTAGTCCACAGCTGTAAACGATGTGCACTAGATGTTGGGAGGAATTGACCCTTTCAGTGTCGCAGCTAACGCATTAAGTGCACCGCCTGGGGAGTACGGCCGCAAGGTTAAAACTCAAAGGAATTGACGGGGGCCCGCACAAGCGGTGGAGTATGTGGTTTAATTCGACGCAACGCGCAGAACCTTACCTGGGCTTGACATCCCGGAGATCTCCTGGAAACAGGAGAGTGCTATCATTAGGTAGAATCCGGAGACAGGTGCTGCATGGCTGTCGTCAGCTCGTGTCGTGAGATGTTGGGTTAAGTCCCGCAACGAGCGCAACCCTCGCCTTTAGTTGCCATCATTAAGTTGGGCACTCTAGAGGGACCGCCGGTGTCAAACCGGAGGAAGGTGGGGATGACGTCAAGTCCTCATGGCCTTTATGTCCAGGGCTACACACGTACTACAATGGCCGGTACAGAGGGCAGCGACTTAGCGATAAGTAGCCAATCTCAAAAAGCCGGTCTCAGTCCGGATTGGAGTCTGCAACTCGACTCCATGAAGTTGGAATCGCTAGTAATCGCGGATCAGCATGCCGCGGTGAATACGTTCCCGGGCCTTGTACACACCGCCCGTCACACCACGAAAGTCGGTTGTTCCAGAAGCGGTTGAGCTAACCTTTTAGGAGGCAGGCTGCCAAGGAATGATCGGTAATTGGGGTGAAGTCGTAACAAGGTAGCCCTAGGGGAACCTGGGGCTGGATCACCTCCTTTTTAAGGAAGATCGGGCTAAGTCCCGACAGGGGTCAATACCATCACATTTCTGCTCAGTTTTGAGAGATCGCTAACGATCTTTGCAAGTGATAGGTAACGGGGAGCGGCCGTTCGCTAAGGATGGTCGCTTAGTTTTCTCGGATACGGGCCTATAGCTCAGTTCTGGTTAGAGCGCACGCCTGATAAGCGTGAGGTCACTGGTTCAAGTCCAGTTAGGCCCACCATTATCGGATTGGGGGTGTAGCTCAGCTGGGAGAGCGCCTGCCTTGCACGCAGGAGGTCATCGGTTCGATCCCGTTCACCTCCACCATTTTTAGCCGTCTTTGGCGGCGCCGTCGCGGTTATCTCAGAGGAGTAACCGGATGGTATGGCAGTATTTGATCTTTGATAATTGAATATGTTGTGAAGCATTTTAGTAGCTGAGTCTAGCAAGGCTTATAGGATATTTTTGATCAAGCTACTAAGGGCAGACGGTGGATGCCTTGGTACCAGGAGGCGATGAAGGACGCGGTAAGCTGCGATAAGCTTCGGGGAGCTGCTAACAGGCTTTGATCCGGAGGTTTCCGAATGGGGCAACCCGGCCAGGTATACCCTGGTCATCATGCACTGAATTCATAGGTGTATGAGGCGAACGGGGGGAAGTGAAACATCTCAGTACCCCCAGGAGAAGAAATCAATTGAGATTCCGTCAGTAGTGGCGAGCGAACGCGGAAAAGCCCAAACCGCAGTACTTGTACTGCGGGGTTGTGGGGCCCCGATGTGGGATTGACGAAGGATAGTTGAACGGTCTGGAAAGGCCGGCCAGAGACGGTGATAGCCCGGTAGACGAAATCTGGAGTCACCCTAGGGTGTCCCCGAGTACCACGGGACACGAGAAACCCCGTGGGAATCCGGGAGGACCATCTTCCAAGGCTAAATACTACCTGGTGACCGATAGTGAACCAGTACCGTGAGGGAAAGGTGAAAAGAACCCCGGGAGGGGAGTGAAATAGAACCTGAAACCGTCTGCTTACAAGCAGTGGAAGCACTATGTCTTCGGACAGTGTGACCGCGTGCCTTTTGCATAATGAGTCAGCGAGTTACCCTATGCAGCAAGGTTAAGCCGAGAGGTGTAGCCGTAGCGAAAGCGAGTCTTAACTGGGCGTTTAGTTGCATGGGGTAAACCCGAAGCCGGGTGATCTAGCCATGGCCAGGGTGAAGCGAAGGTAACACTTCGTGGAGGCCCGAACCATTGTAGGTTGAAAACTGCTTGGATGAGCTGTGGCTAGGAGTGAAAGGCTAATCAAACTCGGGAATAGCTGGTTTTCTCCGAAATATATTTAGGTATAGCCTCGTGTGATGACTGACGGAGGTAGAGCACTGGTTGGGCTAGGGGTCCCCACAGGATTACCAAACCCTGTCAAACTCCGAATACCGTCAAGCTCAAGCACGGGAGTCAGACTACGGGTGATAAGATCCGTGGTCGAAAGGGAAAGAGCCCAGACCGCCGGTTAAGGTCCCTAAATGCATGCTAAGTGGTAAAGGATGTGGAACTGCCCAGACAACCAGGAGGTTGGCTTAGAAGCAGCAATCCTTCAAAGAAAGCGTAATAGCTCACTGGTCGAGTGGGTCTGCGCCGAAAATTCAACGGGGCTAAGCATGCTACCGAAGCCGCGGATTTCATCGTAAGATGGAGTGGTAGGAGAACATTGTGGTCGCCTGAGAAGGTACACCGAAAGGAGTGCTGGAGGTCCCACAAGCGCTTATGCTGACACGAGTAGCGCAAATGCGGGCGAGAAACCCGCACACCGAAAGCCTAAGGTTTCCTGTGGTCAAGTTAATCTGCCCAGGGTTAGCCGGCCCCTAAGGCGAGGCCGAGAGGCGTAGTCGATGGGAAGCAGGTGAATATTCCTGCGCCGTTGTATCAACGTTTGAGTGAAGGGGGGACGCAGAAGGGTAGGCCATCCGGGTGTTGGACGTCCCGGTTTAAGCGTGTAGGCGGGAGAAGCAGGCAAATCCGTTTCTCCATTCAACGCTGAGGCGTGATGACGAGGGCTTAGGCCCACAAAGTGGTTGATCCCATGCTGCCAGGAAAAGCCTCGTAGCGAGTTGATATGGCGACCGTACCGTAAACCGACACAGGTAGGCAGGGAGAGTATCCTAAGGTGCTTGAGAGAACTCTGGTTAAGGAACTCGGCAAAATAACACCGTAACTTCGGGAGAAGGTGTGCCATCATTAGGTGAAGTGAATACTTACGGAGCCGAAGGTGGTTGCAGAGAAACGGGGGGAGCGACTGTTTACTAAAAACACAGGACTATGCGAAGTCGAAAGACGCGGTATATGGTCTGACGCCTGCCCGGTGCCGGAAGGTTAAGGGGAGGAGTTATCCTTTTAGGAGAAGCTCCGAACCGAAGCCCCGGTAAACGGCGGCCGTAACTATAACGGTCCTAAGGTAGCGAAATTCCTTGTCGGGTAAGTTCCGACCTGCACGAATGGCGTAACGATTTCCCCACTGTCTCAACCAGGGACTCAGCGAAACTGAATTATCGGTGAAGATGCCGATTACCCGCAGCAAGACAGAAAGACCCCGTGAACCTTTACTACAGCTTGGCATTGGAGTTTGGGATAATTTGTGTAGGATAGGTGGGAGACATTGAAGCGGGAACGCTAGTTCTCGTGGAGTCAACCTTGAAATACCACCCTGATTATTCTAGGCTTCTAACCACGACCCGTCATCCGGGTTTGGGACATTGTCTGGTGGGTAGTTTGACTGGGGCGGTCGCCTCCTAAAGAGTAACGGAGGCGCGCGATGGTTCCCTCAGGCTGATTGGAAACCAGCCGTAGAGTGTAAAGGCATAAGGGAGCTTGACTGCGAGAGAGACATCTCGAGCAGGTACGAAAGTAGGTCTTAGTGATCCGGCGATTCCGCATGGAAGGGTCGTCGCTCAACGGATAAAAGGTACTCCGGGGATAACAGGCTTATCTCCCCCAAGAGTTCACATCGACGGGGAGGTTTGGCACCTCGATGTCGGCTCATCGCATCCTGGGGCTGGAGCAGGTCCCAAGGGTTTGGCTGTTCGCCAATTAAAGCGGTACGCGAGCTGGGTTTAAAACGTCGTGAGACAGTTTGGTCCTTATCTGCTGTGGGCGTAGGGTATTTGCGAGGATCTGTTCCTAGTACGAGAGGACCGGGATGGACGAACCACTGGTGTTCCTGTTGTCGCGCCAGCGGCAATGGCAGGGTAGCCACGTTCGGAAGGGATAACCGCTGAAAGCATCTAAGCGGGAAGCCCACCTCAAGATAAGATACCCCGTGGGGATAACCCCACCTGAAGGCTCGTCATAGACCATGACGTCGATAGGCCGGGTGTGGAAGTGTGGCAACACATGGAGCTTACCGGTACTAATCAGCCGTGCGGCTTGATCATTTTCTTTTTCCTTGCTGGATTCGCTACTGTAAATGCTTAATCACAACATATTCAGTTATCACTGTTTTTTAGACTTTTCGGTGGCCATAGCGAGGGGGTCACACCCGTTCCCATTCCGAACACGGAAGTTAAGCCCCTCAGCGCCGATGGTACTGCCAGGGAAACTTGGTGGGAGAGTAGGTCGCCGCCGAATCTTTTTTGCTAAAGCCCCTGTTATCGCTTGGACGATAACGGGGGCTTTTTTTGTGTGCCGCTGGAGGCTGGACTTGGTCGTGGGCAAGGGGGCAGGGGCCACACGAATTGACGGTAGAACTTACGACGGGGGCAACAAAAAAGCAGACTGGAGCCAGGACGGGGGTCGCGAAACCCGGTAGCGACGGGTTCGCCCGCCGCCGGGCGCATGGACGCGCAGGAGGCGGCGGGCGCCCCCATAAGATGATTTGGGGCCGACAGGATGCCCGCCGAGAATGAGTCGCTACCGGGTTTCGCGGCCCCCACACCGGTGCAACAAGCAATTACCTCGACTTTGCCCTGAGTTACTGGGGGAATTTATTGCTTGCGGGTAAATTCCCGGGCCAGCTCCGGGTCCAGTTGCTGTAACCGTTCCAAGGCCTGTTCGGTTTCAGCGTCTTGGCCGGTGGCCCGGTAGGCGGTGGCCAGAGCCAGCCAGGTTTGGGGGTTGTCTGGGGCCAGTTCGGCGGCCCGGCGGAAGGCGTTGATGGCCTCGGGCAGTTGTCCCCGGTTGCCCAAAATTGCCCCCAGGTTGTGCCAGGCCGGGGCGAATTCCGGGTCTTGCTTAGTGATTTGCCGGTAGGTTGCCAGGGCTTGTTCCGGTTGCTTAAGCCTTTCGTGGATCACCCCCAGATTGTAGCGGGCGACGGTCATTTCCGGCGCCAGCTCCAGGACCCGGAGGTTGGCGGTCGCCGCCTCTTCATATTCTCCCTTTTCCCGCAACAGCACCCCCAGGTGAAACCAGCCGGCGGTCAGCCCGTCGTTCAGGCGCAGGGCCTGGCGGTAGCTGCCCTCGGCCTGCTCGTGCAGGTGCAGTTGCTGTTGGGCTTGGCCCATGGTGAACCAGGCGCGGTAGTCCGCCGGGGTAGCACGGGTCCAGCGGAAGGCGTGTTTAAGCAGTTCCGGCCAGTCTTGGCTGGCCTCCAACGCCGCCGCCCTTTGCTCCCAGTCTGCAGTGCCGGCGGCGGCCGGGGTGATGGGCAGGTCGCCGCTGGCAAGCAGGATGGCCAGCAACAACGGCAAAATTTTGTTTTTAATCATCTGCATTATTGCTCCAGTAGGCCGATTTTCTGCAGTAAGGACCGGGCGGTGGCCAGCAGTTGACTTTTATCTGCCTCGGTGCGGGCTTCCACGTAAAAACGCACTTTGGGCTCGGTCCCGGAAGGGCGGATCATTAGCCAGCTTTGGTCCTCGAAAATCATCTTGTAGCCGTCAATGGTGATCAGTTCCTTGATGGTTCGGGGGTGCCCTCCCACCGGCAGGCTTTCGCCGGGGTGATAGTGTTCCAGCCCGGCCAGGGCCTCCTGCAGCGCCGCCCCCTGCTTGCTTACCGCCACCCCGCCGCGGCCGGGGAAAAATTCTCCGAACCGGGCCCGGATCTCCTCCAGGTAGGGATATAGACCGCCCGGGCGATGTAGCATCATCTCGAGAGCCAGCAGCATCCCGATGTAGGCGTCCTTTTCAGGGGTATGGCCGATCACCGAGATACCGTCCGATTCCTCAAACAGCACCAGCGCTTTGCCGATCACCGGTTTGAACTCCTTGAAGCCCACCGGCGGTTCGAACACCTCTTCGCCCAAACCTGCGGCAATGCTGTTGGCGAAATTACTGCTGGCCACGGTTTTCGCCACCGGGCCTTTTTTGCCCTTATGTTCGTGGAGATAGTGGTAACTCATGGCCCCGAACATGTTCATGTCGAATTCGTGTGTGCCGTCGGTAAAGCGGATCCGGTCGCCGTCGGGATCGATAATGGCGCCCAGTTTTAAAGGTTCCGGCCGCTCCTGCAGGGCCTGATGAATGAAGGCCAGGTTTTCCGAGGATGGCTCCGGGGCGATGCCGTTGAAGGTGGGGTCCTCTTGGTCGCGAAAACGCAACAGGCGTGCGGTTGGAATGCCGGCCAGCAGGGTGTTGAGGTGGACCCTGCTGGCCCCGTGCACACAGTCGACGGCCAGGATGTAATCATCGCGGCGTGCCAGTTCGGCGAGGATGGCGTCGTAATCCAGCCCGTGTCGGCGGCGGTTGTCCCGCACCAGCTGCTGCCAGCAAGTCAGAGTGTCCAGGGGGGCGATCAATTCCGGGGCCGGCTCGGCTTTGGGTGCTGCCCCGGACTCGATGATTCGTGCCGCCTCTTTGGTGATCCGGTTAGTGATGATGGCCGCTGCCGGCCCGGCATCGGCGGCGTTGTATTTGAAGCCGCCGTACTCCAAGGGGTTGTGGCTGGGGGTCAGGTTAATGGAAAAGGCCGCGCCGGTGACCACCACCGCGGCTGAAATTACCCCGGTGGTGGTCTCGCCGGCAAAGTGGACGTTAAACCCCTGGCCACTTAGCAAGGCCGCCGCCGCCTGGGCCATTACCGGGCCGCCGAACCGGTTATCGTGGCCCAGTACCACCCCCCGCCGCCGGGCCTCATCCAGGTCTCGCACCCCCAAGGCCCCGGCCAGCTCCGGTTCGGCGGCGGCCTGATGGTAGATGTTGATAATGGCTTGGGTGACCTGGCGAACCGATTGTACATTGACCTCTTTGCCCAAGGTTCCCCGCCAGCCCGAGGTGCCGAAGCTGACCGGTTTAACCGGGGGGCGGCGGTTGTTGCGGATTTCATCGTCCAGTAAGCGGTAGATGCCGTCGATGGCCTCCTGCCAGCGAGACATCTGCGTGGCTGTCGTTTCCTGCCGGCGGTGATTAAGCAGTTCCCGCAAGGCGGCAAAATAATCGCTGGCGGCATGGTTGCCGGGCACAATGTGGGTCTGGCAGATCTTTTCAGGCAGACTTGTGTTATCCATATCCATTATCGACTCACCAAAACTTGCAGTTGACGGTTATTGGGGGGTATAGCGTTGCATGACTCTTAATTTTAGCTTTGATTGTCCTGAAACTCCAGTGTTGATTAACACCCTGTTGAAAAACGGGCAGTTAAAGTTTTTACAGCAAAAAAGACCATTACTCCTTGACACATCCCTATATTCGGTTGACCCATGGTGGAAGATTAGCTATAAACCAGAGGCGACCGATCAGAAATCTTTTTTTCGCTACGGCGGCCGGCCGTGGCTGCTAAATCGCCAGATAAGTTGTCTTTTTGATAATCTAAACAGCTAAAAGCACGGGAGAGTACACGATGGGAAAACATGACAAGGCCCTGATTCTTTGGTTCGACGACATCCTGATCGAGGATGTGCCGTTGGTTGGCGGTAAAAACGCCTCCCTGGGGGAGATGCACCAGAAGCTGATGTCCAAAGGGGTCAGCGTTCCCAACGGTTTTGCCATCACCGCCTATGCTTACCGCTACCTGCTGGAGACTGCCGGCATTGAAGACGCCATCAAAGACGCCCTGGCCGGCCTCGATACCAGCAACCTGCGCAACCTCCAGGAGCGGGGCAAGAAGGCCCGGGATATCATTCGCAATGCCGAATTTCCCCAGGAACTCTACAATGCCATTGTCGAGGCATACCGCAAGATGGAGCAGGATTACGGCAGCAACGTGGCCGTGGCGGTCCGCTCTTCGGCCACCGCCGAGGATCTGCCCGACGCCTCTTTCGCCGGCCAGCAGGAAACCTACCTCAACATCAGTGGCCCCGAGGCGGTAATTGCCGCCTGTAAGAAATGTTTTGCCTCCCTTTTCACCGACCGGGCCATTTCCTATCGCCACGATAAGGGGTTCGGCCAGTTCGACGTTTATCTCTCCATTGTGATCCAGAAAATGGTGCGCAGCGATTCCGCCTCTTCCGGGGTAATTTTTTCCATCGACACCGAAAGCGGTTTCAAAGACGCGGTTTTCCTCACCGGCTCTTGGGGGTTGGGGGAAAACGTGGTCCAGGGAGCAGTCAACCCCGATGAATACTATGTTTTTAAGCCCACCCTGAAAGAAGGCAAGCGGCCCATTGTGGGCAAGCGCCTGGGCAGCAAAGAGATCAAGATGATCTACTGCGAGGACAACGGTAACGGGGAGACGGTCAAGAATATCGACACCACCCCCGAGGAACGGGGCAGTTACGTGATCACCGATGAGGAAATCCTGACCCTGTCCCGCTGGGCCTGCATTATCGAAGACCATTACGGCAAGGGGATGGACATTGAGTGGGCCAAGGACGGCGACGGCAAGGAAGTGGGCACCGGCGAGCTGTTCATCGTGCAGGCCCGGCCCGAGACCGTCCATTCGCAGGCCAACAAGCAGGAGATTGAAACCCATGTGCTGAAAGAGCAGGGCAAGCTGCTGGCCACCGGTCAGGCGGTGGGGGCCAAGATCGGCCAGGGTAAGGCCAATGTGATCCACAACGTGGCTGATATCCACGATTTCAAAAAGGGCGAAGTGCTGGTCACCGACATGACCGATCCCGACTGGGAGCCGATCATGAAGATCGCCGCCGCCATTGTAACCAACCGTGGTGGCCGTACCTGCCATGCCGCCATTATCTCCCGCGAACTGGGGATTCCCTGCGTGATCGGCACCGGTGACGGCAGCGAAAAGATCCCCAGTGGCAGCGATGTCACCGTCTCCTGCGCTGAAGGGGAGACCGGCAACATCTACGAAGGGCTGCTCAAGTTTGAAATCGAGCGGCTGGACCTGGCCTCGGTTCCCCAGACCAAGACCAAGATAATGATGAACGTGGGTATTCCCGAAAAGGCCTTTGTTGAGGGGCAGATCCCCAACGACGGGGTAGGGCTGGCCCGCGAGGAGTTCATCATCAACTCCCACATTGGCATCCACCCCCTGGCCCTTTACTACTTCGACGATCTCAAGGCCAAGGCCGCTTCCGATCCCAAGGTCGCTGCCATCGTCAAGGAGATCGAAGCCCGGACCACCGCCTACCCTGACGACAAGAAACAGTTCTTCATCGATAAGCTGGCTGAAGGCGTGGGGCGGATCGGGGCCGGCTTTTACCCCAAGGACGTCATCGTCCGCCTCTCCGATTTCAAGAGCAATGAGTACGCCAACCTGGTGGGCGGCAGCTTGTATGAACCCCACGAGTCCAATCCCATGATCGGCTGGCGCGGTGCTTCGCGCTACTATGATCCCAAGTACAAACCGGCTTTTGAGCTGGAATGCAAGGCCCTGCTTAAAGCCCGCAACGATATGGGGTTGACCAACATCAAGCTGATGGTACCGTTCTGTCGGACCCCCGACGAGGGGCGCCGGGTTATCGAGGTGATGCGGGAGTTCGGCCTGGTACAGGGCGAAAATGACCTGGAGGTTTATGTAATGTGCGAAATTCCCTCCAATGTCATTGCCGCCGATTCCTTCGCCGATGTCTTCGACGGCTTTTCCATCGGCTCCAACGACCTTACCCAGCTTACCCTGGGACTGGATCGCGACTCCGACCTGGTTGCCCATATTTACGACGAGCGGGATGAGGCGGTGAAGACCATGATCAAGATGGTTATCGACACCGCCAAGCGCCGGGGTCGTAAGATCGGCATCTGCGGTCAGGCGCCCAGCGATTTCCCTGAATTTGCCACCTTCCTGGTGGAATGCGGGATCGACTCCATGAGCCTGATCTCCGATACGGCGATCAAAACCAGGTTGCTGGTGGCCGACAAGGAAAAGGAACTGGGGATCAGCTGAAAAACAACGGTTTGCGGCCGGGCTTGAGGGCCCGCCGCGATTCTGGTCTCAAGAAACAGCAAAGGCCGGCGGGAGAATTATCCCGCCGGCCTTTGCTGTTTGGGGTGATTAACGGCCTTAGTTGATCTTTTCCAATCTTTCCCTGGCCTGTTGCGCCTCCCGGCGGTTGGGGAACTCGCCTATCAGGCGCTCGTAGATGATGGCGGCGGTGGCTGGCTCACGCAGCTCTTCGAAAGCCACCCCCTGGCGGAGCATGGCCGCCGGGACCCGGTCATGGCCGCTGAAATCGGCAATGACCTTCTGGTATTCCAAAATGGCCAATTCGTACTCCTGCTGCCCGAAAAGGCTCTCCCCCAGCCGGAAGCGGGCATCGGCGGCATTTTCCCCCCGAGGTTCTTCTTCCAGGTAACGGGCAAAGGCGGTGTATGCTTCCCGGTAGTTGTTGCGTTCCAGTTGCCGCAGTCCCTGGCTGTAGTAATCGTCCTCGGCCGGGGCCGGGGTGGGAGCAGGTTCTGGGCGGCTGGGGCGTGCCGCGGGCGTGGTGGGGGCTACCACCGGTGCCTCGCCTACTTTCTGCTTGACGTTTTCCGGCGTGATTTGCCGGGGTGTGCCGCTGGGGGCGGCGGTTGGTTGCCGCCGGGCCCTTTCTTCGGCTTCCCGCCGGGCCTGTTCTGCCGCTTGTTGAGCCGCTTCAGCTCTTCTGGCCGCCTCCCGGGCCAGTTCTTCCTTCAGTTCCTGGAGTTGGCGCTGGTTTCGTTCCTGTTGTTCCTTCAGGGCCTGTAAAGAGCCGGTCAGTTCCGCCAGGGAGTCCGCCAGGTGTTGATCGTTGTCATCAAGGCGGCGCTGAATTTCCTGCAGGGTGATGTCGATGTTATCCAGCCGTATACTGGTGGCCTGCTGATTGTTGTGGAACTCTTCTTTAAAGAGCTGGAGTCGATGTTCGACTTCCTCCATTCGGCCCTCATGTTGCAATTGCCGGTTGCCGAGGTTTTCCAGTTCATTGCCCAGCCTGGCCTGGGAGGTGGCCTGGCCGCGTACCGTTTCATTAAGGCGTTCCAGTTCGTGGATCCGGTCGTCCATCACCCGGGTGCGCATTTCCAGGCCGCGGAGATCCTGTTCCGTGGCTATACACTGGACCAGAAAAGGAGACATGCCCAGCAACAGGGCATAGCTGATCATGGTTTTTTTCATGGTACAAGACCTCCGCATCGCGATTTTATGGTTCAGTTAAATAAATTACCACGCCAGCCGGGGCGACCACTGGGGCATGGAATGGTTGCCCGACTGGTCGCCGAACAGCACCCGCAGTCCGCTGCCGTCCAGGAATATGGCGCACAGTTCTTCCCGATCGTGGCGCAGGCGAGCAAAGACCAACTGGCGGCTGTCCGGCGACCAACTGGGAGATTCATGGTGGCCCCAGGTGCGGGTGACCTGCCGGGGCGGGCCGCCTTCGGGGCTGATTACCGCAATGTGCAGTACCCCGTCGATCCGGCTGGTATAGGCGATCCATTTGCCGTCCGGCGACCAGCTGGGGGTGGTGTTGTCGTGGCCCTGGAAGGTTAGGCGCTGGATAGCCATGGTGCGCATGTCCATGAGGTAGATCTGAGGGGTGCCGCTGCGGTCGGAGACAAAGGCCAGTCGGCGACCGTCCGGGGAAAAGCTGGGCGAGACATTAACCCCTTCGCCATGGGTCAGGCGGCGAATGATCTTGCCGGTTCGTTCAGTCAGGTAAAGGTCGGGGTTGCCGTCCCGGCTGAGGGTGAGCACCATTCGGTTGTCATCCGGCGCCCAAGTGGGCGTCATGTTGAGCCCGACCCAGCGGGAAATGGCCCGGGTGGTCTTCAACTCCCGGATATTGGTCTGGTAGAGGTTGGCGTTGCCCCGGTGGTGGGAGGTATAGGTTAAATGTTCACCGTCCCGGGTAAAGCGGGGAGAGACCGCCAGGTACTGGTGGCGGGTGACCTGGCGCACGTTGTCGCCTAAAATGTCGGCCAAATGAATCTCCTTGTGGCCGGTGGCGTCGGAAACAAAGGCGATTTTGCTGTTGCTGATGCCCTTTTTTCCGGTCAGCACTTCCACGCTTTCATCAATGTAGCGCAGCAGTTGGCGGCGTACCAGTTCCCGCGGGGCCTGGTAGCGCCGACCATGAATCATCCGGCCGGCGTTGATGTCCAGCAGCCGCAATTCCAGTTGAAAATTGCCGCCGATTTCCCGGTAACTGCCCTGAATGACAAATTCTGCGCCGTGGCGCTGCCAGTTGGCATCCTGGCGTTCACCGTAAAGTTTGGGGTCGATGGTTTCTGAAAAGCCGTGCAGTTCCATGGCGCGGCTCAGGATATCGGCCATCTGGCGGCCGCTGTCGGTGGGTTGGTCATCCTTGGCCCGGTCCACCAGGGGCGGTATCGCCATGGCGATTTTACGCAACTCCGGAGAGGTAATGTCCAGGTAGATGCGGGCGGCGACCTGGCCCGGCAGCAACAGAGCCAGCAGCAGCGGAATCAGCAGCAGCAGAAGAAATTGGCGATGCTTCATGGTCAACGGTATTCCTGGTTTAGTAAGAAACGGCTCCGGGCCTGAAATTAAAGCCGATCTCCAGCTCACTGTCTCTCAAGGCGGCAGGGAAAGCAGGCATGGGAGCAGCGTCGTCGATGGCCTTCCGGGCGAGTTGGTTAAAATACATATTTTCCGATTGTTTTTCAAAGGCTACGTTATCCAGCGTGCCGTCCCGGCGAATGGTAATCACGATGGTCGCCACTGTATTCTCATCCCAACTGGGCAGATTGGGCAGGGTCCAGTAAGCCTGAATGTGCTGTTGCAACCGGACCAGGTATTCGCGGGTGGCGGCATCCAGGGAGGTGGGGGCGCCACGCCGGGCGGTGACCTGGCCCGCTTGTTCGGTGGTGTTGGCCGCTGCCGGTGGGGTCGGAGTTTCCCGTTGGTCGGGGGAGGCAGCGGGGGTGGCCTGGGCAAGAATATTTTCCCGCACCGCATCGACAGCCCGTTGCCGGGCGATTTCAGCATCGCGTCGCGCTTCCCTGGCCTGGGCTTCCAGCTGGTAATATTCCCTCAGCTGCCGCAGTTCGTCGTCGTCGGCCCTGGTGCGGATGGGCCGGGTGGAGAGCGGGGCCGGGGGAGGGTCCGACCGGACGGCTACCTTGGTCGGGGTCTGGGGTGCGATGGTGCGGGGTTCACCGCGGGGGGCGGCGGCGGGCTCCGGCGTGCTCTCCGGGGGAATGGCGATGGCCTCGGGGGGCGGGGCCGGTGTTGGCGCTGCCGGCTCAATGGTCGGGGTTGCCGGGGCGGGAGGGGCAGCGGCCGGGGTCGGGGCCAGGTCGCCGATGTCAAACAGACTGACCGTCTGGATATCGACAGGCGGGCGCTGGCGTTGCCAAAAACCCAGTTGCGGGGCCAGGATGGTGGGCAGCAGCACCATAAGGTGGACCCCCACGGTCAGAAGCAGGGGGATCAACCATTGTTGCTGGGGGGCGATTATGTTCGCTAACTGTTTCACCTGGTTTCCTGGCCGCAGCAGTTCCACCGGGGGGTCGGTGCGTGCTTGCTGGAAAGAGAATTGTAATTGGTTACCATGGTTGCACGGTGATCAGGTTGCTTTTGGGGGTGATTAATTCGCTTCCGGCTGGGTGATCATGCCCAGTTGATTGAAGCCCGCGTCCTTGATATCGGCCAGCACCGCCGCCACCAAACCATAGGGAACCTCGCGGTCGGCCCGCAATAGCACGGTCTGGTCGGTACCCCGGCGCTGGGCCAGGGAGGCCAGCTGCTGCCGCAGGATCTCCCGGGTGCCCTGGATTTCGTCGAAATAGATCTCGCCGGTTTTGCCCACCGTGATCATTACTGGGTCGGAGGACTGGCGCAGGGGCTGGGTGGTGGTCTCGGGCAGATCCACATCCACGCCTTGGGTAATCATGGGGGCGGTGATCATGAAGATGATCAGCAGCACCAGCATGATATCCACCAGGGGAACGACGTTGATGCCGCTGATCATCTGACGGCTCCGGCGGCCGCCCGGGGGAAGGTCGAAAGCCATGGTTTATTCCTGCTTCTCCGTGCCTCGGGGACGGGTAAGGAAATCCCGTTCGATAAGGTTGATGAAATCGGTAACAAAGGCCTGGGAGTTGTCTTCTATCTGGGCCAGCCGGTTGGTGTAATAATTGTAAAAAACCACAGCGGGAATCGCCACCGCCAGGCCCATGGCGGTGACCACCAGGGCCTCGGAGATACCGGGAGCCACGACGGCCAGCGAGGCTGAGCCCCGGACCCCGATTTCATGGAAAGCGGTCATGATGCCCCAAACCGTGCCGAACAGCCCGATAAAGGGGCTGGCGCTGCCGGTGGAGGCCAGAAAGGGCAGTGAACTGGCCAGTTGGGCAATCTCCCCGTCCCGGGCTTTGCCGGCCGCTCTTTTCAGGGGCTCCATGCCAGCCAGACGCTGTTCCAGGCGCAATTCGCCACCCTGGGCCTTATTGAGTTTCTGCAGTTCCTGGTAAGCGGCCCGAAAAATCATGGCCTCGGGGGCCAGTTCTGCCTGTTTGGCGGTTTTGTGGGCCTCGGCCAGGTTACGGCACTTCCAGAACTGCTCCTTGAACTCTTCCGAGGCCTGCCGTACCTTGCGGTACAGGATTTCTTTCTGGAAGACGATGAACCAGGAGTAAAGCGACATAACAAGCAGCAGGAGGATGACGGCCTTGATGGTCGGTCCGGCCTCCAGAAACATGGTAAAAACATTAAGCTCCACGGGAATATTTCCTTGATTTTTGGTATTTGCCGACAGCCGGCGTTAAGGAGCCGGGTAAGTTCTGCAGTTTAAGCTGGTACAGGCGGGTGGTGCAAACTGCCGTATTTTATCCGGTTCTCAAGCAAAGTCAATGATTGCCGAGGAGTGGAGCAAAATTATC
The DNA here is from genome assembly GCF_000092205.1 of Desulfurivibrio alkaliphilus AHT 2. GTDB lineage: Bacteria > Desulfobacterota > Desulfobulbia > Desulfobulbales > Desulfurivibrionaceae > Desulfurivibrio > Desulfurivibrio alkaliphilus. The sequence continues at coordinate 1,056,348 of NC_014216.1, read as the reverse complement.
CGTGCTGTTTGGCAAGCTTGGAAAAGCTTCGGCGTTGTAATTGGGTTTATGCCTGGACAGGGGAATAGGTTTTGACATCAGGGGCTAAAGAAGGTATTTCTGACCCTGTTTGGCCATGGAGCCGCAGAACAGCCGTTTAAGCGGCCGGGTTGCGGGATTTAGGCGTTAAAGGGCTTAATTTTTCGTGCCCATCTATTTGGTCAACCGTTTGGGTAAAAAAACCAGGGATGGCTTTTTCAGCGAACTGTAAACGTAACAACAGGGAAAAATATAGATGCGGGAAATAAGGGTTGGGTTGATCGGTTTTGGCACGGTGGGCAGTGGCACCGCCGAGGTGTTGCGTCTGCAGAGAGAAAGGCTGCAGCGAAAAACCGGGGCGGATGTGCGCCTGCATAGGGTGGCGGATATTGCCATTGAGCAGTTGCCGCCGGAGTTTGCCGAGGTGGAGTTGACCCGGGACGCCGACGAGGTGGTGGCGGCTCCCGATATCGATATCGTGGTGGAACTCATCGGCGGCATCGAACCGGCCAAAACCTTTATTTTGAAAGCCATTGCCGCCGGCAAGCATGTGGTGACCGCTAACAAGGCGCTGATCTCCCAGCACGGCCGGGAGATTTTTGCTGCTGCTGCGGCGGCCAACGTGGAGGTTGGTTTTGAAGCCAGTGTCGGCGGTGGTATTCCGGTGATCAAGGCATTGAAAGAAGGGCTGGTGGCCAATAGGATCGAGTCCATCATTGGGATTATGAACGGTACCGCCAACTACATTTTAAACCGGATGACCGACGAGGGCCTGGATTTCAATACGGTGCTCAAAGATGCCCAAGCTCATGGTTATGCCGAGGCCGATCCAACTTACGACGTGGAAGGAATCGACACCGCCCACAAGCTGGTTATTCTGATGAGCATGGCCTACGGGGTGCATCTGCGGCTGGACCAGGTGAGCACCGAAGGAATCAGCAATATTGAGCCGGTCGATATCGAGTTTGCCCGGGAGTTTGGCTACCGCATCAAACTGCTGGCCATCAGCCGTAACCATGGAGACTCCTTCGAGGCTCGGGTCCATCCCACCATGGTGCCCAACCAGGAACTGCTGGCCAATATCGGTGGGGCTTTCAACGCCATTCAATTTACCGGCGACATGGTGGACGATGTTTTGCTCTACGGTCAGGGGGCCGGCAAAATGCCCACCGGCAGCGCGGTGGTGGCCGATATCGTCGATATCGCCCGCAATATCTTAAACGGGGCGATCAACCGGGTACCCAGTCTCAGCTACCTGCCGGAGAATTTGCGGGAAGCGGTCATTACCCCGCTGGCCAGCCTGCGTTGCCCCTATTACTTTCGGGTGACGGTCCAGGACAAGCCCGGGGTGCTGTCGGCCATTACCGGTATTCTCGGCCGTCATGGCATCAGTATTCAGTCGGTGCTGCAGCAGGGCCGGGAAGAGAAGGGTGTGGTGCCGGTAATGATGCGGGCTTACGAGGCGGAAGAAGAAGCGGTAAGGGCGGCCTTGAAGGAAATCGACGCCCTGGAGGTATGTGCCGCCCCCACGGTGAAGATTCGCATCATGGAAGATGAGTAGAATATAAGCGTAAAACGGTTGGCCCAATGAAATATATTATCCTGGTAGGAGACGGGATGGGGGATTTTCCCCTGGAGTCCCTGGATGGCCGCACCCCTCTCGAGGCTGCCGATACCCCGGTAATGGACTTCCTGGCCGGGCGCGGCCGGCTTTTCCGCCTGCAGACGGTGCCGCCGGGGTTTGCCCCGGGCAGCGATGTGGCCAACCTTTCGCTGTTGGGCTACCGGCCGGCGGAATGTTACAGCGGCCGGGCGCCGCTGGAGGCGGCCAGCATGGGGGTGGAACTGCCGCCGGATGCCATCGCCTTTCGCTGCAACCTGGTCACTCTGGAGCGCCAGGATGATCGACAGGTGCGCATGGTGGACTACAGTGGCGGGCATATCGATACCGCCACGGCGGCGGAGTTGATCGGCCTTCTGGACCGTGAACTGGGTGACGACTATTGCCGTTTTTACCCTGGGGTCAGTTACCGCCACCTGCTGGTCTGGCGCCGTGGGTGCGCCGGTTTGCAAACCGTACCGCCCCACGATCACAGCGACCGGGAAGTGGGGGAGTACTGGCGCCGTTACCTGGCTGTGCCGGGCCTGGGGGAAGTGGTCAGCCGGGCGGCCCAGCTGCTGGCTGCCGCCCCGGCCAACCAGCGGCGCCGTGAAAACGGTGAAAACCCGGCCAATGCTATCTGGCTTTGGGGCGAGGGGCGGCCGCCGGCCATGGCCACCTTAGCTGAGCAGTTCGGGGTTAGCGGCGCTTTGATTTCCGCCGTCGATCTTTTGAAAGGCATCGGGGTTTATGCCGGCATGGAGATTATCAATGTACCCGGGGTTACCGGCTATCTCGACACCAACTATGCCGGCAAGGTGGCGGCGGCCCTGGAGGCCTTGAAGCGCCACGACCTGGTTTTTGTGCATGTCGAGGCCCCTGACGAAGTTTCTCACCAGGGCAGGCTTGATGATAAGCTTCAGGCTATCAGCGACTTTGACCATAAGGTGGTGGGGCCCATGTTGGAAGGGCTGCAAAGAAGCGGTGAGGCTTTCCGGCTGGTGGTCACCATGGATCATTTCACTCCCTTGGCGACCCGCACCCACGCCGATCTGCCGGTGCCTTTCCTGCTCTTTGATTCGCAGCGGGACGCCAGGGACCCGGCCTGCGCCGACGGGTCCTGCTGGATGGAACCGGTCAGGGGCAACTACAGCGAACGCAGTGCCGCCGACGCCGAACTGCTGGTCGACGGCCGAGAATTTCTCTCCCTGCTGCTTGGCAACGACTAAATCTGCCGCTGCAGTTGCCCCCGATCTTTAGCCGGCGACCTGCCTGCCTGTCGCCAGGACCACCGGCAGGTCACCGGTGCTAAGTAATACCGTAAGGTTGAAAGAGAGACTTTGCCATGCAGAAAGACGAGTTTGCCCTGCAGGAGCCGGTGCATCGCCATGCCCTGCGGGTGCTTTACGGTGATACCGACGCCGGCGGTGTAGTCTACTATGCCAACTATCTGCGTTTTTGTGAGGCCGGTCGGACTGAGTTGATGCGGGCGCAGGTGGTCAGCTACCGCAGCCTGGAAGAGCAGGGGGTCATTCTGCCGGTGGTGGATTGCCGGGTTCGCTACAAGGCCTCGGCCCGTTACGACGATCTGCTCACCGTGGAAACCTCCCTGGTGGAAGTAAAGGCCGTCTCCTGCCGCTTCAACTACCGGCTCAGCAATGAACAGGGTCGCCTGCTGGCCTTGGCTTATACCACCCACGCCGCCGTGGACCGGAGCGGCAAACTGACCCGCTTGCCGCCAGAAATTCTCGCCGGGTTGCAAAAACTCGCCGCCACGCCTTGACTTTTTTTCAAAAAGGGGTAGTATAGCACAGATGCGACGCGGGGTGGAGCAGTTCGGTAGCTCGTCGGGCTCATAACCCGAAGGTCGGAGGTTCAAATCCTCCCCCCGCTACCACTTTTTATGATCCTTAAGGGTTTGGCAGATTGCGTTGCTGAACCCTTTTTTTGTTGGTGACTCCCAAGGAATTTTTTATGTCTGCTGAAATATCCGATATCACGATTAATTACGAAGAGGATGGGGTCCTGCTGGTCAAGGAACTGGACAAGGAGGTGCTCAGCAAGGGCGCCTGGACCACCATCATCTTTCGCTACCAGCAGTGGGACCGGAAAAAAGAGGCCTATGGCCCCGAGCAGTACACCATTCGCCGCTACCGCAAGATGAACGGTCAATACCGCCAGCAGTCCAAGTTCAACATCTCCAGCCGGGATCAGGCCGGCCGGATTGTCGAGATCCTTGGCCGCTGGTTGCAGGAATCCCCCGCAGCCTGATTTTGCCTTTTGCGGCCAGGAGAAGTATTGAGTAATTGTTTACCGCAGGTATGATCGCCGTACAGTGCCGTGTTGCTGAACGATTACAGGATTGACGCCCCACAGGGGACACGATATAAGAATAAATCCGGCTGCAGTAGCGGCAATTATAGCTGGCGGGATCGAGAAACTACGGGAAACGGTTCATGCGGAAAGGGCACAAGCGAGAACTGATTGGCAACGAAGGGCGGGTGATCCTGGAGACCATCCGGCGGTTGAACCGTCGCCATGCCGTGGATCATCTCCTGAAGATGCTCAAAAAGACCCACCCCGCCGATATCGCCTGGACCTTCCGTCACCTAACTCCCGCCGAACGACGCAGTATCTTCAATATCATCGCCCAGACCGATATGGTGGGGGATTTCATCAGCGAGCTTGATGAATCCATCATGCTGGAGCTGGTCAGCGAACTCACCCCCCAGTACATGGCGGCCATCGTCAAAGAGATGGACAAAGATGACGCCGCCGATCTGCTTGAAGCCCTGCCCGAGGAAATCGCCAACGACATCCGCCAGGTCATGGGCAAGGCTGACCGGGAAGAGGTGGATGCGCTGCTCAAGTACGACTCGGAGACCGCCGGCGGCCTGATGTCGCCGGACTTCATGGCCTTTGATGAAGAGATGACGGTGGATGAGGCGATTAAAAACGTCCAAGAGCGCAGCGAGGAATCGGAGACCTCTTTTTATCTTTACATCACCCACGGCCATGAGCAGCAATTGGCCGGGGTGCTTTCCCTGCGCGAACTGCTGCTGCATCCTCCCTACCGGCAGTTGAAAAACGTGATGAATCCCAACGTGATCGCCGTTTCCACCACCACCCCGCAGCATGAGGTGGCCCATCTGGTTTCCCAGTATAACTTTCTGGCCCTGCCGGTGGTGGACTCATCTTACAAGCTGCTGGGGATCGTCACCGTTGATGATATCATCGATGTTATCCGCGATGAGGCCACCGAAGATTTCCTGCAGATGGCCGGTGCCGGCAAGGACCAGGAGATTCTGCTCAAGCCGGTGGTGGCCAACGCCAAAACCCGGGCCCCCTGGCTCTTTGCCACTCTGCTGGGCGGGGTGGCCGCGGCGGTGATTATCACCCTCTTTGAAGAAGAGCTGGCGCAGGTGCTGGCTTTGGCCGCTTTCATGCCGGTGGTGGCCGGGATGGGCGGCAACATCGGCACCCAGTCCAGTACCATTGTGGTGCGCGGCATCGCCACCGGCCGGGTTAATATGGAAGCCCTGTTCAGGGTGATCTTCAAGGAGATGCGGGTGGGGATGATCCTGGGTACGGTGTATGGACTGTTCCTGGGGATCCTGGCCTGGCTGGGCTATGCCGAACCGGCACTGCTGGGGCTGGTGATCGGGCTTTCCATCTTTATGGTGATGACTTTGGCGGCCAGTATCGGGGCGGCGATTCCTCTGATTCTGCGGCGCCTCAATGTCGATGCGGCGGTGGCCACCGGGCCGTTTATCACCACCACCATGGATATCGTCGGGGTTACCGGTTATTTTGTCATTGCCAAAGTTCTGCTTGGTCTCTAGGTCATGAGCGCTGCCCCGCAAAGTAAAAAACCCGCCCGCCGGGTGCCCATCCTTTTGCTGCTGGTGGTTATTGCCGCTGGCTGGTGGTGGTTTTTTCAGGAACGAGAGGCGCACCTGCCGCCGGTGGAACCCCGGGCCGTCACCGCCCGGGGTGATCTGGCGGTGGCGGAAAAGACGGCCATTGAAATTTTTCAGTCAGCTTCGCCTGCGGTTCTATTCATCACCACCATAGAGTTGCGTCGCAGCCTCTTTACCCTCAATATTTATGAGTTGCCCCGGGGAACCGGTTCCGGTTTTATCTGGGATGAACGAGGGCATGTGGTGACCAACTACCATGTCATTGAAGATGCCAGCCGGGTCGAGGTTACCCTGGCCGATCAGACCTCCTGGCCGGGCCGGGTGGTGGGCGTGGCGCCGGACAAGGATATCGCTGTGCTGAAAATCGATGCCCCGCCGGAAAAACTGGCGCCGCTGCCGGTAGGGGAATCGGCCAATTTGCTGGTGGGGCAGAAGGTCTTTGCCATCGGTAACCCCTTCGGCCTTGATCAGACCATGACCTCGGGGATTGTCTCCGCCCTGGGGCGGGAGATCAAGGCGGTTACCGGCCGGACCATCCAGGGGGTGATCCAGACCGATGCGGCCATCAACCCCGGCAACTCCGGCGGTCCGCTGCTTGACAGCGCCGGTCGCCTGATCGGGGTTAATACCGCCATTTTCAGCCCCTCCGGGGGCAGTGCCGGGATCGGTTTCGCCGTCCCGGTGGATGTGGTCAACCGGGTGGTGCCGGAGATCATCCGCTACGGTCGGGTGATCCAGCCCGGGCTGGGGATCACCGTGGCCCACGAACAACTGGCCCGGCGCCTGGGCGTTGATGGTATTCTGGTGGTCAATATTCAACCTGGCGGGGCGGCGGAAAAGAGCGGTTTGCGGGGCAGCCGGCAGGTTGGCCGAGATTTGATTCTGGGGGACATCATTGTGTCGGTGGCGGGGCGCCGAGTGGCAAACTTCGATGATTTGCGCAATGTCCTCGACAATTTCCGGGTGGGGGACGTTGTGGAACTGATGATCATCCGCGACGGCGAAGAGAAGCTGGTGGAAGTGGTGCTGCAAGAGGTTGACTGACGGTGAACTGGTGGACCAGGGCCCTGAAAAGTCTGATTTCCGCCGATGAGCGGGACCGGCTCGATCTGTTTCGGATGTTTCCCAGCATCCGTCGTTTTCTGGCTGCCAGGCATCATTATGCCTATATGCGGATCGCCAGTGATCTGCTTTTTATCTTTATCCTGCTGCTGGGGCTTTTTGGCCCCCGGGAACCCGAGAATAATATTGCGGTATTTTTAAGCTGGGGGGTGATCTGGCCGGCCATTGTGTTGAGCTGGTTTTTTGTTGGTCGGATGTGGTGCGGAATCTGCCCCTTTCCCGGCCTGGGGGTCTTTCTCCAGAACAAGGGTTGGACCCTGAATTTGCCGGTGCCCAGGTTCCTGCAGAAATACGGGGTCTACAGCTCGGTTTTCCTGCTGGCCCTGATTATCTGGACGGAAATTGTCGGCGGCCTGGATCGCTCTCCGCTTGGTACCGCTTATTTCCTGCTGGCCATTGTTTTTGGCGCATCATTGTTGTCGGTGCTGTTTTCCGGTCAGGCCTGGTGCCGGCATCTCTGCCCCCTGGGTCGGATCAGCGGTGCGGCGGCGACCTTGGCGATCACTGAATTCCGCCCCGATCACGACAAGTGCCGGGGCTGTACCACCTTTGCCTGTAAGCGCGGGGCTCCCGGCAAGCGCGGCTGCCCGGTGTATCTTGGGGCCTTTAACGTGCAGAACAACCTGCACTGCCTGGTCTGCGGGCATTGCCTGCCCGCCTGCGACCGCGACTCGCCCCAGTTTCTGTTACGCAACCCCTATTCGGAGTTGATTCGCAACAAAGGGCGCTACATCACCTGCACTTATATTGTTCCCTTTCTGATCGGCTCCCAACTGGCTCGTTTTTTCCGGGAAACTCCCAACTACACCCAACTGCAGGCGGCCTTTGGCCTGTCGGATGCGGTGCTGTTCAGCCTGCTGCTGGTGCTGGGATTTGCCGTGGTGCTGGGGATTATTCATTACGGCTCCAGACTGTTCGGGATTACCGAGGACCCGATGTTCGGCAAGTTTTCGCCCATGGTGCCGATCCTGATCCCCATGTCGTTTACCGGGGAACTGGTTTACCGGATGCACTATTTCACCGCCGGGGTTGGTGATTTTATTCCCACCGCCGGGCGCCAGTTCGGGCTGGCGCTGCTGGAGCGGCTGCATTTTACCGTGCCGGATTTCCCGGTCCAGATGTTGGCCGCCGTTTTCATGCTCAACGGCACCATTGCCGGGTGCTATATTTTGTGGCAATTCTGTCTGCGCGATTTTGCCGGGTTGGTCGCTTTTCGCAACTTCATCGGCATCAACCTGCTGATTATCGCCTTACTGGTGGCCTATCTGGTGGTGATCTTTTAGTAAGGTAAGCGTTCAGCCGCACCGCATCTTCGGGCGAACAGCCAGGCTTACGTACAGGGGGTACGCTGCGCCTGGCTGCTTGCCCGAACCTGCGGCACGGCTGTTCGCTTACGGCCCGTTATACCGGTAGGTTAGTACCCCTGGTGAACGGTTACTTAGTAAGCGGTCACGCAGGGGTTTTTCGTGATCGGTTACATCTTACTTCAGGCGGTTGAGCTGCCGGAGAAAGGTTTCCCGTTTGTGTTTGGCCAACTCCCGCATGTCCTTGATCTGGTCGGACTCATCGATGATCTCCCGGCCGACGATCTCTTCAATAACGTCTTCCAGGCTGATGACCCCGGTAAAACCGCCGTACTCGTCAACCACCACGAAGAGATGGCGGCGCAACTCGAAAAAGTCCAGCAGTACCCTGGTCAGCCGGGCCGATTCCGGTACGAAATGGACCGGTTGCATCAGCTCTTTCAGCTTCACCTGATGTTTATCGGCGGCGGCGGCCAGCAGGACATCCTTGCGCAGGACCATGCCCACGATATTGTCGATCTCGCCGCTGTATACCGGCACCCGGCTGTGAAAGTTCCATTTTTTCTCAAACTCCCGGGCCTCGCCGACGGTGAGTTCGGCATCCAGGATGAAGGTGACAGTGCGCGGGGTCATGGCGTCCCGCACTCTTTGGTGGCGCAGTTCAAGGATATTGGTGATCACACTGGCCTCCTGGGCGTCGATGGCGCCGGTCTGCTGACTGATGGCGGCAAATGCCGCTACCTCCTTGGCAGAAACCAGCACCTCCTGGCTCTGACCGCTGCCCAGCCGGCGGGTAATCAAATGGATCACCCACACTGCCGGGGCCAGCAGCTTCACCAGCCAGTGCAGGGGCAGGGCCACCCAGGGGGCAAGCAGCTTGCTGTAGCTGACCCCCAGGGTTTTGGGGATAATTTCAGAAAACAGCAGGATGCTGACGGTGAAAGCGGCAAAGAAAATGGTCAGGTGCTGTTCGCCAAAGACCACGGCGGCGGCGGCTCCCGCCACGGCGGCGCCCGCGGTGTTGGCGATGGTATTCAAGGTTAAAATGGCGGTGATGGGCCGGTGGACATCCTGCTTGAGTTTTTTTAAAATGTTGCCCACATAGGGTCGTTTCTGGGCCAGCAGTTCCACCCGGCTTAAAGGTACCGAGTAAAGGACCGCTTCAAAAATACTGCACAGGGCCGATACCACCACGGCAAAACCAACGGCAAGTATTAGCTGGGTTAGCACCATGAACCTCCAGTTAAAAAGGCAATACGAGTTTTAACAGCCCGTCGCCAACGGACTGCTAATGACTCCGGAAAACAGTTGGCCCGATATTACCGGGCTTACCGGCAAGATTCCAGGATAATCGTAAACGTTTATCAGGGGTATTAACCTGCTGATATAACGGTCCGTAAACGTGAACCATTACGTTAACTTTAATCAGCTAAGGATAGTAATGAGCAAGCAAGGAAAAGATCATAATGAACGGCAAATAACCGTAAAAACCAGTGCTGCGGCGACCATTGAAGGCGACACCCTGCTCTGTTTCGTCAGGGGCGGTGACGGCCAGGGTCCGCCTGCAACCCAGGATTGTCAGGGGGTGCCCGAATGTGTTGCCGGCGCTTATCTAAGCGGCGATTTTAGCGGTAAGAAAGATCAGGTGCTGGTCTGTTATCCTGCCGGCTTAGCGGCAGACGGCAAATTGCAAAGGGTGGTCTTGGTTGGGCTGGGGGAGTTGCGGCCCGGTGCTGAAAGTTGGCGGCAGGCGGGGGGAACTGCCATGGCCGCTTTGCTCAAAACCCGGACCGTTGCAACCACGGTCCTGCTGCCCGAAGAGATGGAAGAGACGGCCACGGAGATTGCCGCCCCTTTGTGTGAAGGAATGCTGCTGGCCGCTTATCGATTTGGCAAATACCGCTCGGCCGCAACAGCACCCTCCTCAAACGGGGCCGACAAGGCCTCGGCAGCTGGTACCGAAGATAGTGAGCCGAATCTGCGGCGCCTCATATTTAAAGGCCCCCGAGGAATAGCTAAGACTGTCAAGCAGGCGGCGGAACTGGCCGCGGCGGTTTGTCTGGCCAGGGACATGGCCAATGAACCGGGCAACGGCTGGACGCCAACCGACTTTGCCCGGCAGGCCCGCCAAATGGCCAGAAAACAGGGTCTGAAAGCAACGGTTTTAGATCGCCAGGCCATGGAAAAACTTGGCATGGGGGGGATTCTGGCGGTCTCTCAGGGCTCCGAGCAGCCGCCCAGTTTGGTGGTCTTGGAGTATCATGGCCAGCCAACGTCCGCCGCCCGGCAAAGCGGCGGAGAGCAGGCCGGGAAGACGATTCCCACGCTGCTGCTGGTGGGCAAAGGGCTGACCTTTGACTCCGGGGGAATTTCTTTAAAGCCCGGCAGCGGCATGGAAGAGATGAAATACGACATGTGCGGCGGGGCGGCGGTGCTGGCCGCCATGGCTGTGGTGGCGCGGGAACAGCCGAAAGGGATCAATATCGTGGCCATGATTCCGGCCGCAGAAAACCTGCCCGGCCCGGCCGCGGTAAAGCCGGGGGATATTATCCGCCAGTACGGCGGAAAAACCGTGGAGGTGATCAACACCGATGCCGAAGGGCGCCTGTTGCTGGCCGATGCGCTGGCTTACGGGGTAGAGAAGTTCAAGCCCGCGGCGGTGATCGACCTGGCCACCCTTACCGGGGCGGTGATTGTGGCCCTGGGGCATCATCGGGCCGGGTTGCTGGGCAACGATGATGAGTTGTGCTGCCGGCTGCTGGAAGCCGGAGAGCGGGCTGGAGAGCCGCTCTGGCGCCTGCCCTTGGGCCAGGAGTACCGCAAGCAGCTTAAATCAAAGGTGGCGGACCTGAAAAATGTCGACAAGCGTGACGCCGGCACCATTTTAGGGGCGGTGTTTTTGGAGGAGTTTGTCGGTCAAACGCCCTGGGTGCACCTGGATATCGCCGGCACGGCCTGGAATTACACCGAGAAATCTTACGTTCCCAAAGGGCCATCAGGATTCGGGGTGCGGACCCTGGTAGAACTGATCCGGCACTGGCGGTAAACGTTCAGCAGCACCGCATCTTCGGGCAAGCAGCCAGGCTTACGTACTGATGTACGCTGCGCCTGGCTGCTTGCCCGAACCTGCGGCACTGCTGAACGTTTACGGCCTGATAGGCCGGCAGGTTAGTACTCTCTGCCGAACGTTTACCTTGTTTCACCGTGGTGGAATAAACAAAAGCGACCACGCGGGCTATTGTGGAGCCCGGTGGTCGCTTTTGTTTGGTGCTGTTCAGGTTAGCGCATCCGTGGGATGCGGTTAAAAATCGTCAAAAGGTTCCAATTCCTGTTTGGGCGGTGGTTTTGGTTTGGCCTCTTGTTTTTGGGCCGGCAGGGCCGCTCGGCTCGGTTCCCTTGGGGGTGCCGATGACGGCCTCTTCAGGCTGCGGTCTTCATACGTTGTCTCAATCTCCTTGCCCACCATGGCCATCAGTTCGGCCACCCGCTGCTGAATGGATTCGGCCTGGCTGGACAGTTCGTTGGCCGCCGAGGCAGTTTCTTCAGCGGAAGCGGCGTTTTCCTGGGTAGCGCTGTCGATGTGGCTGATGGCCTCGTTAACCTGCTTGGCGGCGTCGGCCTCTTCCCGGGAGGCGGTGGCGATTTCCGCCAGCAGGATGGCAATTTTCTGCACTGCCTCCCGGGCGGCGGTAAAGGAACCCCCGGTTTCGTCCACCAGGGTGGTGCCGCCTTGGACCTTCTGGACGGTCCCCTCGATCAGGGAGGAGGTGTTCTGGGCCGCTTCGGCGGCCCGCATGGCTAGGTTCCGCACCTCGTCGGCCACCACTGCAAAGCCGGCGCCGGCCTCGCCGGCCCGGGCCGCTTCCACGGCGGCGTTCAAGGCCAGCAGGTTGGTTTGAAAGGCGATCTCGTCGATGGTTTTAACGATTTTTTGGGTTTCCAGGGAGGCGCTGCTGATTTCGTTCATCGACTCAATCAACTTTTTCATCGAGCCGTCGGCCCTGCTCAAGACGTCGTTGGCCTCCCGCATCAGGGCATCCGCCTGCAGGGCGTTGTCGGCATCGCGGTTGATCATTGCACTCATCTCTTCCATGGAGGCGGAGGTTTGCTCCACCGCCGCCGCCTGCCGTGACGAGCTGTCGGCCACCATCTGGCTGGTGGCGGCCAGTTGATGGGCCGCCGAGTTAACCTGGATGGTGCCGTCGCCGATCTCGCTGGAAATGGATTTGAAGGCGCGAACCAGGTTGATGATCACCACCGCGCCGACGATGGCGGTGGACCACCAGATCACAAAGCCGAAACCCAGTTTGCTGATCAACTGGGTCAGGCTTTGCGAGCGGTAGGCGGCGCCGTGCTCCAGGTAATTATCAATCAATCGCCCTTCGACCTGGCTCATCAGGTCTAGCTTGCCGTTGACGGCCTGTAGCCAGCGGTTGGGGTCGACGTTGAAGCCACCCCCGAAACGGTGGTCGATGGCCACCTGCCGCAGATCGGCAACTCGGGTGACGGCAGGGGCGTTCATCTGGTCCTGGTAGTACTGGCGAATTTCCGGGTCGGCCAGGGTTTCAAAACTCTCCAGGTAAACCCTCTGCTCGGCCAGGCTTTCGGCAAAACGCATAAAGGCCAGGGGGGCGAACTCATTGGCCGCAAAGGTGTTGGCCATCAGCAACCGTTCGCCGTTAAGGCGCATGACGAATTCCAGGAAGTTGTAATGCGCGGCGATCAGGCGCATCAATTCCTGGTTGGGGATAACCTGCGAGACCACCTGCAAGGTTGCTCGTACCTCAGCCAGGATCTCGGCGTAGGCGACAAAAGAGTCGCCGCCGCCGATGCTAAAATTATCCACCTGCCGGCGGAGTTCCGGCAGTCGGCCCAGCGCGTTGAGAGCTTGGCGGACCTGGGTTTGCAGTTCCGGTACATGCCGGTCGGCTCCGGTGGCAGCAAGGTGTTCCCGCAACTCAGCCAAGGAGCGGTCAATGGTCGCCCGGGTGCTAGCCAGCTCGTTGCCCCTCTGTTGGCCCCGGCTCCCAAGATAGGCATCGGAATAGGTGCGCTCATCCTGGAGCCCATGGGCCAGGTTGGCGGTATGGATGGCGATATCGGCGATGTTCAGCGTTGTTCTGGCCTGCCGCAGGTCAAGGAAGTTGTTTCTCGCCTCACTGATGAGGATGAAAGATAAAAAAAGCAGTGGTATGGCCAGTACGAGTACCAGCCGCTTCTGGATGGTAAGACTGTTGATGAACCCCATTCATCCCTCCTTGCAGCATGAAAAAAGTCGTGCGGTGGCTCGCGCTCAGGCAGCCGGTGCGGCTGACACCATGTGGCAATAGGCCCCAGGTGGCGGCAGTGTCTTTACATCCGGCAACCATACCATAGGATGGTTGAAAACTACAAACCTAAATTAACGTCCTTTCCTGACCACCAGAGACTGCAGATGGCGGAATTGGCCGGGGTCGGTCGGCGGCAAAACAGACTGTTTAAAAACGGGGAGTCAGTTTTGTCGCGTGAGCACCCTCGTTCAACGTTGAACCCCGTGTTTTTGCAGCAAGCGGTAAAGCTGGGAACGGGAAAGCCCGGAAATGGCGCAGGCCTCGTTCATATCGCGATTGACATAGCTGAGCAGTTCAAAAAGATAGCGGCGCTCGGTGCTGACCAGGGATTTTTCCCGCACCGCCTTAAGGGGAGGTGGGGGAGGGAGGTCGAAGTTGCCGGAAGCGGAGGCGGCGGGGAGTGGGTGGCGACCGGTTTCGTTTTGGCCTTGAACCTGTTTGAGTTTGGCTCCGGCCCGGACGTCGGCCGGCAGGTGCATGGAAAAGAGGGTGGGTTCGTCCTTGGCCTGGACAAAGGCGGCCCCTACGGCGTTGAACAGCTCCCGGACATTACCGGGCCAGTCGTAGTTCCGCAGGGTTTCCATGAACCCGGGGCAGAGCCCCTTGGTGGGAATCCGGTAGTGTTTGCTTAACTTGTTCAGCTGTGCCAGGGCCAGTTCAACCACATCTTCCCCCCGCTGCTTCAGCGGGGGGAGGTTGATGGCAAAGCCCCGGAGTCGATAAAGCAAATCCCGGCGAAAGTCGCCGCCGGCAACCAAGGCTTCCAGGTCGCGGTTGGTGGCGGCCACCAGCCGGAAATGACTTTCCACTTCCCGGGAACTGCCGATGGGGCGAAAACGCTGTTCCTGCAGCACTCGCAGCAGACTTTTCTGGGTATCCGGGGGCAGTTCGCCAACTTCGTCTAAAAACAGGGTGCCGCGGTGAGCCTGGTGAAACAGCCCCTCCCGGGCCTGTTCGGCGCCGGTGAAAGTGCCTTTTTCATGGCCGAAGAGAATGCTCTCCACCAGGGTGGCAGGGAGAGAGGCGCAGTCCACCACCACGAAATCCTCGCCGGCGCGCTCACTGTTAGCGTGGATGGCCCGGGCAAAAAGCTCTTTGCCGGTGCCGGTTTCACCGGTGATCAGCACACTGGTGTCGGTGCCGGCCGCCTTGGCCACCAGGTCCAGGCAGGCATTGACCGGCGGGCTGTTGCCGATGATCTCGGTGCGGCGCAGGGCCCGTGGTGGTTTTTGCTCCGCCTTTTCCCGGCGGTACTGCAAGGCCCGGGTCAGTGGCAGGAGCACATCCTGTATGGAAAGCGGTTTGCGAACATAATCCCAGGCATCGCTCTTCATGGCCAGGGCGGCGTTGTCCGGCCCGCCTTCACCGGTGATAATGATTATCTCGGGCCGGGATGGGACCTGGCGGAAGTCTGCCACCGCATCCAGGCCGCTGCCGTCGGGCAGGTTGATATCGAGAAAGACGAGGTCGAAGGTGGTGGCGGTATTTTTCTCCATGCCCTCTTTCAGGGTCAGGGCGCTTTCGGTCTGGTGACCCTGGGAGCTGATCAGGGTTTTGAGGGTCTCGCAGACCATTTTGTCGTCATCGATTACCAGCACGTGGGCCATCGTTTTGTCTTCCATCTTGGTTCAAAGTATTGCGGATGACGGCGGCAATCTCGCCGATACTGAATGGTTTGCTTATGCAGGTGGCAATGTCTTGTGCCTGTTGCTCATCATCCAGATAACCGCTGAAGCCGGTACAGAGTATAATCGGCAGTTGCGGCACTGTTTGTTTCACCTGGCGGGCCAGCTCGAGGCCGTTTAGCCTCGGCATATTGTAATCGGTAATCAACAGATCATAGGCCTTAGGGGACCGGCGGATCATGGCCAAGGCCTCTTCGCTGTTGGTGGTGGTGTCCACCCGGTAGCCGAGTTTCTCCAGGTTGGGGGCAAAGGCCTGCACCACCGGCAGTTCGTCATCCACCAAGAGTATTGTTTCCTGTCCGCCGGTCATCTCTGCCGGCGGGGAGGAGCCGGTTGTTGCCGGTTGCCGCCCGGTTATCTCGGGCAGCAGAATTTCAAAAGTGGCACCCTGGCCGGGCTGGCTGTAGCAGTTGATGGTGCCGCCATGGTTGCTGACAATACCGTGGACCACGGCCAGGCCCATGCCGGAGCCTTCACCTTTGCCTTTAGTGGTGAAAAAAGGATCAAAAATGCGATGCAGGTGTTCCGGGTTGATCCCCGGGCCGTGGTCTCTGACCACCATCTTCAGCCAGGACTCTTGTTGTTCGGCATCCGGTGCGGCAACAGGTGGCAGGCGATCACCGGCGTTCAGTTCAATTTCCAGCCGACCGCCGCTATCCCGCATGGCATAAGCCGCATTCAAGGCCAGGTTCATGATTACCTGCAGCATCTGCGTGGGGTCAGCGGCCACCATGTCGTGGTCCACCTTTTTTGTATACTCCATTTCAATGTTTGGAGCAACGGTGGAACGTAGAAATTTTAAGGCTTCCTTGATAATTGGGCCCAGCTGGATGGGTTGGGGTTCATGTTTGCCCTGGCGGTTGAAGTCGAGAATTTGCTGAATCAAGGCCCCGGCCCGCTCGGTGGCCTGTTCGATTTGTTGCAGGCTTTGCTCCAGAATGGGGTTGTCTCGCGCTTCCAGCTTGGCCATTTGGGCGTTGATGAGGATGGGGGTCAGGATGTTGTTGAAGTCGTGGGCGATTCCTCCGGCCAGAATGCCCAGCGCCTCCATTTTGCGGGCCTGGAAAAGCTGGTCCTCCATTTGCTGGCGTTCGGCGTTGAGCAGGGCCTGGGAGGCCAGGGTGGAAAAATTTTCCGCCAGCCGCTGGTGGTTACGGTTAAAAAAGCTGCGCCGGGAATGGGTGCAGACCAGAACAGCCGCCTGCTCCCCCTCGCGCAAGGGGACATGCAGAGCCGAAGAGACCTTGGCCAGAATCTCTGCCGGTTGTTGCCGCCACTCCTCAATTTGCCCGACATCAAAAACGGTGACCGGCCTGCCGGCCAACACCCGCTGTAACATGGCCTGCGGTAACCAGCGGCCGGCCAGCATGGTCTCGCTGGTGGCAACGGTGGGCACCAGCGAGCCGTCGGGGCGACGGGCCAGGACAAAGGCCTCTTCGAAGTTGAGGATCTCCTGTAATACGGCCAGCAGTTCCTTGAACATCCGGGCACTGTCCGCCGGTTTGATCAGCACCCGCAGGCCGGTCAACAGGGCCTCCGATTTGCGCCGCTGGCGCTCCTCCAGTTCGCGGGCTTTGGCCAGGTCGAGCAGCGCCTCGCGTAGCAGTTCGTCGTTGTTGAGCGGTTGCATGGCGGTTCGTTATCTGGTGGGGCCGAAAACTATGGCGGAAATCATCAGGTTGGCGTGGCGATTTTCCCCGCTCGGGAAGCAGCCCTGCTCGCCGAAGGTGAAAGCCCCCAAAAAAGGTTTCCCGCCCAGGGCCGAGTTGAGGGATTGTGACACCTCATCGATACGGTCCTTAACGGTGAGCATGCAGCCGGCGCAGTAAATGACCATGGCCCCGCTGATTTCCTCCGGGGTCAACCGGTTGGCCTGCAGGGCCGCCTGGGCTACCCGGCCGGCCCTGGAAATCAGGGTCTCCACGGTACCTCGCATGAGAATGATTTCGTCGCCTTCCTTGATGTCGGCAAAAAGGCTTAAGCCCTGGCCGGCGGTAACCCGGTCGGGGTGGGCGAGGGTGAAATAAGGCACTCCACCGATCTCCCCCACCACTCGACCTAAAGGGTAAAGGGTGGTGTCGGCCAGTACCGACCCTTGATTTTCCAGGGCCGATGAGATGATGCCGCCGGTCCAGTCATTGTAAACCAGGGCCGCCGGCTGGTGATCTATCTGCTCGATAACCCGGCCGGCACCTTTGGTGATTCGCCCTTTGGCCTGGGTGGGGCTGTAGCCGTTGTGAAAGGCGAAGGAGAGCGTGGTGGAGGGATAAAAAACGGTGATCACCAGGCCTTGGCGTAAATGCTGCCGGTGGGTGATCAGTTCCCATTCTCCCCGGACTTGGTTGTCGGCGGCACTGCCTCCAATGATAGGAGTTTCCGGGCCCAGTACGGTCTCAATACCCGTGATGATGTCATCTTCGTAGCCTGGCGCGGAGGAAATTCTGACCAGATCGGGCATTTCTCCCGGTCGCCCGGCGTTATTGATGGCCTCAAGAACGATGTCGGCGGCGCTTTCGCGAGTGTTGGCTCCCAACTTGCCGCCGGCAACCCCGTAAGCCCCCTGGGGGTCGGCCAGGCCCATCAGCACCATTCCTCGGCCATCCTGGGAAAAAACCCCCTCTTCGGTCATCCCCCCCAGGCATGAGCTGGCTCCGTGGATCCGGCAGTCGGGGAATTGGTCGGCCAGCAGTTTCCGCAATTCCTCTCCCGGGTAAAGCACCGACCAATGAACGAAAAGAATGTCCGGGTCTTGCGCAAGTCGGTGCCGCAGTTGCCGGCAGGATTCCTGTACCGCAGACAAGGTGTCAGGCTGGCAACTGTGACTGGTGGCGATTTTCATCAATATCTCCTCAGGCTGCTATGGTAAAGATTTGGTTTGCGGCTTAATTCGGAAATTTACCATGAGAAGGAGAGGGTTCACAGAGAAAATTATCGCCACCCGTGAGGTGGCAGCAGTCAACCTGGTTAAGGTAAGGCATGTTGCCACATTGTTCCCGGTGAAAAGAGCTGGTCGGCACGATTTTACGGTTTATTAAGCTTGAAAAAACCAGGAGGTCATGGCATATATGAGGGTCCTTGCCACCGACTGGTGACAGGTAATTTATTAACACAACCAGCTACCAAAAACAAAACCGTTTAACTTTTCAATTTTTCAAGATTATTGCGTTGCGGGGTGCGATATGCAGATTACAGTGAATGGTGAGGCCAAAGAATTTTCGGAAGATCAGGTTAATGTCACCTTGGTTCTGACCCAGCAGAATGTTGAATCGCCGGACATGGTGGCCGTACAGGTCAACGGCGCTTTCGTGGATAAAGGCGAATTCGACCAGCGGGTGCTGCAGGAAGGCGACAGTGTGGAGTTTCTGTACTTTATGGGTGGCGGCGCGGTATGAGCGGTTTTGCCACCAGGGCGGTACATGGTGGCCCCGGCGGGACGGCCGATCCGGCCCATCATGCCCTGCGTGGCCCGGTTTATGACACAGTATCCTTCGGTTTTACCTCCGCCGCCGAAATCGCCGATGCCTTTGCCGGTCGCAAGGCGGCCCATTCCTACACCAGGATAACCAACCCCACGGTGGCTGAACTGGAAGGCCGGGTGCAGGCTCTGGCCGGCGGGCGCGGGGTGGTGGCTCTGTCTTCCGGGATGGCGGCGATTTCCACCACCATCATGGCCCTGGCCGGCGCCGGCACCAATATTGTCGCCGCCCGTTCACTGTTCGGCAACACCGCTTCCCTGCTGGCCCACACCCTGGCCCCCTGGGGGCTGGAAACCAGGTTTGTCGATATGGACGACCTGGAGCAGGTGGCGGCCGCCATCGATGCCGACACCCGGGCCGTCTTTTGCGAAAGTATTACCAATCCTCAACTGGAAGTGGTCGACCTTGGCGCCCTGGCCGCCATTTGCCGGGCCAAAGAGGTGCCCCTGGTGGTGGACAACACCGCCACCACCTTTTATCTCTGCCCGGCCGGCAAACTGGGGGCGGACATCGAGGTGATCTCCTCCACCAAGTATCTTTCCGGGGGCGGCACGTCGGTGGGCGGTCTGATCATCGATCATGGCAGTTTCAACTGGCAAAAATCACCCCGGCTGGTGGAGTTTGCCAAGGGCTTTGGACCCTTTGCCCTGCTAGTTGCCCTGCGCCGGGAGATTTCCCGCAACATTGGGGCCTGTCTGGCACCGCACAATGCCTGGCTGCAGACCCTGGGCCTGGAGACCCTGGCGCTGCGGCTGGAGAAAAGCTGCCAAAACGCCCTTGATCTGGCACGTTTTCTCAGCCGGTTGCCGGAGGTTGGGGCGGTTAACTATCCCGGCCTGCCGGACAACCCTTATCATCAACTGGCCTCAAGGCAGTTTGCCGGCCGGTATGGCGGCGTTCTCACCTTTGAGCTGGCCGGCCGGGACGAGTGTTTTGCCTGCCTGGACCGGCTGCGCCTGATCAAACGAGCCACCAACATCAACGATAATAAAACCCTGGCCATTCATCCCGCCTCCACCATTTTTACCGAGTTTTCCCCGGAGCAACGGGCCGCCATGGGGGTACGGGAAGGGATGATCAGAATTTCCACCGGCATTGAAGAGAGTGAAGATCTGCAACAGGACTTGCAACAGGCCATAAGGAGCGCGTGATTTCATGGATTATTCAGCGGAGCAACTGGAACGGTACAGCCGGCATATTATTTTGCAGGAAGTAGGGGTGGAAGGGCAGGAAAAGATCGCCGCCGCCCGGGTGCTGATCGTCGGCGCCGGGGGGCTGGGTTCTCCGGCGGCCCTTTACCTTGCGGCGGCCGGGATCGGGACCATCGGGATTGTCGATGGCGATGTGGTGGATCTTTCCAACCTGCAGCGCCAGATCGCCCACCACACCAAGGATGTAGGACGGGAAAAGGTGCTCTCGGCGCAGGAAAAAATGGTGGCCATCAACCCCGGGGTCAAGGTGCAGACCCACCGGATGCTGCTTAAGGCCGATAACATCCGGGAGGTGATCAGGGATTACGATTTTGTGCTGGACGGCACCGACAATTTCCCCACCAAATTTCTGGTCAACGACGCCTGTGTCATGGAAAATATTCCCTTTTCCCACGGCGGTATTCTGCGCTTCGACGGTCAGACCATGACTGTGCTGCCGGGCAAATCCTCCTGCTATCGCTGCACCTTCCGGCAACCGCCACCGCCGGATGCCGTCCCCACCTGTTCCCAAGCCGGCGTGCTGGGGGCCATTGCCGGAATGCTGGGTACCATCCAGGCCGCCGAAACTTTGAAATACTTCATCGGCACCGGGGAGCTGCTCACCGATACGCTGCTCAGCTTCAATGCCCTCAATATGACCTTCCGTCGCGTGCCCCTGCGGCGCCAGGAAAACTGCCCCCTGTGCGGCAGCAACCCCACCATCACCGAACTGGTGGATTACGAGCAGGCCGCCTGCGCCATTTAGCCCGCTGCTGCCAAAGACATCCCCGGTTTTTGGCCGATAACTATCCTAAAACCCTGAAGGTTTTTTAAAGACGATGACTTTAGAGATTGAAGAAAAGGTGCTGGCGGCTATACTGGAACACGGGCGGCGGGAGATGCCCAACGAGGCCTGCGGTTATCTGGCGGCCAAAAATGGGGTGGTGGGGTGCCATCTTGAGTTGACCAACCAGGATGCCGCCCCGGATCATTTCACCATGGATCCGGCGGAACAGTTTGCGGCCATGCGCAAAATGCGGGAAGAGGGGCTGCAGATGGCGGCGGTCTACCACACCCACCCGGAAACGCCGGCCAGGCCTTCGGAAGAGGATATTCGTCTGGCTCATGACCCCGCCATGGTGTACGTTATAGTCAGCCTGCTGACCGGGGTGGAGCCGATTCGGGCTTTCCGGATCAACCGGGGCGAGGTCAGCGAGGTGCCGATCCGGGTGCTGGCCGAACGCTAGAACAGATTCGTTACCAAGCCTTTACGGGTCGAAAACCCGGGTAGCCCACAGGGTTTAATCAGGGACATGGAGAACACATCCGATGAGTGCAGAACAGTCAGTCGCCGCCACCAAAAACCTGCGCGGGGTCAACTGCCCGATGAATCTGGTTTACACCAAGGTGGCCATGAAAGATATCCAGCCCGGCGAGATTCTGGAAATCATTCTTGATGAAGGCCCTCCCATCAACAACGTGCCGGGCTCGGTGAAAAAAGAGGGGCACGAGGTCTTGTCGCAGACCAGGCTGGAAGACGGCGCCTGGTCGGTTCTGGTGCGCAAGGCCGGCTGATTTCGGCTTGCTGCTTTTTTTTAGCAATACCCTGGGGCTGGCCCTGGATGCCGCCCCCTGGCTGCTTTTGGGTCTGGCCCTGGCCGGGCTTATCAAGGCCTGGATTCCGGAGCGGTTGCTTACCCGCTGGCTGGGCGGTACCGGAATATCGGCCGTGCTTCGAGCCTCGTTGGTCGGGGCACCTTTGCCCCTCTGTTCCTGCGGGGCAATCCCTCTGGCCTTGGCCCTTCACCGGGGCGGCGCCTCCCGCGGCCCCTGCACCGCTTTCATGGTCGGCACGCCCGGGGTCGGGGTCGATTCCGTAGCCCTGACCTATGTCCTGCTGGGCCCTCTGCTGGCAATCATCCGCCCCCTGGCGGCCATCTTCAGTGCCCTGACGACCGGGATGCTTGTTGGGCTGACCGGCAAGACCGCCGCCAAGCAGGCGGCAACCGGAGTTGCGCTTAAATCTGCATCTTCATCGGCCGTCGATTCCTGTTCTAACTCCTGCGCCTGCCGTTTGCCCACTTCCCCTGCTGCCTCCACCGCCGCCACCGAGACGGCCGCTTCTCGAATTGCGGCCTTGACGGCGGGGCTTCGCTACGCTTTCACTGAAGTTCTTGATGATATCTCCTGGTGGCTGCTGTTGGGGCTGCTGCTGGCCGGTCTGTTGCTGACTCTGGTGCCCCCTGGGTTTCTGGCCCAGTATGCCACCGGTCTGCCCGCCATGCTGCTGATGGCGGTGGTTGGGATTCCCATGTATCTTTGTGCCCAAGCTGCCACGCCGGTGGCGGCAGCCCTGATCATCAGCGGGGTCTCGCCTGGTACCGCCCTGGTTTTCCTGTTGGCTGGCCCCATTACCAGCATTGCCACCCTGACGGTGTTTCGTAACGAGTTCGGCACTGCGGCCATGGTCCTTTATCTGGCTGGAGTGGCCGGGAGCGCGGTGCTTGGCGGGGTGTTGACCGATGCGCTGATAACTTTTTGGGCAGTGGATCTGGCCGCCCAGGTTGGGGCGGCCAGGGAGCTGTTGCCCCTTTGGCTCAGGTATGCCTCCCTGCTATTATTGCTGGGCCTGGCTGCAAGACCGATACGCCGCCGCTTCTTTTAGGTAAGCGACCCCAGGGCAACCCGTTGGCACAGCCCACTAATTTGCCCTCCCTGTTAACCGGAGGTCGGCCTGGCCTTGCCTCCGGGGGTGTTTTTTGCTAAGTTCCGCCTGATTTCCGGTCTCCGGTATTAAGGGGGCGCTTCCCGGCCGGTTAAACCTGCGTGGCCGATCAATATATTATTTAACTTCGAGGAATTTATGCTGGCAACCAGTCGTACTCTGGTGTTTTTGTTGCTGCTGGCGGCTACGCTGGTGCTGGGTGGCTGTGCGACCAGGCCGCCGGCCAACTCCAATAATCTGTGCGAAATTTTCGAGGAAAACCGGAGCTGGCATCGCCAGGCCCGGCAAGCGGAAAAGCGCTGGGGCATTCCGGTGCCGGTGAAGATGGCCTTTGTGCATCAGGAGTCGAGCTTCCAGGCCCGGGCCAAGCCGCCCCGCAAGCGATTTTTGCGGATTTTCCCAGGTTCCCGGCCGTCCAGCGCCTATGGCTACTCCCAGGCGCTGGACGGTACCTGGGAGGAGTACCGGCAGGATGCGGGCAGGCGGCTTGCCCGGCGCAACAATTTTGGGGATGCCATCGATTTTGTCGGCTGGTACAACGCCAGAAGTGTCCGTTGCTGCAATATTCGCCCCAATGATGCCTATCGGCTTTACCTGGCCTATCATGAAGGCCATGGTGGCTACCGCCGGGGAACTTACCGGAACAAGCCGGAGTTGCAGCGGGTGGCACGTCGGGTTGCCGCCCAGGCCAACCGTTACGAGCAGCAGTACAACCAGTGCCGCAGCCGCCTGGAGCGACGCTGGATCTTTTTTTGAAAATCCCCTCGAAGTAGCTTAGCCAGGAATAAAAAAACGCCGGCTCCCATGCGGAAGTCGGCGTTGTCGTTGGCTGCCGGGCTGGTAAAAACGAGCCCGGCGGGCAACCCGGTGGCTTTACTTCTTCTTTTTGGCCGCGGCCCGTTTGGAGGCCTTCAGCGGATTGATCTTGGCGGCGGCGGCCACGATTTCCGGCTTGGCGTGGGTGGCAAAGTTGCACAGACCCTGGCGCCATTTGGCCGCCGGAACGGCGTAGGTCCGGCAGAACTTGTCGGCGCCGGCTGTCACGATCCGGCCGCAGCCTTCACATTGGTCGATGATCGTCTGAAACTGGCCGCTGGTGTACTTGCTGGTGTCTTCCTGTTGGGGTGCTGCCTTTGCCATGATAAACCTCCAAAAACAAAAATAATAGACTCGCAAAAACCAGCCAATAGGGTTGGTCGGTAATGCAAAAATAAGCGGTTGAACTTGGGCCCCGTCACGGTCGTCGGCTTGCAAAGAGCTTGAAACCTGTATCTTAAAGGGATCAAGGGATCAATAAGAAACCGAAAGCTGTTTTGTGACAACGCTAAGAAACGGGTTTATATAAAAGATTGTCGGCATGATGTCAAATGAAAAGCCGATCATCTCTCTAACTTGTTGATTCCTTTCTTGTCTTTATAGGCCGCATGGGCTATAAGTGACGAAACGGGGAGGTTACCGATTCCCGTAAAAGTAACCCGCCACAGGGCTTGTCCTGTAAGCGATCACAGGGTGCCGCAAGATGCGGTGCCCTGTGATCGCTTACCCGAAAACTTTGCTGACAGGAGCACCACAACCGATGCCTTTTTATGTCTGGAAAGGGGTTAATTCCTACGGTGAGAAACGTAAGGGCAAGCTGGAAGCACCCAACGAGGCAGCCGCCCGGGCACAGTTGAAGCGGATGCGGGTCACTCCTTCGACGGTTAAGGAGGCCCCCAAAGATCTTTTTGCCGATATCGCTTTATTTCAGCCCAAGGTAACCGGCAAAGATGTGGTGATCTTCACCCGTCAGCTCTCCACCATGATCGATGCCGGCCTGCCTTTGGTGCAGAGCCTGCAAATACTTGGCGATCAGCAGGAAAATCCCACCTTTAAAAAGGTGCTCAAAGAGGTCCGGACCGATGTGGAAACCGGTTCCACCTTTGCCGATTCCCTGAAAAAACACCCCGAGATTTTCGATAATCTGTACTGCAACATGATGGAAGCCGGGGAAGTGGGCGGTATTTTGGATACCATCTGCTCCCGGCTGGCTGTTTTCATGGAAAAAAGCCAGGCCCTGCAGAAAAAGGTCAAGGGGGCCATGACCTACCCTATTATCTGCCTGGCCATTTCTCTGATTGTTATGGCGGTGATGTTGATTTTCGTGGTCCCGGTCTTTGAAGAGATGTTTGCCGATTTTGGTTCGGCCCTGCCGGCGCCCACCCAGGTGGTGGTAAACTTCAGTGAGTTTGCCCAAAGTTATTTTATATACATGCTGATTTTCCTGTTCCTGCTGGTCTACGCCGTCAAGCGAATCTACAAGACCGAAAAGGGGCAGCTTAAAATCGATGATCTGCTGCTTAGGATGCCCATTGTCGGCACCCTGTTGCGCCGGGTGGCGGTGGCCAAGTTTTCCCGGACCCTTGGTACCATGCTGCAGAGCGGGGTGCCCATTCTCGAATCGCTGCGGGTGGTGGCGCGGACGGCCGGCAACAAGGTAATTGAACGATCGGTCCTGCGGGTTACCGACAGCATCCGGGAGGGGCGGGCAATCGCCGAACCCCTGGCCGAAACCGGGGTTTTCCCGGGGATGGTGGTGCAGATGATCAACGTTGGTGAGGCGACCGGGGCGCTGGATACCATGCTGGTCAAGATCGCCGATTTTTATGACGAGGAAGTGGACCAGGCGGTGGAGAACCTGACGGCGGCCATTGAGCCGTTGATGATGGTTTTTCTGGGCGGCATGATCGGCGGCCTGGTGGTCGCCATGTACCTGCCTATTTTCGGCATGGCCGAGGCCATTGGTTAAATAAACAAACAGTAACGTGCAGGAGAAAAAATGGGTGAAATTATCGGTGTGCTGGGGCGTGAGGTAATCGATTCGCGGGGCAATCCCACGGTGGAGGTGGAGGTCTACCTTGACTCCGGAGTCGGTGGTCGGGCCCTGGTGCCTTCCGGTGCTTCCACCGGGACTCGGGAAGCCCTCGAATTGCGAGATACCAGGAAAAAAAGGTATCTCGGCAAAGGGGTGGAAACGGCGGTGGCCAACGTTAACAACATTATCGGACCGGCCCTGGTGGGGCTGGAATCCACCGAGCAAGTCCTGATAGATCGGATGATGCTGGAACTGGATGGGACCGAGAACAAGAAAAAACTGGGGGCCAATGCCATCCTTGGTGTTTCCATGGCCGTGGCCCGGGCCTCGGCGGAAGATGTGGGGTTACCGCTTTACAGCTACCTGGGCGGGGTTAACGCCAAGGTGTTGCCGGTACCGATGATGAACGTGCTTAACGGTGGAGCCCATGCCGATAACAACGTGGATGTCCAGGAGTTCATGGTCATGCCGCTGGGGGCGCCGAACTTCAAGGAAGCCCTGCGCATGGGGGTGGAAACCTTTCACGCCCTGAAAGCAGTGCTGAAAAAGGCCGGGCATCAGACGGCGGTGGGCGATGAAGGCGGTTTTGCCCCCAATCTGCGCTCCAACGAAGAGGCCATGGAGTGTCTGCTGGAGGCTATTGTCAAGGCCGGCTACAAGCCGGGCAAGGATATTGCCATTGCCCTTGATGTGGCCGCCAGCGAGCTTTACGACGCCAAAAGCAAATCTTATGTGCTGGCCGCCGAGAAAAAGCCCAAGAAAAAGGCTGCTGAACTGGTCAAACTTTATGCTTCCTGGATCAAAAAATACCCCCTGGTTTCCATTGAAGACGGTCTGGCCGAGGGCGACTGGTCCGGCTGGAAGACCATGACCGAGGAACTGGGTGATAAGGTGCAGATCGTGGGTGATGATATCTTTGTTACCAATACCGGCATTCTGGCCAAAGGCATCAAGCAAGGGGTGGCCAACTCCATCCTGGTTAAGCTGAACCAGATCGGCAGCGTCACCGAAACCCTGGATGCGGTAAGCATGGCCCAGCGGGCCGGTTACACCGCGGTGATCTCCCACCGTTCCGGGGAAACCGAAGATACCACCATTGCCGACCTCAGTGTGGCCCTGAACACCGGCCAGATCAAAACCGGCGCCCCTTCCCGTACCGACCGGGTGGCCAAGTACAATCAGTTGCTGCGGATTGAAGAGGAGTTGGGGGCCGCTGCCGGTTATGCCGGGGCGGCAGCCCTGCAACTTAAACCTTGACAACGCGCTGTTGTTTTGATCTTCTGGCGCCGGCCGTTCGACCTTTAACCAAAGCCGGCCGCAGAGGTGAAAAACTATTGGCCATGGCCGCAGTGCTGCCGTCGGAAATTTATATTCCGGGCCGGTCTGCCCCTTTTGGGCTGTTTATGGGTTGGCCGGCCTTTATCACCTTAACAGGGGAGGGAATCATGACCCTGACCAAGGCGGATTTGATCCAGGAAGTTTATCAACGACACAACCTGTCCAAGTCGCAGGCCACCGAGGTGGTGGAGATTTTTTTAAGCGTTGCCAAAGATTCCCTGCAGGAAGGCGAAGACCTGCTGTTGAGCGGTTTTGGCAAGTTCAGCGTTAAACAGAAAAATTCCCGGCGGGGGCGCAACCCCCAAACCGGGGAAGAGCTGATGCTGGCCCCGCGCCGGGTGATTACCTTTAAGCCCTCGGGGCTTCTTCGCCAGCGGGTAAATGGCAAGGAATAGTCGATAAAGCACGATTTGTTTTGTGGTTTTGGCAGCCCATTGGTTGCCCAAGCCAGGGGTGGCTCGGGTAACGGAATGTTACGGTGTAACTGATCACGGGTCTACGGAGTAAGCGGTCACAGGGTGCCGCAGGTTGCGGCAAGCGAGACGGCGATGCGTACATCAGTACGTGAGCCGGCGCGATCGCCGCTTTCGGCGGTGCCCTGTGATCGCTTGCGTTAAGGTGGCGTTTCCGTAAGCGGCGGGAGCGCCTGTTTTTTGTGGCAAGGTCGGTTGCCGCTACCCTGCAGGCGGTTTACAGCCGGTTCAGCGTCCTGACATGGAGGAGGATGGATGGCGACGATAAAAGAGTTGGCCGCCATGGTTGACGGGATCCTGGCTGGTGATGGCGACGTTATGGTAACCGGCCTCAATGACCTGGAGCGTGCCGGGCCGCAGGAGGTCACTTTTCTGGCCGACCATAAGCTGGCGGACAAACTGGCCCGGTGCCGAGCCGGGGCCCTGATCATTTCTCCCCCGCTGGCCGAACAGTGCACCATCCCCGCCGGTATGGCGTTGATTAAGGTCTCCAACCCCTACCTGGCCGCCACCCGGATCCAGAATTTTTTGCTGGCCACCCCCTTTGCCCCCACCGGAGTGCATCCCGGTGCCCTGATTGGAGAAGATTGCTCGATTCCTGAAGAGGTCAGCATCGCCGCCGGGGCGGTACTGGGCCACCGGGTGCGCCTGGGCCGCCGGGTGAAGTTGGAAGCCGGGGTGGTGGTGGGCGATGACAGTGTCATCGGGGATGATGTGGTGCTGCATGCCAATGTTACGGTTTATCCGCGCAGCGTGCTGGGCAACCGGGTGATTGTGCACAGCGGCAGTGTGCTGGGCAGTGACGGCTTTGGTTATGCCACCGACCGGCAGGGTAATCATCATAAACGGGCCCATTTGGGTATTGTCCGAATCGAAGATGATGTGGAGATCGGCGCCAATTGCTGTGTCGACCGCGGGACTTTCGGTGAAACCCTGATCAAGTCGGGGGCCAAAATCGACAACCTGGTCCAGATCGGGCACAATGTGGTGGTGGGTGAAAACACCCTGATTGTGGCCCAGGCCGGGATCGCCGGCAGTACGGTACTGGACCGCCAAGTGGTGCTGGGCGGTCAGGTGGCCTTAAACGGGCACCTGCGGATCGGGGCCGGGGTGATGGTGGCGGCCAAATCCGGGGTACACAACGACCAGGAACCTGGCGCGGTGGTATCCGGGATGCCGGCCATCGAGCATAAAAAATGGCTGCGGGCCAGTATTGCCTTCGGCAAACTGCCCGATCTGGTGCGTGAGGTGCGGGAGTTGCGCCGGCAGGTGGCGACCCTGAGCGCGGATAACCAAGCAAATAACAATTCTGGCAAGGAGTCTGGAGATGAGTGAACAGGATTGGCAGTCCCTGGATATTAAGCAGATTCTTGAGCTGTTGCCCCATCGTTACCCTTTTATCATGGTTGACCGTATTTTGTCGGTGGAGCCCGGAGTGAGCATCAGGGGTCTTAAAAATGTCAGCATCAATGAGAACTTTTTCCAGGGGCATTTCCCCGGGGAGCCGGTGATGCCCGGGGTGTTGATGCTGGAAGGAATGGCCCAAGTGGGGGCGATCCTGGCTTACCTTACCGACCGGGAGCAGACCGCCGACAAGCTGGTCTATTTCGCCGGCCTGGATGCAGTCAAGTTCCGCCGCAAGGTAACCCCGGGGGATCAACTGATTTACGATTTGACGGTGAAGAAACAAAAAAGCCGTTTCTGGGTCATGGAAGGGCGGGCCTATGTCGCTGAGGCGCTGGCCGCCGAGGCTCAGTTAATGGCCACTTTTGGCTGATTTTCCCCTTTTGAGTTGCTGCCCCCGGCCGTCCGGGGCAGCTCAGGGCCAGGGTAACTATTTCCCCCGCAAACCATTTTTACTTTAACCTGTTGTGGCGGCTGGAGGCCGCGCTATGAAGATACATCCCACCGCCGTTGTAGACCCCAAAGCTGAAATCCACGAAACAGTCAGCATCGGCCCCTATACCGTGATCGGCCCCGGGGTTAAAATCGGCGCTGACAGCGAAATTGGGGCCCATTGCGCCCTCAGCGGCCCCACGGTGATCGGCGAGGAGAACCGGATCGGCCCCTTTGCCACCGTTGGTGCCCCGCCCCAGGATATCAAATACCGGGGCGAGCCCACCGAATTGGTTATCGGTAACCGCAACATAATCCGGGAATATGCCTCGCTGCATCGCGGCACCGTTGCCGGTCTCGGTTACAGCCGGATCGGTGATGACAACCTGCTCATGGCCTATGTTCATGTGGCCCATGACTGCGTGATTGGTAATGGGGTGATTATGGCCAATGCCGTTACCCTGGCTGGTCATGTGCTTATTGAAGATCGCTCGATTATCGGCGGCCTTACCGCCATTCAGCAATTTGTCCGGGTGGGCACCTTTACCTATATCGGCGGCATGTCCGGCCTGAGCAAAGACGTTCCCCCCTATGTGGTAATGGCGGGGGTTCGCAAACAGATGCGGATCGGCGGGATCAACCAGATCGGCATGCGGCGGGCCGGGTTTGCCCCTGAGAATATCAAAAAACTGCAGGCGGCTTATAAAATTATTTTCCGCACCCCCGATCTGCTGCTCCAGGAGGCCTTGGAGCGGGCTTTGGAGGCCGGCGAAAACTACCCCGAAGTCCGGCACCTGGTTGATTTTTTCCGCAACTCCAAGCAAGGAGTGTTGCGTCAGGTCGATGGCAGCGATGACTAAGCTGGGGATTATTGCCGGTGGCGGTCAGTTTCCGTTGCTGGTGGCCAAGGCGGCCCGGGACAATGGCCGGGAAACGGTGGTGGTGGCCCACCGTGGGGAGTCCTGGCCGGAGTTGGCGGAGGTGGCCGATCATTGCCAGTGGGTAAAGTTGGGCCAACTTCAGAAATTGCTTAACTTTTTTCACCGTCACGGGGTAACGGAGTGCGTGCTGGCCGGAACCATTACCAAGACCAGAATGTTCCGGGATATATGGCCTGATTTTAAGGCCCTGGCCCTCTGGCGCCGGATTGACGCCCGCCAGGATGATGCCATTTTACGAGCCTTGGCCGGCCTGCTGGCAGATGAAGGCATCCAGGTGGCTCCTTCCACCCTTTATTTGCAGAACCTGCTGTTCCCCCGGGGCGTGTTGGGGCAGAAAAAACCGGATGAGCAACAGTGGGAGGATATTCGTTTCGGCTGGCGTATCGCCCGTCAGGTGGGCGCCCTGGATATCGGTCAGTGTGTGGTGGTCCGAGACCGGGCGGTGTTGGCGGTGGAGGCCATCGAGGGCACCGATGCCGCCATTAAACGGGGCGGCGAGTTGGCCGGGGAGTTGGCGGTGGTGGTCAAGGTGCGTAAGCCCAACCAGGATTTTCGCTTCGACCTGCCGGCCATCGGCCCCCGGACCATTAGCGGGATGAGCGAGGTCAAGGCGGCGGTGCTGGCGGTGGAGGCCGGGCAGGCCCTGCTTTTTGACCCCGAAGAGACCGTCAGGCTGGCCGATCGGGCCGGGATCGCCATTCTGGGCCTGAGCGAAGAGGAGGGCGGTGAGTTGTCATGCAGGCCATGATTCTGGCCGCCGGCCTGGGCACTCGCCTGCGGCCCCACACCCTGCTGCGGCCCAAACCGCTGTTTCCGGTCCTGGACCAACCGTTGCTGCTGCGCATCATCGATGACCTGCGCCGGGCCGGCTGCCGTCGCATAGTGGTCAACGCCTTTCACCTGCGCCAACAGATTGCTTCTCTGCTGACCGGTGCGGGCGATATCGAAATCCAGCTGGAAGAGATGGAGTTGGGCACCGGCGGCGGCCTGCGCCTGGCCCGCTCCCGCTTCGGGGCGCAGTCGGTACTGGTGGTCAACGGTGATCTCTTTCACAACCTCGATTACCGCCTGATTATGGAGCACCACCGGCAGGCCGGCAACGATGCCACCTTGGTGCTGCATGACCGGCCGCCTCACAACAAGGTGCTAACGGACGGCGATCGGAATATTCTCTCTTTCACCGTCGAGGCCGCCGGTTCGGTGGTGGCCGGGGGTAACCAGCCACTGGCCTTCACCGGCATCCAGGTGATCGAGCCGGCCCTGTTGGAGCTGATCCCCGCCCAAGGCTTTTACCACAGCATCGATTGGTACCGGCAGTTGATCGAGCTGGGGCACCGGGTCAGGGGCCTGACGGTCAGCGGTCACTGCTGGAGCGATATCGGCACTCCGGAAGAATATCTGCAACTGCATGGCCGGCTGCTGAACGCCCGGGCGGAGCGGCAAACCCCTTTCTGGCTGGGCCCCGGGGTGGTCCTGGGCCGGGAGGTATGCTTCAGCGACTGGGTGGCGGTGGGCCGCCGGGCGATGCTCGGCGATAAGGTGCAGTTGCGCCGCTGCGTGGTCTGGGACGGGGCCACCGTGCCGGCCGGCACGGTGGCCGAGGATGCCATATTATGGTAATAAATGATCGCTTTCCGCCGGTGGACCTGGTCCGGGTCGCGCAACTGCTGGCCCGGGCCGGTTATCGCGCCGCCGGGCTGGTTGCGGCAACCCCGATGGCCGCCGATGGCTCGGAGCGTTGTTTTGTTCGCTGCCGTTTCAGCGACGGGCCGTCGGTACTGCTGGTCACCCCCGGCGGAAGCAGCGCGCGGGAGCTGGCCGAGGCCCGGGCGGCGGCCGCCATCGGCCGCCACCTGCAGCAGGCCGGAGTGCCGGTGCCGGCCGTTTACGGTTTCGAGGTCGCCGGCGGCATCCTGGTGCTGGAAGACCTGGGAGAGACCCTGCTTTACCACCGGCTGCAGAGCCGACCGCCGGCCGATGAACTGAAAAGTCTCTACCGGCAGGCCATAACAGCGCTGCTGACCTTGCAGGTCGCCGCCCGGCCGGGGTTTCCGGTAACCTCCTGCTGGGATACCCCCCGCTACGACCGCCGCCTGATGCTGGAACGGGAATCGGGTTATTTTTACCAGGCCCTGGTTCGAGCAATGCTGGGCCGGGAGGAGTTGCCGGCCGGGCTGGCGGAGGAGTTTGCCGCCCTGGCCGACCGGGCCGCCGCCGAACCGGCGGATTATGTTCTGCACCGGGATTACCAGTGCCGCAACCTGATGCTGCAGCAGGAGCAAATCAGGATCATCGATTTCCAGGGGGCCCGGTTGGGGCCCCTGGCTTACGACCTGGCCGCCCTGCTAAATGACCCCTATGCCGCTCTGCCCCCGGCCATGCGAGAAGAACTGCTGGACTTCTACCGGCAAAAGGCCTGCACCATGATCCAGGACTTCGACCCCACCGCCTTCAGCAAAGGCTGGTTTTTTCTGGCCCTGCAGCGTAACCTGCAAATCCTGGGGGCCTTCGCCTTTTTAAGCCAACAGAAGGGCAAAAGATTTTTCGCCGCTTTCGTCAAGCCCGCCGCCGCCCAACTGCAAGACCTGCTGGCCACCCCCCAGGGGAAAGCCTTCCCACTTCTGCGCAAACTAAGCCGGGAAATCAATCAGCAACTAAAAAACAGCAAGCTATAAAGAAAGCGGCAACCAAAAAAAAAACCCAAAAAACAGAGATCAAAAATGCCCAAAAACCAAAAAAAAACATCCACAACCCCCAAAAAACCTGTCGCAGTGCCGCAGGTTGGGGCAAGCGCCCCGGCGCCGCGTACCCCAGGTACGCAAGCCGGGGCGATCGCCCCAAGATGCGGTGCTGCGGCAGGTTTTTTACCGCTGGTAGCGTTGGTGGGGCGTCCTAACGTCGGCAAATCCAGCCTGTTCAACCGCCTGGCCGGCAGCCGCAAGGCCATTGTCGATCCCACCCCGGGGGTGACCAGGGATCGACACTACGAAAAAATCACCTGGAATGATCGACGTTTTATCCTGGTGGACACCGGTGGGCTGGAAAGCGACACCACCACTGAGATCAATCGCCTGATCCAGGAGCAGACCAGCCAGGCGGTGGCTGAAGCCGATGTGGTACTTTTTTTGCTGGACGGCCGGGAGGGGATCCTGCCCGATGATCAGGAGGTGGTGGAGATCCTGCGCCGCTCGGGAAAAAAGGTGTTTTACCTGATCAACAAAATTGACGCCCCGGAGCAGGCGGCCAAACTGCTGCCGACCTTTTACGAGTTGGGGGTGGAAGAATTATGGCCGGTTTCCGCCGAGCATGGCCAGGGCATCGGCGACCTGCTGGACCGGGTGGCGGCCGAGTTACCGCCTGCGCAAGAGCCGGGGGAGGAAGTAAGCGCCGAGGACACGGTGGGGGTGGCTTTTATTGGTCGCCCCAACGTCGGCAAGTCGTCGCTGATCAACCGGTTGCTGGGGGAAGAGCGGATGGTGGTTTCCAACCTGCCCGGAACCACCAGGGATTCGGTGGACACCCTGCTGACCCGGGCGGATAAAAAGTATCTGCTCATCGACACCGCCGGTATTCGGCGCAAGGGCAAGGTCCATGAAAAGGTGGAAAAGTTCAGCGTGCTGCGGGCCCTGCGCACGCTGGAACGCTGTGATCTGGCTCTGATTGTGATCGATGCCCTGGAAGGGGTGACCGAGCAGGACACCAAAGTTCTGGGTTACGGCCTGGAACGGGGCCGGGCCTGCCTGGTTCTGCTTAACAAGTGGGATCTGATTGAGCATGATCGCAAACAGCAGCAGCGGCTGCTGGAGGATGTGAAGCGGGCGGTGCATTTCGCCGGCTACGCCCCGGTCCACCGGGTATCCGCCCTCACCGGCCACGGTTTGGGGAAACTCTTTCCCCTTATCGATAAAGTGGCTGAACAGTATCGGCGCAAATTCACCACCGCCGTCCTTAACCGGATTCTTGAGGAGGCGGTGCAGGCCCATCCCCCCGCTTTGCACAAGGGGCGCCGGGTGAAGCTTAATTATGTGACCCAGATTGCCTCTTCGCCACCCACTTTGATCATCTTTACCAATGATCCCAAGGGGATCCATTTTTCCTACTCCCGTTTTCTGGTTAATCGCTTTAGAGAGGCCCTGGGGCTGGAGCAGGTCCCTCTGCGGATTTTCTTCCGACACAAACGCTGACCGCAGGGAGCACCGGAGGGTGCCACAATGATTAATATTTTCTTGACACCAAAGGGCAACTGGGGCAACTTGAGCACATATTTTGTTTTCCAAACAGGTAGATAGAGCTAATACGAGCAGGGGTTGGCCTTGTATAAAATATCCTTTCTGGTGGTTGATGACAGCGCCACCATCCGCACCTTGGTGGAACGCACCCTGCGGCTTATTTTCGCCCCTGAGCAGATCTTTCTGGCGGAAGACGGGCGGATGGCCCTGGAGATTTTGCGGCGGGAGAAGGTCGACATCATCCTTTCCGACTGGAATATGCCCAATGTCAGCGGGGAAGAGCTGCTCTACGAGGTCCGCAACGATGCCAAGCTGAAAGAAATTCCCTTTATCATGATGACCACCAACGGGGATCGTGATTTCATTATCATGGCCATTCAGTTGGGGGTCACCCAGTACATCGTCAAGCCGTTTACCGCCAATGAGCTGGAGAAGAAAATCCGCTCCTCGCTCAACGTCATGAACCGGCGCCGGGAACAGCGCTATGCCCTGCCGGAACATGTGGCCACGCTGCGGGTAGATAAAAAGATTTTCAGTGGCAGGCTGCTTGATATCAGCCGGACCGGCGCCGCCCTGGGCGGAATGAAGTTTGACCCCGCTCTGGGACTGTTCCGTATGGCGGAACTGGAACTCAAACTGCAGGACCCCGCCGGGCTGGAACAGGAAACCTCGCTGATCAGCGGGCTGTTCGGCCGGATAGTACGCCTGGAGGCTACCGATACCTTTCATCCCACCTCCCTTGATTTTCAACTGGCTCTCTATTTTCACCCAGGCACCATGGAACGGGATGTGGAGCGTCAACTCAGTAAACTGATCAAGTGGCTGGCCGCTCAGGCCCCGGATGTCATCGCCGAAGACTGAGTGCGGGCCCGCCCCCCATGACCGGGGCTGAATATCGCTTGCCTGCCTTATCAGAATTTTTCTGCCTTTTACCTCTCCCCAGCCAGCTATGGATCAACGTCAACAACTACTCACCGATGAAGGATTGATTGTGCGTCATGCCGGGGAGATCCCGGAAATCGCCTACTACAACTCCCTTTATTACTTAAGCGACGATCCCCAGGGTCCCGGCCTGGAGCTGGCCGCCGCCGAACTTGATTATTTGCAGGGGCAGGCCATCGCCCGTTACCGGGAGATACTGTTGCGGGATCTGGAGCCTGGCAACCGTGATTTAGCGCTTTACCGGGGGATTGGCCGGGTGATCTGGAACTGGCAAAGGCTGGAAAAATTTATTGAGCGCCACCAGTTGCCCGCTTGCCTTGAGTTGCAGCAGGAAGTTGTTGCGGCCCTGACCGCTTTTCTGGATAATGAACTGCACGAGGTGCAGGCCGGCACCCGCACTTCCTGCTTGAATTGCACCTCGTCGCAGCTGGCTGATTTTTTGCGACACCTGGGTCTTGAGCAGGCTCCGTCCTGCTCTGCCTGGTTGTCATTATGCCCCCCGGAGCTCGAATGAAGACAGCTGTTTGCGGGGTTCAAGCCCGTGGGTGGTCGCTGGCATCCGTCGGGCCCGGCAACGATTGACCTTAAAAAAAGGTGTGGCTATGTTTAACGAGGAACGGGACAGCCCGCAGTTTGACTGGAACCAGTTGGGCGACATTATCTGGGGGCGTCCCATTCTGGGTTCGCGGACCACGGTTATGGCCTACCGCCTTATGCAGTTTACCCTGCGGGATGCGATGATCAGGCATGTCGGAGTGGAGCTGGCCAACAGGATCTTTTACGAGGCCGGGCAGCAGGCCGGTAAGGCCATGTATCAGCAGTTGGCGGCCCCGGAGGATTTTACCCATTTCGTCCAACAACTCACCGATCTGCTGGAGGAGCAATCCATCGGCCTGTTGAAGGTGGAAAAGGCCGATCTGGACAACAACCGCTTCACCCTGACTGTGGCCGAGGATTTGGACTGCTCCGGGCTGCCGGAAAGCAACGAGATGCTTTGCACCTTCGACGAAGGCTTGTTGGCCGGGCTGTTTGCCGCATATCTGGGCGATGACTTCATGGTTAAGGAAACCGATTGCTGGTGCACTGGAGATCGGGTCTGCCGTTTTGAAGTTAAGCCGGTAAAAGCGCCATAGCAGCTAAGCCGGCAGGAGTGAGCGGGGAATTGATGCTTCAGTTCAGATCAGAATGCATGGTGTTGCCTGCAAGTTATGTTTGACCCGGTGATGATAGCCGATGCGGCGGATGCTCCCGGGGTCTACCTGATGCGGGACGCCGGCGGGCAGGTGTTGTACGTGGGCAAGGCCGTCAGCCTGCGCAAGCGCCTGCAGTCTTACAGCCGGATCGATCCGGCGGGGCGCAGCAAGACCTCGGTGATGCTGGGCAAAGTGGCCAAAGTGGACACCGTGCTCACCCGCACCGAAAAGGAAGCCCTGATCCTGGAAGCCGGGTTGATCAAGCAGCACCGCCCCCGTTACAACGTAATTCTCCGCGATGACAAGAGTTACCCCCATCTTAAGGTAACGGTGCAGGAAGAATGGCCCCGGCTGCTGATGACCCGCCGGGTGAGCAAAGACGGCGCCCGCTACTTCGGCCCCTACGCCTCGCCGGCGGCCATGTGGGAGACCCTGCGCCTGCTCAACTCACTTTTTCCCCTGCGCCGCTGCAAGGCCAAAAAGTTCGCCCCCGGCCAGCGGGCCTGTCTTAACCACCAAATGGGGCGGTGCCCCGCTCCCTGTATCGGGGCCATCACCCCGGAGGCATACCGGCAGCGGGTAAGTCAGGTGCTGGCGATTCTGGAAGGCCGCAAACGGGAGCTGACCCGGGAGCTGACCGGTCGCATGCAGGAGGCCGCCGCCGGGTTGAACTTTGAGGAAGCTGCCGCCCTGCGGGATCAAATCCGGGCCCTTAATCAGACCCTGGAAAAGCAGGTGGTGCTGGGCCGGGAGCGGGTGGACCTTGATGTGTTTGGCCTGGTACGAAGGCACGGGCAGGTGGCGGCGGCCCTGCTGTTCATCCGGGAAGGGGCCCTGGCCGACAAACGGGAGTTTTTTCTGGCCGAACCGGTGGGGGAGGATGATGAGGTGCTGGCAGAACTGCTGCGCCGCTTCTACGAACATCCCCAGCGACCGATTCCCCGGAGCATCTTGCTGCCCCTGCCGGCCGAAGGTGCGGCGGCGCTTACGGAATGGTTGAGTGAAAAACGGGGCGGTCCGGTGAGGTTGCTGGTTCCTCGGCGGGGTGACAAAAAAGCGCTGGTGACCATGGCCGGCGACAATGCCGGCCAACTGCTGGCGGCCCGGGAAAAGCAGCAGGCCGGTTGGCTTTCCCTGGGGGAAGAGATTCGCCGGGCCCTGCGGCTGACCAGCAGCCCCCAGCGGATCGAATGCCTGGATATTTCCAACCTGGGCGGCCGGGAGGCCGTCGGCTCCCTGGTCTCTTTCCGGCAGGGGGAGAAGGAAAGCTCCCGCTACCGCCGTTTTCATATCCGTAATCTTGCCACCCCCGACGATTATGCCATGATGCGGGAGGTGCTGCTGCGCCATCTTTGCCGTGCCGCCGCGGCAGAAACCCTGCCTGATTTGCTGGTGCTGGATGGCGGTAAGGGGCAACTCGGGGTGGCCCAGGCGGTGCTTGCCGAGCTGGCGCTGCCCGGCCCGGAACTGGTTTCCATTGCCAAGGATCGGGAAGGGTCGGGGGAGCGCCTCTTTCGGCCGGGCCGAAAAAACCATCTGAAGCTGGCCCAGCACTCCCCGGTGTTGCTTTTTTTTATGAAGATCCGGGATGAAGCACACCGCTTCGGCATCACCTTCCACCGCCGGCTGCGGCGCCAAAAACAGCTTGTTTCCAGGCTGGAAGAAATTCCCGGGGTGGGGCCCGGGCGCAAACAGGCCCTGCTTAAACAGCTGGGCAGCCTGGCCGGGGTCGCCGCCGCCACGCCGGAGCAACTGGCCGCCGTTCCCGGTATCGGCCCGGAGTTGGCGGCGGTTATTCATCGGCACCTGCAGCTTCCCCGGGATGGAGAAACGCCGGCGGCCAACTGAGCGGCCGGTGTAACCGTTCACCGAGGGTGCTAACCTGCCGGTCGGTTACAGCAGGCGGGTGGCCCGGGCCAGAAACAGGGCCAGGGCTGCTACGCAGACGATAACGATGGTCCAGAAAGTTATCGGCGTCTTGCGCCGTTGCTGCTGTTTGACCAGGCGGCGCTGTGCGGCCCGCCTCTTTTTGCGCTTGTCACTCATGGTGCTTCCTCGCTGCTGTCGTTGCTTATTGTCCAGCGCCTCCATCTCCCGCCTGTAATCTTTTACAACAGCTTGCCGTTTTTGCCAATCCATCAGTGTTTTGGCAGTGCCTTGGCAGTGTCTTGCTGTTTTTCGCGAGTGGATGACGCTCGGCATGCTTGGCACTAACCATGCCGGTGCGACAATTCGCCACATTGTCGCACCGGCAAAGCCGGTTATAATTTCCCCTTTTAATTGTCACCGCGATCAATTGATCACCGGACAAGATCACCATGCAAGGGGAGAGTGGGATGAAACGGGGAGTTATCACCATTGTAGCCGTCGGGGCTCTGGCCGGACCGGCCCTGGCCGGAGAGATCAAACGTGAACTGGGTGAGGTGGTGGTAACCTCGTCGCGCATTGAAGAACAGCGGCAGGATTCCACCGCCACCATCGAGGTCATCGGCCAGGACGAGGTGGAGCGGGTCAAATACCGTAATGCGGGGGAAATTCTGCAGCGGGTGCCCGGGGTCCTGACCAGCAACTTCGGCGGCGATGAGGAACTGACCTCCATCCGGGTGCCCACCCACTTCACCAATCCCTACACCCTGGTGCTCATCGATGGCCGCCCCAGCCGAACTTACGGCAGCGGCGGGGTCAACTTTCGCGAGATCAACAGTGCCAATATTGAACGAATCGAGGTGGTCAAGGGGCCGGCCTCGGCCCTTTACGGCAGCAATGCCATCGGCGGGGTGATCAATCTGATCACCAAAAAACCCACCGCCCAGCCGCAGGTCACCGCCTGGGGCGAGGCCGGCGAGTATGATGAATACCGGGGCGGGGCATATGCCAGCGGCACCTCCCAATCGCTGAGCTACAACGTTGATTTCAACTTCAAAGACCGCAACGGTTGGCGGGAAAACACCGAGAGCAAACGACAGGCGGCCAATATCCGACTGCAACACTTTACCGCCGGGGCCTCCATCTGGACCTTCAACTTTGACTATGTCAAGTTCGACAACAACACCGCCGGTTCCCTGGATGAGCAGGATTTCAACGATGACTGGCAGCAGAGTTATCACACCTTCGCCAATGTGGAAATGGAAAAGGTGGCGCCGGCGATTTCATACGCCACCGACCTGGCCGGCGGTGATTTCGACCTTACCCTGGGCTATCGTCGGATCGACCATGTGGTCTATCCCGGTTACAGCTTCCGGCCGGTGTTCGGTGACCCCAATGTCCAGGCCCTGAGCACCTATTCCGACATCGAGGGGTATGACATCGACCTGCAACTGCTCTATGCCCGGGAGCTTCCCTCCGTTGAAAGCCAACTGGTAAGCGGGCTCGATCTGCAGACCAGCAAGCATGAGGCCGAGGTATACAACCTGGCGGTAACCCGCGATCCGGTGAGCAAAAAATATACCTCTTACACGGTAACCGGCCTGCGGGACTCCTATGATATCGAAACCGACGCGGCGGCGCCTTACCTGCAGCTTGATCGCCGGCTGGGCGATAATCTCAAACTGCAGGCGGGAGCCCGCTATGACTGGGCTCGCTACGATTTAACCGATAACCTGCTGGGTACTGCCGGCATGGAAGGAAAACAGAGTTTTTCCCGCCTTAGCCCGAAAGTGGGTTTAACCTACAATCCCTTGCCCCACCTCAATCTCTACGGCAGCTATTCCCAGGGTTTTGTGGTGCCCACCACCAGCCAGCTCTTTACCTCGCGGTTGCGCAATCCCGATCTGGACCCGGAAAAGGCCGACAACTATGAAGTCGGGCTGCGTAGCATTCTCCTTGACGGCCGGGCCAGCGTCGATCTGGCCCTCTACCATATGACCATCCGGGAAAAAATCGTCGACGTCACCACCGGTCCCTTTACCTCGGAGTACCGCAATGCCGCCAAGACCGAGCATACCGGCCTGGAGCTTGCCGCCGATTACGCCCTGGTGGCCTGGGCCAGGCTGGGAATGTCTTACACCTACGCCGAGAACAAGTTCGACCGCTTCCGTGACGCCGGGGTCGACTACTCCGGCAATTGGCTGCCGCGCTCGCCCAAACACCGGCTCAATCTCCGCTTGACCGTCCTGCCTTACGAGGGTTTCGAGGTCGAGCTGGAAATGGATGAGATCAGCCAGCAGTACGCCGATAACGCCAACGAGTTGACCTATTCCCGGCCGACCCTGTTCAATCTGCGGGCGGCCTACAATTGGCAGAGCTGGTCGTTGTGGGCCCACGTCAACAACCTGGCCGACAAGGAGTATGCCAGCTATGTTTCTGAAAGTTCAACCAGTGTTACCGGCATGGGGCTGTACTCCGGCTCACCCCGGACCTTTTTTGCCGGACTTTCCTACCGTTGGGGGGGCAACGGGTAATGGTGGTCGTCCGCCAGACAGCACTGCTGCTGATGTTTTGGTTGCTACCTGGGCTGCTGTCAGCGGTGGTGGCCGACGAATTGCCACCCCTGCGCCTTACCCTGGCCCCGCCGGTTGATTCGGCCGCCGCGGCGGGGGAGGAGTGTGCCGAGGGGCATGTCGGGCATGGCGGGGGACGGGGTAACGGTGGGCCGAGGCTGGAATCGGAACACCGCCCGGTTTCCCAGCGTACCTATCATCTCAACCAGTACCGGCGCGGGGCCGCGATCAGGGCATATGTCCGCCGGCCCGACGGGGCGGTGTTCGAGCCGGAGCTGATCCTGGGGGCCAGCCCCCGGCTGACTTTTGCCACCCCACCGGGGGATGGCCCGACCCATGGCGCCCATAACGTTTATCTGGTGGAAGAGGGGGTTGAAGACGGGGTGCTGGCGGTGCGGGTGGCCAAATGGATCACCATGCACCACAGCTGCCGTTGGGGCCATGACGGGAAGTTCAATCCGGACCTGATCAACCCTCAACAGCTCGACACGGTGCCGTTTGAAATCGTAGTGGATGATCTCTGGAGCCGCAATTTTCACGCCGCGGTGAGGTCCGGCGACAACTTGCGGATCACCGTGCTTTCTTACGGGGCGCCGGTGGCCGGGGCCGAAGTAACCCTCACCACCGAGCAGGGCTGGCGGAAAACAGTAACCAGCGATGAACAGGGGATGGCCCGCATCCAGTTGATCCGCGATTACTACCCCTCGCTGTGGCAGGAGTTTCGGCGCAGCCATCGCGGCCCCTTCGAGGTAAGCGCCCGCTGGCGGACGGAAAAAACAGGCGAGTTCCGGGGTGAGCCCTATGGCGCAGTCAGTTATCAAATCACCCACCCCTGGGTCTATTCCCCGCCGGAGCGGGAGTATTCCTCCTACGCCTCCGGGCTGCTGCTGGCGGCCACGATGATGATCGCCGGCGGGGGCGGGGTCTACCTATACCGGGAACGACGCCGGCGGCCCTATCGGGGGGTTGTTTTTGATGAATAGCCTGAAAAACCTGCAACGGGCCGTCAACCGCGGCAACCTCAGCCGGTTCCGTTTTCATGTGCAGCTCTTTTCCTTTGCCTTGCTGATATATGGTGGTTACCTGGCCATCAACGTCGGTAATCATTTGCCCACCTTTGCCTGTTTGTACAGCGACCTGCACGGCGGCGCCTGCTACCTGCTGGGGTTCCAGCACCAGATGGTCACCCCCTGGCCGGAGTGGTTCGGCGGCCGCGGGATGGCGATTTTGATCGGCCTGGCCACCTTTGTGGCCTTTTTTGTGTTCTTCAACAAGGCCTGGTGCGGTTTTGTCTGCCCTTTGGGGACCATCCAGGACTGGTTAAGCGCTTTGCGGCGCAAGCTGAAAATCCGTCCCGCCACCTACTCCGAGCCGGTTTTTCAGCGCCTCGGCAAAATCAAATATATCCTGCTGGCGTTGCTGATCCTGATTCCCATGGCCATCGGCAACAGTTTTTTCGGTCTGCCCAAACTCAGTCACGATTGGGGGGTGCCATTCTGCATGATCTGCCCGGGGCGTACCATCCTGCCGCTGTTCGCCGGCGATTTCAGCCAGCTGGCCATCGATTTCAGCTCGGTGGCCAAATTGACCCTGACCGCCCTGGGGATGGCGATCACCGGTCTGTTTATTATCGGCTCGCTGGTCAAGCCCCGCTTTTTCTGCCTGTTTTGCCCCATGAGCGCTTTCCACTATATCTTTTCCCGGCTCGGGCTGTTGCGGCTGACCAAAAACGGTGCCAAGTGTACCCGCTGCGGCAACTGCTACCGGGCCTGTGATGTGGGCATTAGAGCCATCGCCGACGACCTGGAGAGTTACAATATCGTCCAGGACGACTGCATGATGTGCGGCAAATGCATCGAGGTTTGCCCGGAGGATGACTGCCTGCAGGCCAGATTCCTGACCCTGCCGGTGTACAGCTCCACCGCTGAAGGTTTTTTTAAACGAATGGACAGGAAAAACAATGGAACATGAATTAGGGCAGCGGATGCGCAAAACCACCCGGCTGCATCTGGCCATGGAAGGGGAGGAGACCCTGCAAAGGTTGGCGGAATTTCCCGAACGGCTGGCGGCCATGGACTATTTTTATTCCCTGTTCCGTGATCTGGCCAATGGTGCGGGGCCGGCCTCATTGGCCGGCGGGCGTAAAATTGTCGCCACCATGTGCATGCAGGTGCCCCAGGAGTTGATCCTGGCCGTCGGCGCATACCCCTGGCGGCTGTGCAGCGGCGCTAATGCTTACGATCAGGTGGGGGCCGAATTCATGCCCGCCAAATCCTGCCCGGTGGTGCGCTCCACCCTGGGGATGCTCAAGCTTAACCAGTCTTTGTGGGGGGAGGACCTGGGCGGGGTGGTGGTGCCCACCACCTGCGATCAGAAAAAGAAGGCCTGCGAACAGCTTGCCGCCCTGGGCTACCCGGTTTACAGCCTGGAGATGCCGGCCGGCAAGGATAGTGAGCTGTCCCGGTATTACTGGCAGGAGTCGGTCAAGCAGTTCGCCATCGCCCTGGAGCGCATGGTCGGCCGCCGGGTAACCGCCGCCGGATTAAGGCAGGCCATTGGCCAGGTGGGCCGGGCGGCGGCCCTGTTTCGGCAGTTGCACCGCCTGCGGGGCAACCGCCCGCCCCTGATCCTGGGATCCGACCTGTTTTTGGTCTACAACGCCTATTTTCTGGCCGATATCGAGCGCTGGTGCCAGGCGGTGGAGGCGTTGCTGGCCGAGCTTGAGCAGCGCCGCCAGGGAGAGGTCCGGGTTACCAACCGGCGGGCACCGCGGCTGCTGTTTACCGGTTCGCCGCCGATCTTTCCCAACTTCAAACTGCCGGTGCTGGTGGAGCAATCCGGCGGCATCATCGTCGCCGACGAGTCATGTTCTTCCACCCGGCTGCTCTCCGATGCCGTGGCCTATGACGAGGCGGGGCTCAATGATATGGTGCCGGCGGTGGCCGACCGTTACCTGAAACCATGCACTTGCCCCTGTCTGACCCCCAACCACGACCGCCTGCGCAAGCTGCTCGCCATGATCGACGAATTTGCGGTGGATGGCGTGGTTTACCAGGCCTTTTCCGGTTGTCTGCCCTATGAGATGGAACGCCGGCAGGTCAATGAAATTTTGAGCGCCCGGGGAACTCCCATGCTCTATGTGGAAACCGATTACAGCCCCGAGGACTCGGGCCAGCTTTCCACCCGGGTGGAGGCCTTTATTGAGTCGATCAAGGCTCGCAAGAGAAAGACGGCCAGGAAAAAGAGGGAAATATGAAATATTACGGCGGCATCGATATCGGCTCCACCAGTATCAAGCTGGTGCTGGTGGATCAGGAGCAACGGTTGGTGGCCGACGCCACCTGCCCAACCGGTAGTCATTTCCATCAGAACACCATGAATGCCTTTGCCGGCTTGCTGGCCGATCATCAATTGCAGCGTGAAGATGTGGCCTATATCTTCTCCACCGGGTACGGCCGTAAGTTGTTCAAGGAGTCCGATGAGACCATCAGCGAGATAACCGCCAATGCCATAGGGGCGGTGGCCTTCAGCCGGGAAGGGGAGCCGGTGCGGACCATCATCAATATCGGCGGCCAGGACCTGAAGGTGATCCAGTTGGACGGGGAGGGGCAGATCCAGAACTTTGCCATGAACGACAAGTGTGCCGCCGGTACCGGCCGTTTCCTCGAGATGACGGCGCGCAACCTGGAAGTGGAGGTGGACCAGCTGGGCGCGTTGCATATGCGGGCCCAGGGGGTGCCCCTGACCATCAACAGCACCTGCACGGTCTTTGCCGAGTCGGAAATCATCAGCCTGCTGGCCAATGGCCACGGCAAAGAGGAACTGATCGCCGGGGTG
This sequence comes from Desulfurivibrio alkaliphilus AHT 2, assembly GCF_000092205.1. GTDB lineage: Bacteria > Desulfobacterota > Desulfobulbia > Desulfobulbales > Desulfurivibrionaceae > Desulfurivibrio > Desulfurivibrio alkaliphilus. Next base: position 1,011,899 of record NC_014216.1, on the reverse strand, counting down.
CATTATTCCATCGCCAAACGGGTGGCCAGGCTGGCCAAACGTTTTACCGGCGAAGGCGCGGTGTTTTTCGACGGTGGGCCGGCCCGCAACCAGGGGTTGGTGGCGGCTCTGGAAGATGAACTGATGCGGCCGGTGATCGTGCCGCCCACCCCGCAGATCACCACCGCTTTAGGTGCGGCCCTGCTGGCCCTGGAGACCGGCGAAGAGTTGGCCGGCGAGGGGGAAGGGGAAAATGCTTGAGCCGGCGGGTATTTTCCTGCTGGGGCTGGCGTACGGTTCCACGGTCTGCAGTTTAAGCTGCCTGCCCTGGCTGGGGCCCTACTTGCTGGGGTGTGGCAGTGGTTTTCGCGACGGGCTGTTGGCGGCCCTTTTCTTCATGTTGGGCAAGGCCTTGAGTTACGCCTTCCTGGGGGCCGTCGCCGGGCTGCTGGGGCAGGTGCTGACCATCGGGGCCGAACAGCAGCGGCTCATCCCTGGCCTGGCCCTGATCGGGGCGGCCCTGCTGCTGCCGCTGTTTGCCAAAGAGGGTTGCCGGCCCCGGCCGGCGCAGGCGGGTAAGCGGGGCTCGTTGCTGTTGCTGGGTATGGCCACCAGCTTGGTCCCCTGTCCACCGCTGGCGGCCATTCTGGTTTTGGCTGCAGCCAGCGGCTCCTGGCTGGCCGGTGGCGGTTACGGGCTGCTTTACGGCACGGCCTTGATGATTTCTCCGCTGCTTATCGCCGGCGGTGGACTGGCCCTGATCGGCCAGCAAATCCGGCGGCAATGCGCCGGAATCAAGCCCTGGCTGCAGGGTGCCTGTATGCTGATTATGTTGACCATGGGCTGGCGGCTGCTCACCGCGGTTTAGCGAGGTGCCGGTGGCGGTTTTAGCGAGTCCAAATTGATTGTTACGGCAGGAGGTGAGTTGTTATGGATTGGATTAAATATACGGTAGATTACGGCATTATCGGTTTGCTCATCCTGATGAGCATCGTGGTGCTGGCCATCGTCATCGAGCGGCTCATGGTTTACCGGAACCTGCGGCTTGATGAATTCAAGGATAAGAGAAAGCTGGAACTGGAGTTGACGGGTAATCTGCACCTGATCGGCACCGTCGGCCGCAATGCCCCCTACCTGGGGCTGTTGGGCACCGTTCTGGGAATTATGCTGACCTTTTACGACATGGGGGCCAGCGGCCGGATGGATGCCGGTCAGATTATGGTGGGCCTGTCCCTGGCCCTGAAAGTAACCGCCGCCGGGTTGCTGGTGGCGATTCCGGCGGTGACCGCCTACAACCTGCTGCAGCGGCGGGTAAAGGTACTGGTAACCAACTGGGAGATCAGGCATGGATGAGCAGGGTTTCAACAACATGAACGTGATTCCGCTGGTGGATGTAATGCTCGTTCTGCTGGTGATCGTGCTCACCACCTCGACCTTTATTGCCGCCGGGGCCATTCCGGTGCAACTGCCGGAGGCCGCCTCGTCGGAAGCCGCACCGTTAGAGCCGAGCACCATTGAAGTTGATGCCCGGGGCAATCTTTATCTTGAGGCCAGGGAGGTATCACTGGCCGAACTGCGCCGGAGCCTGGGGCATAAAGAGCGCTCCCTGCCCATTCTGATCAAGGCTGACCGTTCCATTGCCCTGCAGACCTTTGTGGAGGTGATGGATGTGGTTAAAGAGCTCGGGTTTACCCGGGTCAGCCTGCAGACCGAAAAGATTTCATGAGTTACCGGTGGCGCGGCCTTATCATTTCCTGCCTGGTGCACGGAGCACTGGTGTTGTTGCTGGTGGCGATGGTGCGGTTGACTCCCACCGAACCGGACCTGCTGGTCATCGATTTTTCCATCAGCCACGGCCCCGGTCCGGCGGCGGCACCGGCGCCGCCGGCAGTTGCAGAGGTGGCGGTGGCCCCTGTTGAGCCACCGGTGAAGCCGTCGGTGGAATTGGCCGCGGCTAAGCCGCTGAAAAGTGAACCCGAGGTACTACTACCCATTGCCGAACCGGAGCCCGAACCGGAACCGGAACCCGAACCGGATCCGAAACCGGCGCCGGTGGCAGTGCCACCCCTGCCGCAAGAGTTGCCGGAGCAGGCGCCGGCGGCCGGCCCCGAACCATTCTCTCCGCCACAGAGCCTTGCCGAGATCGGACCGGGGGCCAGCGCCCCTTCCGAGGAGCTGGCCGCCGGTCCGGCCGGCGGCCCATCGCCGCCCACCGAACCTCCTTTGGTTGACCAGTATCTCGAGGTCAACTTCCACTACATCATGGAAGAGATCCAGCGGGGGATTGTTTATCCGCGCCTGGCCCGGCGCATGGGTTGGGAGGGTAAGGTTTTGGTTTCCTTTGTTATTTTGGAAGACGGCGGGGTGGAAAACATCGAGGTGATGGAAAGCTCCGGTTTCTCCCTGCTGGATGACAATGCCGTGCAGACCATAAAAAAATCAGCTCCCTTCCCCAGTCCCCCGGCCAGGGCCATCCTGGTGGTCCCGGTTACCTACCGGCTTGGCTGACGCCGGAGGCTCGGCCACTAACCACAACCAAATGACTTGGACGTTGTCCTGCCCACCCTCAAGGTTTACGTTGATTTTTAGGTAATGACAAATTATCCTGTCGTGATTTGTGGCCTTGGGCTGCTGTGCTGGGGCCCCGGCCGTCTCATGGTCCTTCGCTCTTTTGGGGAAAAATACGACCAGTTAGGCCTCGTTGGCAGGCGCTAAACGGTCAATTGATAAAATGCAGCCGCCATTTGTCCGGCGGGTGCCGGCGCTAGAGGTTTGGAATGTGGGAATATACGGATAAGGTACGGGAGCATTTCATGAACCCCCGTAACGTTGGGGAAATTCCCGATGCCGACGGCATTGGCGAGGTGGGCTCCCTGGCCTGCGGTGATGCCCTGAAGCTTTTTATCAAACTCGGCCCGGACGGCAAAATCGCCGACGCCAAGTTCAAAACCTTTGGTTGCGCCAGCGCCATTGCCTCTTCCTCGGCCTTAACTGAGATGATCAAGGGGTTGACCCTGGATCAAGCCGAGAAGATCAGCAACGAGGATATCGCCCAGGAACTTGGTGGGCTGCCCAAGGAAAAGATGCACTGCTCGGTGATGGGGCGCGAGGCCCTGGAGGCGGCCATTGCCAACTATCGTGGCATCCCCATTCCCATGGCTCAGGGCGAGGTGGTCTGCGAATGTTTCGGGGTCACCGACCTGGAGATCAGGCGGGCCATTCATGAAAGCAAGCTCAAGTCGGTGGAGGAGATCACCAACTTCACCAAGGCCGGCGGCGGCTGCGGCCGTTGCCATGAGCGGCTGGAAGAGATTTTGCGGGAAGAACGGCAGGAGAGCAAGGCGGAACCGGCCGCCGAGCCGGCCAAAAAGCTGACCAATATCCAGAAGATCAAGATGATCGAGGAGCTTTTCGAGCGGGAGATCCGGCCGGCGCTGCGCAAGGACGGGGGAGACATCGAACTGGTGGACCTCGACGGCGATTTTGTCACCGTGGCCCTGCGCGGCGCTTGCGTCACCTGTAAAAAATCGAAGCTCACCCTGAAGGAATACGTGGAGAAGAAGCTGCGCGAACAGGTGCTCGATAGCCTGATCGTCGAGGAGGCCCGTTAATCATGGCTGATCAGCCCCCGGTTATTTACCTGGACAACAACGCCACCACCAAGGTCGACCCTGCCGTGTTGGAGGCCATGCTGCCCTATTTCGGCGAACTTTACGGCAACCCTTCCTCCATGCACTCCTTCGGTGGCCAAGTTGGTCGCACCCTGGCCACCGCCCGCCAGCAGGTGGCCTCACTGATCGGGGCCACCGCCGAGGAGATTGTTTTTACCAGCTGCGGCACCGAGAGCGACTCCACTGCCATTCTGGCCGCCCTCCAGGCCTTTCCCGAAAAACGCCATATCGTCACCACCCGGGTGGAACACCCGGCGGTGAAGCATCTTTGCGAGCATCTCGACCGGCTCACCGGCCACAAACACCGGGTGACCAAACTGCCGGTGGATCGTGATGGCCTGTTGGACCTTGAACAGTATGAAGCTGCCTTGAACGATGACACCGCGGTGGTCAGCGTGATGTGGGCCAACAACGAAACCGGGGTGCTCTTCCCGGTGGAGGAGATGGCTAAAATAGCCAAAAGTCGAGGGGTGCTCTTTCACACCGATGCCGTGCAGGCGGTGGGCAAGATCCCCATCAACATGGCTGAGTCGGCCATCGACCTGCTTTCCATCTCCGGTCACAAACTGCATGCCCCCAAGGGGGTCGGCGCGCTCTATGTTCGCAAGGGAGCCCCTTTTGCCCCGCTGATCATCGGCGGCCACCAAGAGAAGGGGCGCCGGGGCGGGACCGAAAACGTCACTTCCATCATTGGCCTGGGCCAGGCCTGCGAGTTGGCCGCCGCCCGCCTGGAAGAAGAAAACAGCCGGGTACGGCAACTGCGCGACAAGCTGGAAGAGGGGCTGCTGAGCCAAATTCCCAACGCCATCTTAAACGGTCACAAAGAGCAGCGGCTGCCCAACACCACCAACATCAGTTTCGAATATGTGGAAGGGGAGTCCATCCTGCTGCATCTCGATCAGTACGGGATCTGTGCCTCTTCCGGTTCCGCCTGCACCTCCGGCTCCCTGGAGCCCTCCCATGTGCTCAGGGCCATGGGGGTTCCCTTCACCGCCGCCCACGGCTCGGTGCGCTTAAGCCTCAGTGTCTTCAATACCGAGGAAGAAATTGACTACGTGATCGCCAAGATGCCGGGAATTATCGCCAAGCTCCGCGAGATGTCGCCGTTCTGGCAGTCCAGCCACCAGGGCTCGGTGGGTGGGACCGGCTGTCGCTGTGAGTGTTCCTGAACCGGAGAGGAGTTGAACCATGCGGATTGTGCCGGCTTCGGCCACCATACTCGATGATCTCGACCGCCAGAGCATGGCCCGGCGGATTGAAAGCTGCGGCCGGCTTTGCTACAAAAGCGAAGACAGGATCACCGACAGCTCGGCCGAACCTTTCATCCGCAAGGTCATGGAGTATGGGCACAACTCGGTGATGGAAATGGCAGCCCTGTCGCTGCGGGTCTATTGCGAGACCGAAGCCATCATCGACCAGTTCCTGGCCGCCCAGCCCAAATACATGCAGATCGACCGGCCGGCCAAAAAGGAAAAGATGCTTTTGGTCAGCGGTACCGTCCGGGCCTTCCGGGAGATTTACCAGAACTGCGGCAACGTCAAGCTGGTCAAGGGCATGACCGCCATGCTGGCCCAGCGCCACCCTTTGTTTTTTTTTGATCTCGCCGGCAAGCGCGGCTTTCTGCCCCAGACCGGGGTGGAAGTGGAAAAATTAACCCTGGCCGAGGTGGACGCCCTGCCTGCCGACCTGCTGGTCAAGCACCGGCACCTGGCGGTGCGCTTTATCACCAACCGGGCGGTAACCCATGAGTTGGTCCGCCACCGGCCCTGTTCCTTTCTCCAGGAAAGCCAGCGTTACTGCCGTTATTCCCAGGACAAGTTCGGCAACGAAGTAACCTTTATCCGGCCGCTGTTTTATGCCGAGGGCAGTGAGGAATACCGGCTCTGGCAGCAGGCCATGCAGGGGTGCGAAAAGATTTATCTGCAACTGCTGGAAACCTCCTCCCCCCAGGCGGCCCGCACCGTTTTGCCCAACTCCTGCAAGACTGAAATAATCGTTTACGCCAACCTGCTGGAATGGCTGCACATCTTTCGCCTGCGTACCACCCGGGCGGCGGAACCTTCCATGCGCGAGGTGATGAACCCGCTGCTGCTCGAAATGCAAAGGCGTTTTCCGGGGGTCTTTGACGCCCTGCAGGGGGAGTAGCGGTAACTGATGGATACCCATGGGTGACGATAATCCAAGGAGTAAGCGGTCACATGGTGCCCCGTGATCGCTTACGAGTAGCGGCCCGGCCGCCGGCAGTGAAGCGGGGATCAGGATATGCAAGGGCACTGGGGTGAGGTTTCTTCAACGGTTCAACCATTCGGAAGATATTCCGGCAACCTTTCATTATTAACCAAGGCAAAACTAAGGAGGGAAACACCATGGCATTAGATCCGACCAAACATGCGGACTGGGAAATTGCGGAAGAGGCGGAAAGCCGCATGAAAGACGTCTTCGAGCTGAGCGAGATGCTGGGCCTGCAAAAAGAGGAACTGCTGCCCCACGGCCATTACGTGGCCAAGCTCGACTACCGCAAGATTCTGGATCGCTGCAAAGACAAGCCCGACGGCAAGTATGTCGATGTCACCGCCATCACCCCCACCCCCTTGGGCGAGGGCAAGTCCACCTGCGCCATGGGTCTGGTCCAGGGCCTGGGCAAGCGCAACAAGTCGGTGGTGGGCGCCATTCGCCAGCCTTCCGGCGGTCCGACCATGAACATCAAGGGTTCCGCCGCCGGCGGCGGTCTGGCGCAGTGCATCCCCTTGACCCCGTTCTCTTTGGGGCTCACCGGTGATATCAACGCCATTATGAACGCCCACAACCTGGGCATGGTGGCGCTTACCTCGCGGATGCAGCACGAGGCCAATTACACCGACGAGCAGTTGGCCAAACGCGGCTTGAAACGGTTGGATATCCATCCCAAAAAGGTGGAGTTCAACTGGATCATCGATTACTGCGCCCAGGCTCTGCGCAACATCACCATCGGCCAGGGCGGCAAGATGGATGGTTTCAACATGCAGAGCAGCTTTGCCATCGCGGTAAGCTCCGAGATCATGGCCATCCTCTCGGTGGCCAAGGATCTCAAGGACATGCGTGAGCGGATCGGCAAGATCGTGGTGGCCTACGACAAGCAGGATCGGCCCATCACCACCACCGATCTGGACGTGGCCGGGGCCATGACCGCCTGGATGGTGGAGGCCCTTAACCCCAACCTGATGCAGACCCTGGAAGGTCAGCCGGTGGTGGTGCACGCCGGTCCTTTTGCCAATATCGCCATTGGCCAGAGTTCGGTTATCGCCGACCGGGTGGCCCTGAAATTGGCCGATTACAACGTTACCGAGTCCGGCTTCGGTGCCGATATCGGTTTTGAGAAGTTCTGGAACCTCAAGTGCCGCTACTCCGGGCTCAAGCCGCACTGTGCGGTGGTGGTGGCCACCATCCGGGCGCTTAAGTGCCACGGCGGTGCCCCCATCCCCGTACCGGGCCGGCCCATGCCGGAAGAGTACGGCAAGGAGAACGTCGGCTGGGTGGAAGAGGGCTGCAAGAACCTTCTGCATCACATCGAAACGGTCAAGAAGGCCGGGATTAATCCGGTGGTCTGCATCAACGCCTTCTACACCGATACCGACAACGAGATCAAGGCCGTACGGCGGCTCTGCGAAGCGGCCGGGGCCCGGGTGGCGTTGTCACGCCACTGGGAGCACGGCGGCGACGGGGCCTTGGAGTTTGCCGACGCGGTGGTGGATGCCTGCGAGGAAGAGAACGATTTCCGTTTCCTCTACGAGCTGGACACCCCGCTTGAAAAACGCATCGAACTGATCGCCAAGGAGGTCTACGGGGCCGACGGCGTCAGCTACACCCCGGATGCCAAGGCCAAGCTCAAGCGTATGGAAGCCGACCCGGAGATGAAGGAAATGGGTACCTGCATGGTCAAGAGCCATCTGTCTCTGTCCCACGACCCGACCCTCAAGGGTGTACCCAAGGGCTGGACCCTGCCGGTGCGCGACATCCTTACCTACAAGGGGGCCGGTTTCGTCGTGCCAGTGGCCGGGGCCATCAGCCTGATGCCCGGTACCGCCTCCGATCCCGCCTACCGCCGGATCGATGTCGACGTGGAAACCGGCAAGGTTAAGGGCGTATTCTAATCCAGACCGGCTAACAGCCACCGTTTTGCAACGGGCTGTTTACTTGCCGCACAACAAAAAGGCACCTGGTGGCTTTCCGCCACCGGGTGCCTTTTTTTGTTCTGGCGCCAACTCTGCCGAAGCTTCCAGTGAAGTGATGCCAAAGCTTGCCCGCCGGGCGCAGAATGATGTATTTCTTGCTAAATCTGATTGTTTACTATAAGATACCTGCAAATTGTGGTCAGGGCTTAATTTGTTTGAAACTATCAACTTATACTGCCGATAAGGCAGGGAATTTACCACGACAAGCCGCTAATGATTCTTAATCAGATTTTGGATTCCATCGACCTGGGGCTGGTTATTCTCGACCGGGACTTCAGGATTAGATACTGGAATCGCTGGATGGCAGTACACAGCGGCATCCCCTTTAACGAAATCAAAGGGGCTGCCATCTTCGATTACTACCCGCACTTCAGAAACAAGAAATTTCTTCGTAATTTCAGGGCAGTGGTAACCTTTGGCAACCACTACTTCTTCCCCCAGAAGCTTTACGGTTACATTTTTCCTTTCAAGCCGGAGAGCAATTTCGTATCAGAAATCAACTACATGCAGCAGAGCTGCACCATGGGCCCGTTGCGAAACGAAAACAAGGAGATTGAGTACGTCTACATCTCGGTGAACGATGTAACCGAGGCCTACATTTACGAAACCAACCTGGCCTCCGCCCTGTTGACCTTGCTGGAAAAGTATGTCGACAAAGAGGAAATTCCGGCGGAAGCGGCGCAATCTATTCTGGATGAACTGCTGCCGACCTCCAGCAAGGAGGTGTTGGCCAAACATGGCAAGTCGCCGAAAGATAAGGATACCCATGCGGTTATTGGTGATCAACTGGTGGATATCCTTTCGGAGATTGCCGGTAGCAATCGATAAACGTTGTCTGGAGGGGACTTGATTATGGCCAAAAAACTGCTGGTTGTTGATGATTCACCCGTATCACGGTCGATAATTAAAAAATGCCTGCCCAAAGGGCATGATTTTGAACTGTATGAGGCCGATGACGGTCGCCAGGGGCTGGAAAAGTTCCAGGAAGTCAGGCCGGATGCAACCCTGCTGGATCTCACTATGCCGGTGATGGATGGCTTTGAGGCTCTGGCGGAGATTAAAAAGGTCGATCCCGACGCGCTGGTAATCGTGCTTACCGCCGATATTCAGCCGAAAGCTTATGAGAAGGTTATGGCTTTGGGGGCCGCCATGGTTATCCCAAAACCGCCTTCGCCGGAAACGCTTGCCGACGGTTTGGCCAAAACTGGTCTGATATAGAAAATAAAGCGGGGATAAAATGAACAGATCTCAAGAGGTAACCGCATTCTCGCAAGACGACGCAAAGATCCTGGAGGAGGTCATGAACATTGCCTTCGGCAAGGCCTCCGCGGATCTTGCCAAGGTGGTGGATATCCGGATCCTGCTGACCGCACCCAAGGTGGAGTTTCTCAAGGCCGATGACCTTTTGCAATGGATCAAGCAGGATACCAAAACCGACGATACCCTGAATATGATTGAACAGAATTTCTGGGGTAAATATACCGGTTCGGCCTTCCTGGCCTTTCCTTCTTCGGCCAGCAAAGGGCTGATCAGCCTGTTCGACGACGATGATGAACTGCCTTTGGGAGAAAAGAGCCCCTTGCTGGAAAAGGAGACCCTGCTGGAGGTTGGCAATATCTTGATCGGCGCCTGTGTCGGCAAGGTGGCCGAGTTGCTGGACGACAATGTTTCGTTTTCGCCTCCCCGGCTGGTGCCGCAACTGGTGATCGACAACCTTTCCAGTGAGGCCATTTCCTCCAAACTCAATGATCCGGACAAGATGGCGATTTTGATTAAAACGGTGTTCAATTTTGAAGATAAGGACGTTAAAGGCTTTCTTTTTCTGGTGGCCGGCGAGGAATCAATGCAATGGCTTAAGATGGCGCTTAAAAACTTTATGGCCAAATTTTAACCAGGGCTCCGGTTGCGTGGCGCCCAATCAAGGCTTGTGGGCAAAAATGGTCTTTGGGTAAACAAAAAAAGAAACCCTTGCATGGTAAATAGGTGGATAAATGAACCAGGAACAGGTTACCCGCCACAGCTTTCGGCTGCCGGTTTCCGGGCTTGATGAAGTAACGGTTAAAATCAACGGCCGGGAACGGGAGATCTTTAATTTGAGCAATCACGGGATCGGCGTCCGTTTCCGGCCCCCGGAAGCTTTTGATCCTGAAGGGCCACCGCTGGCCGTGGAGCTTAAACTGGGCGATGTCGACTTGCGTCTCACCGGCAAGGTGGTGCATATCTCCCGGGAGGGTAACGACTATCTTTGCGGGATTGACCTGGTGGATCTGGATGAGACGAGCAGGCAGCATTTGCTGGCCCATGTTGCCCGTTTGCGGGCCCAACTGTTCAAAAGCGATGAGTAACAAACCAGTAATGGCAGGAAAAGGCATGGCTTCACGGAAAAATAATGATATCCTTACCGATGTGCTTACCGGTGGCGCGTCGGATGGCTCACTGGAATTGGATGAGTTGAGCCGCTTTTTACAGCAGCAACAGCCGCCGACCAACAGTGCCGGAAAATGGCCCGACCATGTCGGTGCGGGCAAGAAAAAGAAGGTGACCCATTACCTTACCCCGGAGATTCTGGAGCGGCTGGAGAGGGTGATGCCGGAGATTGACCGGCTTTTTCCGGTGGGCAATGGTCGCCCCCCGTCCCGCTCAGCCCTGCTGGAAGCGGCGGTGCGGATTGTGGTACAGGACTTTGAACATCAGCGGGAGTACAGCCTGCTGGCACAGTGGCTGCAAAATAAATCGTGACGGTAAAACTGTCCAGTAGCACCCCGAAAGCAGCGCTCAGGTCGGCTTGAGTACCTGATCTGCGCTGGGCCGGCCTGATTGCCGTAAGCCTGGGCGCCCTGTGAACTCTTACCTGAATTTATCTGATATTGATAGACCAATGAGGAGGCGATACAGACATGTTATTGATCTGCCCGCACTGCAAGCAGCAATATAATATTGAAAAAGGCAAAATCCCTCCCAATGTAAAGAATGTGAAATGCAAAAATTGCGGGCAGCAATTTCCCTTGCCATCGGCACCGGCCGCTTCCCCTCAAAAACCCTCCTCACCACTGGTGACCCCCGGGGCGCAGCCGGTGCGCCGGATCGGAGTGTGTATCAGCAAGGGCGGGGTTGGCAAAACCACCACTTCGGTCAACCTGGCGGCCGGTCTGGCCTACGCCGGTTACCGGGTGCTGCTGGTTGATACCGATACGCAGGGGCAGGACAGCTTTGTGTTGGGGGTGCGGCCCAAAGGCGGGCTCACCGAGCTGGTGACCGAAGAACTGACCCCGGAGGAAGCGGTATTCAAGGCCCGGGAGCGGCTCTGGCTGTTGGCTGGCGGGAAATCCCTGGCTGGCCTCAAGCGCTTGATTGACCGCAAGGACTTCGGCGGAGAGCTGACCATTGCCGAGGCACTGAAACCACTGGAGCACCAATTTGATTACATCGTGGTTGATACCTCGCCGGGCTGGGACCCGCTCACGGTCAACGTGCTGTTTTATGTCAACGAGGTGCTGACCCCGGTTTCGCTGGAGATTATGACGCTGCAGGGTCTGGTGGAATTTCTCAAGAGCCTGTCCGCCATCCAGAAGCACCGCAAGGAGGTGGCATTGAAGTACATTCTGCCCACCTTTCACGATCAACGGGTTAAGAAGTGCAATAATATTCTCGAAAAGATTGAGGAGTTGTACGGGCACATGCTGTGCAAGCCGATCCGGCACAATGTACACCTGTCGGAATCACCCTCGGCCGGTCAGACCATCTTCGAATTCGCTCCCGGCTCCACCGGGGCGGAAGATTACCGTGAGTTGGTGCGCAAGGTTGCCAACAACGATAAGCTCTTCCGCTAGTCGGTAGAGGAGGGCGATCGGCAGCTTGAGCCAGGCGCCGGTCTAAAACGGCCCTTTGCCATGGCGGGCCGCTAACGCCGGCGCTTGTCGGGGCCGGCTCCAGTAGTGGTCGGCTCTTTCAGCAGCCCCAGAATATCCTCGAACACCTGTTCTCCCTGCGGTTCCCTCGAGCCGGGCGATGAACCATCGGGGCGCCGGGGGGACACCAGGTCGGTCAGGTCGGTCAGGTCGGTCAGGGCGGCCATGTTGACCGGTGGTCTCCGGTCCTCCTCTTCCGACGGCATAGCCGGCTCGGGTTCGCTCATCATATCGGCCACATCACTGGCCACTGCGTCAACCAGGTCAAGGGTTTCTTCATCATGGGCGCCGGCGGCAGCAGCGGCAGTTGTTTCGCCCGGGGCGACGGTCTCCTCGCCTTCAAGCTCAAAAACCTCTTCCTGCGCCTCCAGGTCCAGCTTTCCCGCAGTGGTTTCATCTACTTCTACCGTGTCAAAATCGAAATCGGCATCACTGGGTTCCGGCGGGGCCAGTTCAATCTCCGTCGGCTCCATGGCCGACGGCTCCAGGCTGTCGAAGTCGAACTCCGCCGGCTCCAGCTCGCTGGCTGCCGTTTCGGCTACTTTTTCTTCCAGGTTATCCGGTGGCGAAGACTGGGCAGCGGCGGCCGGTTCCATGACAATACCCGCCGGTGCGGGTGCCTCTGCCGTCGCTTTGCCCGCCTCGGCTTCTTCCTCGGGGGCCGGTGCAGCCACCGCCTCTTCCTCCGGCAGCGAGGGTTCCAGATCCAGGCCTTCCGGTTCAACCAGTGCCGGTTTATCTTCCTCGGGCGGTGGCGCACTTGCCTGGGTGCCCGTCCATGGCTCTTCCAGTTCCGGGATTTCCATGCTCAGTTCCAACTCCGAACCTGCTGATTCCTCCGATTCTTCCGGTTCGGCCGCCGCCGGTGGCTGTTGAGCTGCTGTTTCCAGTTCCGGCTCGGCCAACTCCGGTTCCTCCAGGGCCAGTTCCAACTCAGGGATGATCGGTTCGTCTGCTGCTGGTTGGGGTAGGGGCGGTTGCGGTGTTTCAGTTGGGGCGGCTGGCTCCGGTGGAGCGACCGGCTCCGGCATGGCAAATTCCAGCTCCACTTCTTCCGGCTCCGGCGGTAACTGTTCGGGCATCTCCAGTTCCAACTCCATTTCGCTCGGCCCGGCAGTTTCCTGTTCCAGATCGGCGGCGGTGGACTCAGCGCCCGTTGCGGTTGTGGTTTCTTCCGGCTCCGGCAGGCTGAACTCTATCCCATCGGCACCTTCTTCGGCGAGTTCCGCCATTGGTTCCAGGTCATCGAGATCCAGGTCGAGGTCGCCTGGTTCTTCATCTCCTGTCAGCGGTTCCGGGCTGTCCGGCTCGAGTTCAAAGGGTGCCGAAGCGCTTTCTTCGCTCTCGGCGGCTTCCAGGTCGAAGGCGTCGTCTTCTGCCCCGGCGGTGGTGATATCGTTCAGGGCTTCAACCAGGAAGGCGGGGGGAGTCACCTGGTAGACGGTCCCGTTGAGTTTGCCGGCGATTTCGGTCAGATCACGATGGCATTTGCCGCAGCTTTCCTGACCGTCAAAAGAAATAAAACCGCATTTAGGACAACGCATGGGCATCTCCCATTTTTATCTGATATATGGTTGGAACTGCATAATATCAATCAGATTATCCGAACAATGGACAGTTGGTCAAGTCAAAGTCTTGTAACCCCTTTCGGCTGCCTGCCGCAAAAGACCTTGGCTGGGGCTTGTAATCCCTGGCTGGATGCTTGCAAAAGAGCGGTTAGACGGTTATTCTGGGCAATCGACAAAGATGGATTATTTTTACAGTTAAATCCATCTTTCTGCTATTTTTGATAAATAATGCCTCCCTCCGTCGTTTTTTTGCCGTGAAGGTGGGGGGCGTTTGGTTTTTTTATATTCAGGGACACTGCATGGCTCAAAAAACTCAAAAATCCACCCTGCGCGCCTCGGTCAAGGACCAGTCGGGGGCCGGCAAAGTAAAGATCGGCGAATTGCTGCGCAAAGAAGGGCAGATCAGCAGCAACCAGCTTGATGAAGCCCTGGCCATGCAAAAGAAAAAGGGCGGCCGCCTTAGTTCCATCCTGTTGCAACTCGGTTATATCGATGAAAACACGGTTATCAATTTTCTCAGTCGTCAGCACAACTATCAGCCGGTAACCATTAGCCGGGAAACGCCCAAGGCCGAAGCACTGGCCAAAATGTCCTATGAGATCGCCAGCAAATACCTGGCTTTCCCGCTGCGGATCATCGGAAAAAACCTGCAGATCACCATGGCCGAACCCACCGATACCCAGGCGGTGGAAAATCTGCAGGGTGAAGTCGGGATGCCTCTTACCGTGGGGGTGTCCTCCGAACGGGATATTATCGAGGCCTATCGTACCCATTACAAGATCAGCGATGATGAGTACCAGAAGCTGCTGCAGAACGAGAAGGATCAGCAGCTTGAAGATGAGGTGCCGGTTACCCAGATCGATGACTTTGGGGCCCTGGCCTCGGAAGCCGCCGAAGGCCTGGAGCTGGAAAGCTTTGAGGAGGAAGAGATCAGCGGTGAGTATTCGGCCTCCGATGCGCCGATCATCAAGCTGGTCAACGGCATCCTGGTCAAGGCGGTACAGGACGGGGTTAGTGATATCCACATTGAACCCTACGAGAAGAACCTGCAGGTCCGCTATCGCCTGGACGGGGCGCTGTATAAGTCGATGAATCTGCCGTTGAGCATCAAAAATGCGCTCAACTCGCGGATCAAGATCATGTCCCAGCTCGATATCACCGAGCGCCGGGTGCCCCAGGACGGCCGGATCCGGATCAAGATGGGGCGCAACCGGGCCATTGATTTTCGGGTTTCCACCCTGCCCACCCTGTTTGGGGAATCCATCGTCATGCGGATCCTCGATAAGAGCAGCCTTAACGTGGATCTCACCCAACTGGGCTTTGAGCGCAAGACCTTCGAGATGTTGAAACGCTGTATTTCCCAGCCCCAGGGCCTGCTGCTGGTTACCGGCCCCACCGGTAGCGGTAAAACCGTTACCCTGTACTCCATTCTCAATTCACTTAACAGTGAAGACATCAAGATTCTCACCGCGGAAGACCCGGTGGAGTTCAACTTCAAGGGGATCAACCAGGTCAACGTCATCAACGAGGTGGGAATGACCTTTGCTGCCGCCCTCAAGGCCTTTCTCCGGCAGGATCCGGACATTGTCATGGTGGGTGAGATCCGGGACATGGAAACCGCCGAGATTGCAATCAAGGCAGCCATGACCGGCCATCTGGTGCTTTCCACCCTGCATACCAATGACTGCCCGGCCACCATCGGCCGCCTGGTGGACATCGGGATCCCTCCGTACATGCTGGCTTCGGCGGTGACCATGGTGCTCTCCCAGCGCCTGGCCCGGCGGCTGTGCCCGAAGTGCAAGGCGCCGGTGGATGTAGCTTCCCTGGACCAGGAAGAGTTGGTCAAAATGGGCTTTGATGAAGAGGAACTCTCTGATCTGAAAATATTTGGCCCCGTGGGTTGTCCGGCCTGCAACGGGCGCGGCTACAAAGGACGAGTGGGGTTGTTTGAACTGATGGAGGTCACCGATGAGGTGGCCAAGGCCATCAATGCCGAGGTCCCGGAGGACCAGTTGCGTAAAATCGCCGTCCAGGAGGGAATGACTCCCTTGCGGGATGCGGGCTTGCAAAAGGTCCGGGAAGGGATGACCAGCATTGAAGAGGTGCTGCGGCGTACAGTGATCACCGAAGAGAGCCTGCCGGCTTATCTGGTGCATCCGGATATCGAAGAGTACCAGGATGGTGACATTATCATCCGCCAGGACAACACCGATCGGGACTTCTTCAAGCTGGTCAACGGCGCCCTCAACGTGGTCCGGGACGGTAAAAAAATCGCTGAAATCACCGAGCCCGGCGAGTACTTTGGCGAGATGAGCGCCATTTCCGGGGAACCGCGCAGTGCCACGATTCTGGCCCAGGGGCGTTGCAAGGTCAAACGGTTCCCCGGGGATAAGTTGCTGGAGGTGATTGAGAAATACCCGGATGTGGGCAAACACCTGTTCAAATCCCTGGTCAGCCGCCTGAATCAGGCCAACGGAATCATTGTAAAACTGGCCAATGACCGGACCGCCAGGGCGTCGAAAAGCTGAGCACACCTTCATTTTTTTTGTAATACCGGCCACGTTGCCAGCATTTTCTTGGAAAATTTCTTGAAAATGGAATAGAAATTCGTTAAGAAATTCAGTTCCGGCTCGCTGTTATTTTCCCCATGGTAGCAATACCCTCGCTTCAGCGCGCTTTCCAGACCACTTCAAGGCCAGGAAAACGAGAGGGGACAAGCGTGCTTTGATCAGACCGACAAGAAACTGCGCCAAGAGGCAGCGGTGCACGTTTCTGAATTTTTTTCGATTAAAGTTCCAGAATCAGGAGGGCAGCAAAACCATGAGTGCCAAAATCATCAGTGGAACCGAGGTGGCCAAGGAAATTCGCGCCGAGTTGAAGACCGAAGTTGAAACCCTTAAGGCCAAGCACAATGTGGTGCCCGGCCTGGTTACCATCCTGGTGGGCGAAGATCCCGCCTCCCAGTCTTACGTGGCCGCCAAGAACAAGACCGCCAAGGAGCTGGGGATCCATTCCGAGCAGATCACCCTGCCCGCCGACACCCCCGAAGACGAATTGCTCAACCTGGTGGCCAAGTGCAACCAGGATCCCAAGATCAACGGCATTCTCGTCCAACTCCCCCTGCCAAAGCATATCGACGAAGCCAAGGTGCTCTACGCCATCGACCCCGATAAGGACGTGGACGGTTTCCATCCGGTCAACGTGGGCAAGATGGTTTTGGGTGAGCAGTGCTTCCTGCCCTGCACCCCCCACGGTATCCTGGAACTGCTCACCCGCAGCGGGGTGGAGACCAGCGGCGCCGAGGTGGTGATTGTCGGCCGCAGCAACATCGTCGGCAAGCCCATCGCCAACCTGATGCTGCAAAAACGGGACGGCGGCAACGCCACCGTTACCCTCTGCCACACCCGCACCAAGGATATCGCCGCCCACACCAAGCGGGCCGATATCATCATCGCCGCCGTCGGCGTGCCCAAGATGATCACCGCCGATATGGTCAAGGATGGGGTGGCGGTGATCGATGTCGGGGTCAACCGTATCGGCATGAGCGACTCCGGCAAGGCCATCCTGGCCGGTGATGTGGACTTTGCAGGGATCAAGGAAAAGGCTGCCTGCATTACGCCGGTGCCCGGCGGGGTGGGCCCCATGACCATCACCATGCTGATGAAAAACACCGTGCAGGCGGCCAAGCAGGCCGCCGGCTTGGCTTGATTAATTTTACGCCGATCATTAACGAAATTACTTGTGGGGAACCATCATGGCTATGAGAAACGGATGTGAGGGCTGCAGCGATATTATCAAATGCGGCTCCAGCAAGGATGTTCTGGCGGCCAAGCCGGCCCAGAACGTAATAACCGCCTACGACCGGGTCCAACGCCGGGGCATGAGCGCCTGTCTGTTCGGTTCCGGCGGCACCTGTTGCCGTAACTGCAACATGGGGCCCTGCCAGATCATTGACGGCATCGAAGATATGCTCGGCATTTGTGGGGTGAGCGCCGATACCGTGGCCGCCCGTAACTTCGCCCGGATCGTCGCCGCCGGCTCCGCCTCCCATACCGACCATGCCCGAGAGATGGTCAAGGGGTTTATTGAAACCGCCAAAGGACATGGGCCGCACCAGATCAAGGATGTGGAGAAGCTGAAATCCTTGGCCGCTGTCTTCGATGTCGCCACCGAGGATCGGGAGATCAACGAGATCGCCCTGGAGGTGGGGGAAAAGGCCCTGGCCGAGTTCGGCAAGCAGGACGATGAGCCCCTTTCCATGACCAAGCGGGCCACCGCAAAGCGCCAGGCCCTGTGGAAGAAACTCAATATCTTTCCCCGCGGCGTCGACCGCGAGGTGGTGGAGATGATGCACCGCACCCACATGGGTGTGGATCAGGATTACGAAAACATCATGCTCCAGGCTTCCCGTTGCGCCCTGTCCGACGGCTGGGGCTCCTCCATGCTTTCCACCGAACTCACCGATATCATGTTCGGCACTCCGGTACCGCGCCGTTCCATCGTCGATCTCGGGGTGCTCAAGCCCGACCAGGTCAACATCGCCGTCCACGGCCATGAGCCGCTGTTGGCCGAATCCCTGTGTATTGCCGCCCAGGACCCGGAGATGGTGGAACTGGCCAAGAAGCAGGGGGCCAAGGGGATCAACCTGGCCGGGGTCTGCTGTACCGGCAACGAAATTTTGATGCGTCGCGGCATCCCGGTGGCCGCCGGCTTTGTCCAGCAGGAGATCGCCATCGCCACCGGCGCTCTCGAGGCCATGGTTGTGGACGTCCAGTGCACCATGGAGTCACTGGCCCAGGTGGCCAATGGTTTCCACACCGATATCATCACCACCAACTACCGGGCCAAAATGCCCGGCGGGGTGCATATCCAGTTCGACGAGCACGAGGCCCTCAACTCCGCCAAGCAGATCCTCACCCACGCCATCAAAAACTTCAAAAAGCGGGGCGAATGTTTTATCCCCGAAGAGAAGAAGCTCGACGTGGTGGTGGGCTTCAGCCATGAAACCATCAACTACATGCTGGGCGGCCGTTTCCGGGCCAGCTACCGGCCGCTCAACGACAACATTATCAACGGCCGCATTCGCGGGATCGGGGTGATGGTGGGCTGTGACAACTTCCGGCTGGCCGATGACACCCACGAATTGATCGCCCGGCATCTCATCAAGAATAACGTCCTGGTGCTGGCCACCGGTTGCGCCGCCACCTCTTTGGGGCGGGCCGGTCTGGTTAATCCCGAGGCGGCCCGCTTCTGCGGCGACTCCTTGGCAGAGATCTGTGAAACGGTGGGGATGCCGCCGGTGCTGCACATGGGCAGTTGCGTCGATAACTCGCGGATCCTGGTAGCCGCCACCCAGATAGTCAAGGAAGGTGGCTTGGGCGAGGACATCACCGATCTGCCGGCCATCGGCACCGCGCCGCTGTGGATGAGCGAGAAGGCGGTGGCAATCGGCCAGTATTTTGTCGCCAGCGGCGCCCAGGTGGTGTTCCAGGATCTGCCGGTTTCCGGGGCCAAAAAGTTCAACAAGTACCTGCTGGAAGGCTTGATGGGTCCCCTGGGGGCTCATTGGAACGTGGAGAGCGATCCGCAGAAGCTGGCCGAGCTGATGGTGGCTAAAATCGATGCCAAGCGCGAGGCGCTGGGGATCAATAAGAAGAGCGAGCGGGTGCTCTTCGACATGGCCATGCGCCGAGATCTCACCGGAGGAGTGCCGGGCGCCGGCTGCCATGGTCCTGCATAAACGCACGACAGCACCACATCTTCGGGCGATCGGTCTGGCTTGCGTACCTGGGGTACGCGGCGCCTGACCGCTTGCCCGAATCTGCGGCACTGTCGCACGTTTATGCTCCTTGGCTGGTTGATGGTCAGGCTTTTGGTAATGCCTGGTAAGGTGACCGCTTGGTTTGGTGTAAATTTAAACCTTCAAAAACTACGGAAGGATTGATATGGAAACAGCGATGAAAGCCGGTAGTCGGCTGGAGCGGGTGCTCAAGTCCGGGGCCTTTGCGGTGACCGGGGAACTGGGGCCGCCCAAGAGCGCCGACCCCGAGGTGGTGCGCAAGAAGGCGCGGCTGCTCAAGGGCCGGGTGGACGCGGTCAATATCACCGATTGCCAGACCGCCATTGTCCGCATGTCCAGCATCGGGGCCGGGCTGCTGGTGCAGGCCGAGGGGGTGGAACCGGTTATCCAGATGACCTGCCGGGACCGCAACCGTCTGGCCATGCAGAGCGACATCCTCGGGGCCTCGGCCCTGGGGCTGAAAAACCTGCTCTGCCTCACCGGCGATCACCAGAAATTCGGCAACCATCCCGGCGCCAAAGGGGTCTTCGATATGGACTCCATTCAACTGCTTGGCATGATGCGGGATATGCGGGATGAGCAAAAATTCCAGTGCGGTGAGGCGATCAAGGCCCATGAACCCCGTCTGTTCCTGGGGTGCGCCGCCAATCCCTTCGCCGGCCCCAGTGAAGCGGCCCGGGCCGCCCGGTTGGGCAAGAAGGTGAGCAACGGGGCCGATTTTGTTCAAACCCAGATCATCTACAACATGGAACGTTTTGCCGCTTTTATGGCGGCGGTGCGCGACTTGGGTCTGGACGAGAAGGTTTATATTCTGGCCGGCGTGACCCCGCCCCGTTCCGTGGGCATGGCCCGCTACATGAAAAACTTCGTCCCCGGCCTGGATGTCCCCGACGAGGTGATCAAGCGGTTGCAGGGCGCCAAGGACAAGGAAGAAGAAGGGATCAACATCTGCGTTGATATCATCCAGCAGTGCCGCGAGATCAAGGGGGTGGCCGGGGTTCATGTGATGGCCATCGAATGGGAAGAAGCGGTGGCGGAGATTGTTCAGCGCGCCGGTTTGGAACAGCGGCCCGAAGTACCCGAAGCGGAGGTGGCTTCGACCATCGCTGCTCAACCGAAAGCTGTGCCGGAAACCGTGACGGTGGCCGCCGAAGCAGCCCCCGCCGGGGCCGGTGAGGCCGAACTGGCCGCCGCCCGTCTTGAAGCCGAAAAGATTGTCGCCGCCGCCCGGGAAGAGGCGTCCCGGCTACGGGCCCAGGCCCCGGCTGCGGTGGCCACCGATACCAGTGACCAGATCCATGCTCAATCAGCGGAAGCGGGAGAAGATGAAATGAATGAAAGAGAACGTCAAATGGCCCTGGAGTCCGTGCGCCACGGGCTGGCGGCCCTGAAAAAGGCCTTCAACCTGTCCGACGATCAGTTCGACGCCCTGGCCCAGTTTGCCGGTGCCGAGGCGATCCTGAAACGGGAACCGGCCGCGGCCCCGCCAGTTCCAGCCGCGCCGGCCGCCGCCGCTCCGGCAGCTCCAGCAGCCTCAGCCGCCCCTGCAGCTGACCAGGCCGCCGAGGCCAAGAAAGCCGAGGAAGCGCGGAAGGCGGAAGAGGCCAAGAAAGCAGCCGAGGCCAAGGCGGCGGAAGAGGCCAAGAAGGCCGCCGAAGCCAAGGCTCAGGCCGAGGCCAAGGCCGCAGAGGAGGCCAAGAAGGCTGCCGAAGCCAAGGCCCAGGCCGAAGCCAAAGCCGCCGAGGAGGCCAAGAAAGCTGAAGCGGCCAAGGCCGCCAGCAAACCGGCCCCCGCCCCGGCCGAGGCTCCCGCCGCCCCCGCCAAAAGTGCTGCCCCCGCCGACCTGGCGGTGGGTGAACTGGCCGTCGAGGAGAGCACCCTGGCCCAGCGCGGCGGCAAGGTGCCCGCCGCCAACTACACCCAAGATTACAGCGGTGCCATCAGGGAAGTGGCCTTGGGCAACGGCGATAAGATTGTTACCGTGGGCGGCACCAACTCCCTGCCTTTCCACCTCTTTGAAGGCAAGCTGGAGCATCCGCCGCTGATCGCCATGGACATCCTGGATATCAAGCCCGAAGAGTGGCCGGCCAGCCTGAGCCGTCACTTTGCCGATGTCATGGACAACCCGGTGGCCTGGGCGCAAAAATGCGTCAACGATTACCAGGCCGAGGCCATTTGTATCTCTCTGGTGGGCACCGATCCCAACGGCATGAACCGCCCGGCTTCGGAAGCGGCCAAGATCGCCGCCCAAGTGGTGGATGCGGTTGATGTACCCATCATCGTCTGGGGTTGCGGCAACGCCGAGAAAGACACCGAAACCCTGCGGGAGGTGACCTCCATCATCGGCGACAAGAAAGTCTGCCTGGCGCCGCTGGATGACAGCAACTACCGCTCGCTGGGCGCCACCGCCATGGCCTTCGGCCATCCCATGGTGGCCTCCTCGCCCATCGACGTCAACCTGGCCAAACAGCTCAACATCCTGCTGGAGAACCTCGGGGTATCGCTGAACAGTGTGCTCATCGATCCCTCCATCGGCGCTCTGGGCTACGGCATTGAATACACCTACTCGGTAATGGAGCGGATCCGCCTGGCCGCCCTGACCCAGAAAGATGAAAAACTGCAGCTGCCCTTTATCTGCAACCTGGGCCGTGAGGTCTGGAAGGCCAAGGAGTGCCGCCTGCCCAGCGATGAGATGCTGGGTGATGCGGAGAACCGCGGCGTGCTGATGGAGGCCATCACCGCCTCCTGTATGCTCATGGCCGGCGGTGAAACCCTGATCATGCGGCATCCCAGGGCCATTGCCCTGACCAAGTCGCTGATCAAGGGCCTGATGGGATAATTTACCGGCCAGCATGCTTGACCGGTTTTTGCGAGTTTATCTAACTTAAGGAGAAGATCAATGTCCAAGATCATCTGTTCCGCCGCCATCCGGGGCGCCCACAAGATCGTCGACATGGCCGAGGAACGTTACCAGGCGGCCCTCAAAAAATACGGCCCTGAGCAGGAAGTGGCCTTTCCCAACACCGCCTACTTTCTGCCCATCATCTACAGTATGCTGGGAGCCAAGGTGGAAAAGCTGGGCGACATGGGTGATATTTTCACCGAATGCCGCAAGCTGCTGCCGGAGCAGGTCAGCGAAAATCTTTGGCTGCCCTACCTGGCCCCGGCGCTCGATGCCGGCATGGCCACCTTCTTTGCCGAAGAGATGTTCGAGGCGGTGCGTTACCTGGAAGAGCCCAACTTTTACACCAAGACCGAAGACCCCCTGGCCGACAACATCTGGCTGGGAGCGGCCGACGACGTGATCTTCCGTAAGCGCGGGGTGGAGTTCGTCGACGGCACCGCCCCGGGGTTTGCCGCCATCATGGGCTCGCCCGCCGACCCCGAGATGGCCAGTAAAATCGCCCTTGAGCTGCAGGAAAAAAACCTCTACATCTTCATGCATGACCAGACCGGCGGCATCAGCATGCCCGAGCAGTTGGTCAAGCAGGATGTGCAGATCGGCTGGAACACCCGCCTGGTACCATTCGGCAAGAGCTACAGCACCGCGGTCTTTGCCATCGGCTTTGCCTGCCGGGTGGCCATGGCCTTCGGCGGCATCAAGCCCGGCGACTACAAGGGCAACCTGATCTACAACAAGGACCGGACCTTTGCCTTTGTCATGGCCTTCGGCCCGGTTTCCGACGAGTGGTACGCCAACGCCGCCGGCGCCATCAACTGGGGTTTCCCCACCATCTCCGACTACGATATTCCCCAGGTGCTGCCCACCGGCATCTGTACCTACGAGCACGTGGTCAGCCAGGTACCCCATGAAGAGATCGTCCAGAAAGCCATCGAGGTGCGCGGCCTGAAGGTCAGTGTCACCAAGATCGACATCCCCATGTCCTTCGGCCCGGCCTTCGAGGGTGAACGGATCCGCAAGGACGACCTGTTCATGGAATGCGGCGGCGGCCGGACCACCGGGGTGGAGGTGCTGGTCTCCAAGGAAATGGACGAGGTGGAAGACGGCAAGATCACCGTGGAAGGGCCGGATATCCAGGAAATCGAGCAGGGCCAGAACCTGCCGTTGGGCATCCTGGTGGAAGTGGCCGGCCGCGAGATGCAGTCCGACTACGAGCCCATTTTAGAGCGCCAGTTCCATCACCTGATCAACTACATCCAGGGCCTGATGCACATGGGCCAGCGGGATATCATGTGGCTGCGCATCGGCAAGGCCGCGGTGGAGAAGGGTTTTTCCCTCTCTCACATCGGCAAAGTGCTCCATGGCAAGCTGCACCAGGAGTTCGGGGCCATCGTCGACAAGATCCAGGTCAAGATCTACACCACCCAAGAGAAGGTGGATGAGGTCATGGAACTGGCCAAGAGCGTTTACGAAGGCCGGGACGAGCGCCTGGGCAGCATGACCGACGAGACCGAGGAGGTCTTTTACTCCTGCACCCTGTGCCAGTCCTTTGCCCCCAGCCACGTCTGCATCATCACCCCGGAACGGATCGGGATGTGCGGCGCCTACAACTGGCTGGACGGCAAGGCCAGTTACCAGATCAACCCCACCGGCCCCAACCAGCCCATTCCCAAAGGGGAGTGCCTGGATCCCGCCCTGGGCATCTTCCAGGGGATCAACGAGTTTGTCGATCAGGCCTCCCGGGGGGCGGTAACCGATCTGGCCTGCTATTCTTTGATGAACAGTCCCATGACCGCCTGCGGTTGTTTCGAGGCCATCGCCGCCATGCTGCCCCAGTGCAACGGGATCATGGTGGTCAACCGCGATTACATGGGGATGACTCCCTCCGGCATGAAGTTCACCACCTTGGCCGGCATGGCCGGCGGTGGCGCCCAGACTCCCGGTTTCATGGGGGTTTCCAAGCATTACCTGACCAGCCCTAAGCTCTTTTTGGCCGAAGGTGGTCTGGCCCGGCTGGTCTGGCTGCCCAAGATGCTCAAGGAGGAGATCAAGGACAAGCTCATCGAGCGGGCCGAAGCGGCTGGCCTGCCCGGCTTTTACGACAAGATCGCCACCGAGGAAGAAGGCACCACCGAGGAAGAGATTCTCGAGTTCTTGAAAAAAGTAAATCACCCGGCCCTGGAAATGGAGTCGGTGGTATAACAAGGAGGAACGGACAATGGCTTTAACGGGAATTCAGATTCTCAAGATGCTCCCCAAGAAAAACTGCGGGGAATGTGGTATTCCCACCTGTCTGGCCTTTGCCATGAAGGTGGCCGCCGGGCAGACCGAAATCGGTGAATGCCCCTACGTCAGTGACGAGGTCAAGGAGCAGATCGGGGAAGCATCGGCCCCGCCGATTCGCACCATCAAGCTGGGCGGTGGCGAACATGTCTACACCATCGGTGGTGAGACCTGTCTGTTCCGCCATGAAAAGCGCTTTGAAAACCCCACCGGCATTGCCGTGCTGGTCACCACCAACCAGGCTGAGGATGAGGTTGCCGGTCGCCTGGAGCGCTTCAAATCCCTGCGCTACGAGCGGGTAGGGGTGATGCTCAAGGCCGACATGGTGGCGGTTAAAGATGCCACCGGCGATGGCGCCGCCTTCACCGCCCTGACCAAGAAGGTGCTGGAGACCTGCGAGGACGCGGTGCTGATTTTAATCAGCGACAACGCCGACACCCTGGCCGCCGCCGCCAAAGAGTGCGGTGAGCGCAAGCCCCTGCTCTTCGGCGCCACCTTGGCCAACGCCGATGCCTTGGCCAAGGTCGGCCAGGAGTGCGTTTGCCCGGTGGGGGTTAAGGGCGCCAACCTTGATGAGACCGTGGAGATCAGCGAGAAGCTGCAGGCCGCCGGCCTCAAGGACCTGGTGCTGGACACCGGCGCCCGTACCGTCAAGGCCGCCTTCGAGGACAACGTGGTGGCCCGCCGCTCGGCGATCAAGGCCAAGTACAAGCCGCTGGGCTTTCCCACCATCACCTTTCCCTGCGAAATCACCGACGATTCCATGCTGGAGGCCATGGTGGCCTCGGTGATGATCGCCAAATACGCCGGCATCGTGGTGCTCTCCGATCTCCAGGGCGACACCCTGTTCCCGCTGCTGTTAGAACGGCTTAACATCTTCACCGACCCGCAGCGCCCCATGGTGGTGCAGGAAGACATCTACCCGGTCAACGGCCCGGGCGAGGATGCCCCGGTGCTGATCACCTGCAACTTCTCGCTGACCTACTTCATCGTTTCCGGCGAGATCGAGGGCAGCAAGGTGCCTTCCTGGCTGCTGATCAAGGACACCGAGGGCTTAAGTGTGCTCACCGCCTGGGCCGCCGGCAAGTTCGGGGCCGACATGATCGCCCAGTTTATGAAAAAATCCGGCATCATGGACAAGGTCAAGCACCGGGAACTGATTATCCCCGGTTATCTCGCCTCGATGAAGGGCGAGTTGGAGGAAGAACTGCCCGAGTGGAAGATCACCATTGGTCCGCGGGAAGCCGGGCATCTGCCGGCCTTCCTTAAGGAGTGGAAGCCGTCGGCATAAGCTCTGACACAACCGTTGCTTACCGGCAGATAACCGGTTGTCCAGGCAGATTTAGCCCAGATTCATGATCGAGAGACCAAATGTGATGTCAAATATAACCCTGAAGCTCAACGGGATGGAGGTGGTGGCCGAGTCCGGCTTGACCGTACTGGAGGTGGCTCGCCGCGCCGGGGTCACCATTCCCACCCTCTGTCACGTTGCGGATCATACCGCCGATCAGCCGTGCGGTATCTGCGCGGTGGAAATTGCCGAGCCTGAGCGCTTCAAGCTGCAAACTCTGGCTGGCAGCGAGCTTTTTCCCGCCTGCGTCACCGTGGCCCAAGAGGGGATGGAGATTCAGAGCGAGTCCAAAGCGGTGACCGGCCATCGCCAGAGTCGCCTGGCCGTGCTTTCCCAGACCCATTTCGGCGATTGCAAGGCCCCCTGCAATCTCACCTGCCCGGGCCAGATCAACGTTCAGGGTTACATCGCCCACATCGCCAAAGGCGAGTATGAGGAGGCCTTGCGGGTGATCATGGAGCGCAACCCGCTGCCCTTCTCCGTGGGCCGGGTCTGCCCCCGCTTCTGTGAAACCCGTTGCCGTCGCATCTTGGTCGATGAATCTTTGTCCATCAACCATCTCAAACGGTTTGTCGCCGACTGGTGCCGAGCCCACGAGATTGAACTCAATATCCCCAAGGAGCCGCCAACCGGCAAGCGGGTGGCGGTAATCGGCGGCGGTCCCGCCGGTCTGACCACCGCTTATTATTTGACCCGGAAGGGGCATGAGGTTACCGTTTTTGAAGCCGCTCCCCGCCTGGGCGGCGCCCTGCGCTATGGTTTTCCCGAATACAAGATTCCCAAAGACGTCCTTGATTACGAGCTTGATTCCATCCTCAAGATGGGCATGTCCATTCGCCTTAACCAGCGCTGGGGCAAGGATTTCACCCTGCAGGATCTGCGCGACCAGGGCTTTGACGCCACCTTCATCGGCATCGGTGCCACTGTGGATCAGCCCCTTGATATTCCCTGCGAGGGGTTCGAG
Organism: Desulfurivibrio alkaliphilus AHT 2; assembly: GCF_000092205.1. Classification (GTDB taxonomy): domain Bacteria; phylum Desulfobacterota; class Desulfobulbia; order Desulfobulbales; family Desulfurivibrionaceae; genus Desulfurivibrio; species Desulfurivibrio alkaliphilus. Next base: position 985,262 of record NC_014216.1, on the reverse strand, counting down.
CATGTCTACACTGCGCTGCAGTTTCTCCGCCTGGTCAACGAGGGTAAAAAGCTCGATCTTGGTCGACGGGCGGCGGTAATCGGCGGCAACAACATCGCCATGGAAGTGGCCCGTTCCCTGTTGCGGCTGGGAGTGGAAGAGGTGACGGTGGTGTATCCCCGGGCCCAGATCGAAATGCCGGCCCACCAGCGCAACATCCAGGAGGCGGAGCAGGAGGGGGTCCAGTTTTTGCTCATGGCTTCGCCCCTTGATCTTTGCTCTCCCCCCGACGCCGACGCCCGGCTCAAGCTGAACCTGATCAGGATGAAGCTTGGCGAGGCGGACAGTCGCGGTCGCCGGGAAGTAATTCCGATTCCCGAGGCCACCACCACCTTATCGGTGGACACGGTGGTGGGTTCCCTGGACCAGTTTGCGGTGGCTGGCTCGATGCCGGGCGGTGAGCTGGAAGCCTCCCTGGAAGTTAACGCCAAGGGGATGATCGTCTCCAGTCCCCGTAATTTCCAGACCAATATCGACGGGGTCTTTGCCGGCGGCGATGCCATCAGCGGGGTCAAATCGGTGATCCAGGCGGTGGTCGGCGGACGGCGGGCGGCGGCGAACATCCATGCCCAGATCATGGGGGTGGAGAAAGAGGCCGCAGACAGCCGCTTCAACTTCACCCGCGGCCGGGGTTTTGACGATGTCAGCTCGAAAAATTTCGAAGGGCTTGAAACCCGGTTGCGGGAAAAGATGCCCCAGCGGCCGCATGAGGTCTGCCGGCAGGATTTTGATGAGGTCAAGCTCGGTTTCACCGATAAAATGGCCCGCCGCGAGGCGGACCGCTGCCTCTCCTGTGGTTGTACCGCCTTTGACCGCTGCCGGCTCAAGGAACTCGACATCGATTACAATGTTAACCTCAGCAAGACCGGTATGGGCACCGTGCCGGTCTACCCCATCGATACCTCCCATCGGGCCATCGATATCGACCCCAACAAGTGCATCTACTGCCAGCGCTGTATCAATTCCTGCGAGTACGATGCCCTGGAGTTGAGCGCAACCTCGCTGGATGAGGAAGGCCGCCCGGAAGGGCTGGTGCTGCGCTTCAAGGATAATTGTGTCTCCTGTGGCAAGTGTGTCGATAACTGCTCAACCGGGGCCTTGAACAAGAAACAGCGCCTGGTGCCGATCCAGAATGAGCCGGTCCAGGAGGTGAAAACCACCTGCCCCTACTGCGGCACCGGCTGCCAGTTGATCCTCAAGGTCAAGGGCCAGACCGTGATGGAGGCCACCGCCGACCCGGAAACCGCCCCCAACTACGGTGATCTCTGCGTCAAGGGCCGCTTTGGCCACAACTTCATCCATCATCCCGACCGCCTCAAACGGCCGCTGGTTCGTCGCCGGCCCGGCGGCCCCCTGGAGCCGGCCAGTTGGGATGAAGCCCTGGATCTGGTGGCCGTTAACTTTGCCCGGATCAGGGCGGAAAAGGGGGCCGATTCCCTGGCCGGTCTCTCCTCAGCCCGTTGTACGGTGGAGGAAAATTACGCCTTTCAAAAATTCTTTCGCGCGGTGATCGGCACCAACAACGTCGATCACTGCGCCCGCTACTGACACAGCCCTACGGTTGCAGGTCTTGCAGCCACGCTGGGTTCCGGGGCAATGAGTAACGACATTGCCGGGATTGAAGATAATGAAGCGCTGCTGGTGATCGGCTCCAACACCAGCGAGGCCCATCCGGTGATCGCCTTGCGGATGATGCGGGCGGTGAAGAAGGGGGCCAAGCTGCTGGTGGCCGATCCCCGGGCCATTGAATTGACCAAAAGCGCCCGGGTCTGGCTGCGGCAGCGGCCCGGCACCGACGCGGCGCTGCTTAACGCCATGTGCCATGTCATCATCCGTGATGATCTGCACGATAAGCAATTTATCGCCGAGCGCACGGAAAACTTCGAGCAGCTGCGCCAGGCCGTTGCTAACTGCACCCCCCAGTGGGGGGAGAAGATCACCGGGATCCCGGCGGCGGATATCGAAGAAGCGGCCCGGATTTTTGCCCGCGCCGAGCGGGCCGGGATTTTTTACTGTATGGGGATCACCCAGCACACCTCCGGCACCGACAACGTCCGCGCTTTGGCCAACCTGGCCCTGCTGACCGGCAACCTGGGTAAACCCGGCGCCGGCCTCAACCCCCTGCGGGGCCAGAACAACGTCCAGGGTTCCTGCGACGCCGGCTGTGTACCGAGCCTCCTGCCCGGTTACCGCTCGGTGGCCGATCTAGATGCCCGGCGGCATTTTGAAGAAATCTGGGGCACGCCGGTGCCGGACGCGCCGGGGATGACCGCCACCGAGACCATGCCCGCCATCCTGGAGGGCCGGGTCAGCGGCATGTGGATCATGGGCGAAAACCCGGTGATCAGCGACCCCAACAGCGGCCATGTGGAAGAGGCTTTGAAAAAGCTCGATTTCCTGGTGGTCCAGGATATTTTCATGACCGCCACCGCCGAGTTGGCCGACGTGGTCCTACCCGCCGCCTGCTTTGCCGAAAAGGATGGTACCTTCACCAACACCGAGCGGCGGGTGCAACGGGTGCGGCGCGCCGTCGCCCCGCCGGGCCGGGCCATGGATGATCTTTCCATCATCAATATGGTCTCGGCCCGGATGATCGGGACCAAGTCGGAAACGGCCGGTCGCCCGGACCGGGAATTTACCCTGCCCAATGGCGGCCGCTACAAGGTTTTCGCCCCCGAGCCCCAGGAGGTCTTTGCCGAGATGAGCCGTTCCTGGCCGCACCTGGCCGGGGTTTCACACCAGCGGTTGGATAATGAGGGCGGCTTGCAGTGGCCCTGCCCCGACCCGGAGCACCCCGGCACCCCGTACCTTTTTGAGGGCGCTTTTCCCATCGGCAAGGCCAAGTTCAGCGCCGTGGGCTGGAGTGGCCCCAGGGAGTGCGCCGACGCCGACTATCCGCTGCTGTTGACCACCGGCCGCCTGCTCTATCAGTACCATACCGGCACCATGACCAGGCGCTCCCGGGAACTGGAGGAATCGGCCCCGGCCCCCTTCGTCGAACTCCACCCCGCCGATGCCCAGACCCTGGGACTGGTCGACGGCGAAACGGTGAAAGCGGTTTCCCGGCGTGGGGAAATTACCCTGCCGGTCTTGGTCACCGAGCGGGTGGAGCAGGGGGTGGTCTTTATCCCCTTCCATTACCAGGAAGCGGCGGCCAACCTGTTGACCAACGACGCCCTGGACCCGGTCTGCAAGATCCCCGAGGCCAAGGTCTGTGCGATAAGAATTGAAAAGATTGATGCTTGATCCCCCTTGCGGGGAGTTTGATGATTTTCTTAACCAGTGGAGATAGAAATGGGTAAAGCAAAAGAGAAAAAATCCGGAGCCGTGCTGGTGGTAGGCGGCGGGGTGGCCGGGGTGCAGGCGGCCCTGGACCTGACCGAACTGGGTTATTACGTTTACCTGGTGGAAAAGGGTGCGGCCATCGGTGGGGCCATGGCCCAGCTGGACAAGACCTTTCCCACCAACGATTGCTCCATCTGAATACTCGCGCCAAAGCTGGTGGAGGCCGGTCGGTCTCCCAATATCGAGATTCTGAGCAATACTGATTTTCTGGCCCTTTCCGGCAAACCGGGCGCCTTTACCGCCAAGTTGCAAGTGCGCCCGCGCTATATCGATGCCGATAAGTGCACGGCCTGCGGGATGTGTACCCAGTACTGCCCCCGCCACCTGGTGGATGGCTACAACGAGGGCCTGGCGGTAACCCGGCCCATCCACATCGACTATCCCCAGGCGGTGCCGGCCACTTACTTCATCGACCCCAAGGCCTGTCTGCACCTGCAGCACGGTACCTGCAAGATTTGCGTGCCGGTCTGCCAGACCAAGGCCATTGATTTCGACCAGCAGCCGGAAGAGCTTTCGCTGCAGGTGGGGGCGGTGGTGATGGCCCCCGGTTTCGGCCGGGTGCCCGACAGTGTGCTGGAAAAGTACAGTTACGGCAAGCACCCCGACGTGGTCACCAGCCTGGAGTTTGAACGGCTGCTCTGCGCCTCGGGCCCCTTCGAGGGCGAACTGCTGCGGCTTTCAGACCGTAAGCATCCCAAAAAACTGGCCTTTATCCAGTGCGTGGGCTCCCGTGACCTGGGCTGCGACAACGGTTACTGCTCGTCGGTCTGCTGCATGTATGCCATTAAAGAAGCAATGGTGGCCAAGGAGCACGAGCCCGAGCTGGAGATCACCATCTACTACATGGATCTGCGGACCCAGGGCAAGGGCTTTGATGCCGCCCGGGCCCGGGCCGAGAGCATGGGGATCAAGTTCGTCAGGGCCAGGGTGGCCGATGTGATGCCCTGGGAGCGGCAGTTGAAACTGACCTACGCCACCATGGACGGCAGCCACTTCTTTGAAGCCTACGACATGGTGGTGCTGTCGGTGGGCCTGGATTCACCGGCCGATGCCGAAAAGCTGGCCGACATCGCCGACCTCAAGCTCAACGATTACAAGTTCTGCCAAACCGACACCTTCACCCCGCTGCTGACCAGCAGGGAAGGGGTGGTGGTGGCCGGCGCCTTCCAGGGGCCCAAGGATATCCCCGAGAGTGTTACCCAGGCCAGCGCCGCCGCCGGCATTGTTTCGGCCCTGACCAAGGCTCAGCGGGGCAAGGGTTTTGTGGTCAAGACCTACCCCGAAGAGCAGCAGCTGGCCGACGACGGCGAGGTGAGAATCGGGGTGTTCGTCTGCCATTGCGGGGTCAACATCTCCAGCGTGGTGGATGTGAACAACGTCGACCAGTACGTGGAGGGGATGGATGGTGTGGTCTATCACGCCCAGAGCCTCTATGCCTGTTCCCAGGACGCCCAGGAAGTGCTGAAGCAGAAAATCAAGGAGCACGACCTCAACCGGGTGGTAATCGCCGCCTGTTCGCCCCGGACCCACGAGCCGCTTTTCCAGGAGACCTTGAAGGACGCCGGCCTTAACCGCTGCCTGATCGAAATGGTTAATATCCGCGACCAGTGTTCCTGGGTCCATGCCAACGAGCCCGAGGCGGCCACCGACAAATCCCGCGATCTGGTGCGGATGGGGATTGCCAAGGCCCGCCACATCAAGCCCCTGCCCGAGCAGACGGTGCCGGTTACCAAGAAGGCCCTGGTGCTGGGCGGCGGCCTGGCCGGGATGACCGCCGCCCTGAACCTGGCCGAGCAGGGTTTTCCCACCACCCTGGTGGAAAAGGAAAAGGAACTGGGTGGCCACCTGCGCGACAGTTTTTATACCCTGCAGGGCGATGAGCCGGCCAAGGTACTGGCCGATCTGGTCGGCCGGATCAAGAAGGAAAAAAACATCGAGGTGTTGACCAACAGCGAACTGGCCCAGGTGGGCGGTTACGTGGGCAACTACTCCTCGGTGGTCAAAAGCGGCGGCGGCAAGAGCGCCAAGGAATCCACCATCGACCACGGGGTGATCGTGCTGGCCACCGGCGGCCGTGAGCACCGGCCGGAGAAGGTGCTGGACAGCCCGGTTAAATACTCGGCCAAGGTGGTCACCCAGAGCGAGTTGGAGCGGCGGCTGGCCGGCAAGGCCAAGAACCGGGCGCCGGACTCGGTGGTGATGATCCAATGCGCCGGCAGCCGGGGCGACGACCTGGGCTACTGCAGCAAGAACTGCTGTAATGAAGCAGTAAAAAATGCCCTGAAAATCAAGGAGCTTAACCCGGAGTCCCAGGTGGTGGTGCTCTACCGCGATCTGCGGACCTACGGTTACGCCGAGGACGCCTACCGCCGGGCCCGGGAGCTGGGAGTGCTGTTTATTCCCTACAGCCTGGCCGGCGACAAGCCCAAAATCACCGCCGGCGGCCGGGGTGCCCCCAAGGTCACCTTTTACGACCCCATCCTCCGCGATGAGGTCAGCCTCAGCCCCGACCTGCTGGTGCTGAGCACCGGGATCGTGGCCGAGGGCAGTATCGAGTTGAGCCGGTTGCTCAAGGTGCCGGTCAACGAGGATCAGTTCTTCCTCGAGGCCCACGTCAAGCTGCGGCCGGTGGAACTGCCGGTTTCCGGGGTTTACGTCTGCGGCCTGGCCCACGCCCCCAAGCCTTACGATGAAATCGTGGCCCAGGCCCAGGCGGCGGCGGCCAAGGCGGCTATTCCCCTGTATAAAGGACTGGTCACCGTGGAACCCACCGTCTCCACGGTGGACAAAGATGGCTGCATCGGCTGCGGGCTCTGCGAGTCGCTTTGCCCCTACCAGGCCATCAGGATTTACAAGGATGACAACAACAAGCGCAAGGCGGAAACCATTACCGCCTCCTGCAAAGGCTGCGGCATCTGCGCATCCCACTGCCCGGTGTTCGCCATCTCCATGGGCGGCTTCACCGACGAGCAGATCAGCGCCCAGATCAAAGCCTTCGGCGACAACTAAGGAGTAAAGAGCCATGGCCAACGACCAATTCAACCCGCGGATCTTAGGGTTTCTCTGTAACTGGTGCTGCTACGCGGCGGCCGACAGTGCCGGGGTTTCCCGTTACCAGTATCCCCCCAACCTGCGGACCATCCGGATCATGTGTACCGGCCGCCTGGACCCGGCCTTTGTCTTCCGGGGTTTTGCCGAGGGTGCCGACGGCATCTTCACCGGCGGCTGACAACTCGGTGAATGTCATTACCAGGTTGGTAATTACGACGCCATGGGGATCAGTTTTGTGATCAAGAAAATCTTGAGCGAGGTGGGGATCAAGCCTGAACGGTTCGACCTGCAGTGGGCCTCGGCGGCGGAAGCGCCCCGCTTTGTCCGCCTGATCACCGATTTCACCGCCGACACGCGGGAGCTTGGCCCCATGGGCCAGGCGGAAGGCTTGAGCCGGGAAGAGGTGCAGCAACGGCTGGCCACCGCACAAAAAATGGTGGAAGACCGCAAGGTGCGCATGGCCCTGGGCAACGCCACCAAGGCGGTGCGCAAGGAGGGGGTGTTCACCAAGGAACACATCGACGGCATCTTTGCCGACAAGATGGCCAAATCACTGACCATCTCTTCGTAAGCGTCCAGCAGCACCGCATCTTCGGGCGATCAGCCCGGCTTGCGTACTGATGTACGCGGCGCCGGACTGCTTGCCCGAACCTGCGGCACTGCTGAACGCTTACGGCCTTTTTATCCTTATATTACTTGAACAGCCCGTTGGGGAAGCCGGAAATGGTTTTTCCAGCGGGCTGTTTAACTTTCAGGGGGGCTTTTTACGTCGTCCAGGAAGATGCCCAGGGGGTGGGTGTAGATGTTGAAGCGGCGGCCGCGGGCGAAGCCGATCATGGTTACGCCGTGGTTTTCCGCGTGGGTGATGGACATGCAGGTGGGGGCGGTGCGGGTGATCAGCACCGGAATTTGGTTGCGGATCACCTTGGTCATGATCTCGCCGGAGATCCGGCCGCTTGAGAGCAGCAGTTTGTCGCTGAGGTCGATGCCCGCCAGGAAGGCCTTGCCGATCAGCTTGTCCACCGCGTTATGGCGGCCGATATCCTCGGCAAAGAGCAGCAGTTGCCGGTTATCGGCCAGGGCGGCGCTATGCACCCCGCCGGTTTGTTGATAAAGCTCGGAGCTGCGGCCGAACTGGCGCAGCAGTTCAAAAATTTTCTCACAGCTCAAGCGGATCGGCCCCCGGCGGTGATTGAGGGGGCTCAGAGTGGCGGAGTCGCTGAAGGTTACCCCCTGGCCGCAGCCGGAGGTAATGGTTTTGCGATGGAAAAGCTGGTCCCAGTCGGCGGGCAGGTTTTTCAGCCGCACCCGCACCGTGGCCAGATCCTCATCCACCGCCACCTCCAGCAGGCTCTCCCGGTCGGGAATCATCCCTTCCGAGAGCAAAAAACCCACGGCCATGGCGTCCAGTTCCGCCGGCGAACAGAGCAGGGAAACCAGCACCTGGTCGTTGACCAGCAGGGTGAAGGCCACTTCGGTGGCGATGGTGTCGAGAATCTCCTCTTCGACACCGTCAGTAATGCGGATAACCGGGGTTTGGTAATGGGTGTTCATTTACACATTACCGCCTAAAAGCAGCCCAGCTGGCACTGACTGATGCGAATATTGAGATGATTGGCCATGGCGCCGACCTCCCGGCCGGTTACCTGCAACTCGTTGGCAATGGCCAAAGCGTCGGCGCACAGGATGCGGTTGTCGCGGCTTTGCTGCTTCAGGCGAAGCTCGAGCTGTTGACAAAGTTCCGCCGGCAGGTTGGGCGGCTGGCAGTTGCCACAGAGGTCGGCACAATGTTTTTTCATAATCAACGCTTCATATCTTGTTTGTAAGTCGTTACCTTTGTTGCTCCGGGGCCTTTTCGTGACCGTTATGTACAGGTGCAGCGGCTGATCGTCAAGCAGGATTTCCGGTGTTTACCATTTCCATGCTGATGTCTTTGGCCGGGGCGGAGTGGGTCAGGGCCCCGATGGAGATCCGGTCCACCCCGCAGGCGGCAATTTCCCGGACGTTGGCCAGGCTTACCCCGCCCGAGGCTTCCGTGATCGCCTGCTTGCCGATCATGCTGACCGCCCGGGTCATCAGGGCCGGGCTCATGTTGTCCAGCATGATGATCTCCACTCCCACCGCCATGGCCTCTTCCACCTGGGCCAGGGTCTCGCACTCCACTTCCACCGCCAGGTCCGGGCCGTTATATTCCCGTACCCGGGCCACTGCCCGGGCAATGGAACCGGCGGCGGCGATATGGTTGTCCTTAATCAAAATTCCGTCGTTAAGGTTGAAGCGGTGATTGACCCCGCCGCCTGCCCGTACGGCGTAGCGCTCCAGCAGCCGCAGGCCGGGGGTGGTTTTGCGGGTATCCATGATCTTTGCCGGATAACCCGCCACGGCGGCGACAAAATCGGCGGTATAAGTGGCAATGCCGCTCAGCCGCTGGCAAAGATTCAAGGCCAGCCGCTCGGCCGCCAGCAGATCCCGCATGGGCCCGCTTACTTTAAAAATGACCTCGCCCGCCTCAACCCGGCGGCCATCGGCGGTGGGGTGGCAGGAGGTTTCCCGGTTGACCATTTGAAAGATCAGGGGCGCCAGCTGCTCCACCCCGGCCAGCACCATTGCCTCCTTGGCGATAAAAACGGCTGTACCGCTTGATTTGCGGTCGAAAATAGCCTCACCGGTGATGTCTCCCCGGCCCAGGTCTTCATCAAGAAAGCTGCGCAGGCTACGGTGCAGGTCGGGATTTTTGAACAAACCGTGGTCTTGGCTGTCTCTTTCCATTATAGTAAGGCCTCTGTGGTCGAAGTAAGGGCTGCTCGGGGCTGGCCATCTGGATTTGCAAGCGTGCTCCAAGACAGTAACCTTGTTGCTTTAATGGGCTGTAATCGTTCGCACGATTACCAGGATTATAACTGGAGCGACACCAAGAACAAGGAGATAATGCAAGATGTTCGAACCGGAGAAACCCACCGCTAAAATGGTCAGACGGGACAAAATGTTCTTCACCGCTTTTGCCTGCCTGGTTATCGGTTTTTTGGGCGGGATCGGCTTCAGTATTTATAAAATGCCGGCCATGGCTCCCTCCCTGGCCCATCACCCGCAAGGTTTGAGTCCAGAGCAACAACGGGTGTTGTCCAGCCTGGAGCAGGCGGTGGCGGAAAACCCTGAAAATGTGCAGGCCTGGACCCAGTTGGGGCACCTCTACTTCGACACCGACCGTTATGAACAGGCCATTGAAGCTTACAGCCGCTCTCTGGAGTTGCGACCGGATGATGCCGACGTGGTAACGGACCTTGGGGTGATGTATCGCCGTAACGGGCAACCGGAGTTGGCCGTTACCTCATTCCGACAGGCCATTGAGATCGACCCGCGGCATGAAACGGCCCGCTTTAACTTGGGGGTGGTGCTGCTGCATGATTTTGACGACCAGGCCGGGGCCAAAGAAATTTGGTCGGAACTTGTTGAACTCAACCCAGTGGCCTACGCTCCCAATGGTCGCCTGGTGGCGGAAATGATCGCAGATTTGCAAAATACCCCCTGATCTTGCCCAACTCTCTTTTCTAGAGTAAAATGAACTTTTTAGAAGCTTTGTTTTTTCACTGGAGAGGGGAGCTTCGGGTCCTGCATGGCCGATACCTTTGAAAAATTTCTGGGCAGTAAACACTTCCGTTTACTGCCCCTTTTGTTTCTGCTTTGTCTGACCATAATTTCCATTGTCGCTAACTACTGGAACCTGCGCAACAATGCCCATGAGATGGCTGCCTACTACGCCCAGGGCATGGTGCGACTTATAAACGATGCCAGACTCTGGAACGCCGAACACGGCGGCGTTTACGTGCTGGTTAGTGAGACCACCCCGCCCAACCCCTACCTGGAAGTGGCAAACCGCGACCTGGTAACCCTCGACGGTCTTGAACTGACCAAAATAAATCCAGCTTACATGACCCGGCAGATTGCCGAGATCACCAAACGCCAGAAAGGTTTGGTGCTGCACCTGACCAGCTCCAACCCGGTCAATCCGGTCAACTCCCCTGATGAATGGGAGCAAAAAGTGCTGGGCGACCTGCTCCTGGGAGACGAAAGCAGCCGTTTTGCCTTGTTGGACATCCCCGAAGGCGAGGTTTATCGCTACTTGTCGCCGCTTTACGTCGAACCGGCCTGCCTGCGCTGTCATGCCGCCTACGGTTATGCCGAAGGAGACCTGCGTGGGGGGATCAGCCTGACTTTTCCCGCCTCCCCCCATCTGGCCATGATCTCCTCCCAGATCAACTGGATGCTGGCCATTCATGCCCTGGCTTTACTGCTGGTCAGCGGGGTGGTCTACAGCCTGCTGACCCGTTTGCAGGGGCTGTGGCGGACCAGGCAAGAGCTGGTCGAAGAACAGGACAATATAATTGCCCAGCGCACCGCCAATCTCAGCCGACAGATGCAGCGCTATCACACCATCATCAACACCGCCGCCGAAGGCTACTGGGAGCTTGATGCCGAAGGGCGGACGGTGATGGTCAACGAAGCCCTTCAGAACATGCTGGGTTATAGCCACCAGGATATGCTGGGCCGCTACCCCCATGAGTTTGCCCGGGGCAAGAACGTCGAGATTTTTAGAGAACAGTTCAACCGTCGCGAAGCTACCACGAACCGGGCCTATCACGTAACTCTGAACGCCAAGGACGGCCACGAGGTGCATGCCCGTTTCCATGCCACCTCGCTGCTGGATGAGCATAATCGCCTGATCGGCTCTTTTGCCTTCATTACCGACATCACCGAATTGCTGGAAATTCGGCAGTCGGCGGCGGCCTATGCCCTTAAACTGGAACGCAGCAACAAAGAACTGCAGGATTTTGCCCACATTGCCTCCCATGACCTGCAAGAACCCCTGCGCACCATCGTCTCCTTCGGTGATCGTTTATTGCTCAAGCATGCCGACCAGCTTGACCAGCGGGGTCGCGATTACCTGGAACGAATCCAGGGGGCGGCCATTCGCATGCGCCAGCTCATTGAGGACCTCCTCAACTACTCCCGGGTGACTACCCGGGAGCAAACAATGATTCCGGTGGATCTCAACGAGGTTTTAACCGAGGTGCTGAGCGACCTGGGGCAAAGGATCCGGGAGCACGACGGGAGGGTGGAAGTGGCAGACCTGCCGACCATAAAGGCCGATCGCGGCCAGATCCACCGGCTTTTTTTGAATCTCATCGGCAATGCCCTGAAATTTCAAGCTCAGGATAGCCTGCCGGTGGTAAAGGTAAGCGTGGGCAAAAGCGATGCTCAACAATTGGAGATCATGGTCAGCGACAACGGTATCGGCTTTGATGTAAAATATTTGGATCGCATTTTCCGCCCATTCCAGCGCCTGCATGTAAGGGGACAATACCAGGGCACCGGCATGGGGCTGGCGATCTGTAAGAAGATTGTGGAGAGTCACCAGGGAGAATTGACCGCCAGCAGCAAGCCAGGGGAGGGGACCACCTTCCATATTGTCCTGCCGAGGTTGGTTTGAAAAAGACGGACACTAAAATCCTGATCGTTCATGGACCAGAGATGAAAGCCACTGCCTGCCCAACTCTCCTGCGGCCAAAATAAGATTCGCCAAGTGAACACCGGAGCGGATTAAATTGTTTGCGAGATTTCATGAGTTTTCAGTGGTAGTATATTTACCTGGGAGGCTCACGCTTCTACAGGCCACAATCAACCAGCATTGCAGCAACCCGCAACCCCGAAAGGACGGCAACATGGCACGTGAACAGCGGCGTTCGCCACGACTTGAGGTTAGCCTGCCGGTGCGGATTATTATCCGCGACCGGGCCGGTGCGCAGACCATCGCCGAGGGTGTCGGCAGGATCAGCGACATCTCCCGGCACGGCTTAAGGCTGGTGGTGCCGCAAAGCAAGATCGAGCAGTGGCATATTTTTTATAATTTTCAGGAAAACGAGCAGCAGATGTTGCTGTTGGAAGTTCTGGCCCGGCAGGATGATGAACAGGCGCCGGACTTTGAACTGCCGGTAAAACCGGTCTGGTTTGACCGCCTGTTGTCTTTGCCCGACAAGCCTTTCCAGTTGGGCATGGAATTTCTTGCGCCTCCGCCCCCGGCAGCACTGGCCTGGCTCAATGAAAAGTTCAACAGCCTCCGCCAGCGGCATAAAGTAAGCTGGTGGTCAAACTTGTTCGGCGGTCGCTGACCCGCCGATTTCACCTTATTCAGCTGGGGTAGGCAGCAACGGGCTCAAAATATTAAAGGGCAGCATCAGGGTGCTCCTGATAAGATTGATCAGCCCTTGTCCCACCGCATCCGGGGCCAGAACCGTGAGCCGGGGGTTGCGGATATCCCCCTTGACCCCAACGGGAATGGTCACCACGGTGGCGTCCTTGCCGCCGATGATCCGCCCCACGAAAGGAACCCAACTCACCAGGGTGTCGATGGTTTTAAAAGGGGCCACCAGGACCACCATATCGGCCTGCATATCGTCCAGGTTCAAACTGCCGCGGGCGATCAGATTCAGACCCACCCCCCGTACCACCGCTTTTTCAATGGTCAGGACATGGTCCTTTATCACCGCCTCGAACTCCAGTTCCCGGTAAGCAAACCCGCGTTCGTCAAAACCGGCGATTTCACCGGTAAAAATGTCGGTAAGGTTGACCAGGCTGAAGATTCGGGCCAGCAGCCCCATGCGCATGATACGGCCTCCCTGCGGGGAGGAGATGCTGATTCTGCCTTGTTGCCAGTGGCTGAATTCCCCCTCCAGTTCCGCGGTCAGCAGGCAGTCGCCGGAGATTATATCCTGTTCAATCCCCAGGCACGGCAATAATTTTTCAAAGCGGGGGGTATCCGGGCAGGTCGGAGCCAGGGCAAAGGAACTGGTGCCCAGGTTCGGGTCCAGATACCAGGTACCGGTGATCTCCAGGCAGCAGAGCACCGCCGAGTGCAGCTCGGTCACCAGCCCCTGCTCCTCGGTCAACGACAGGATGCCGGTAAAGGGTTGCCAGTGCAGGGAGGTTTCCGATTCCTCATCGGGCCAGGGGCCGGAATCAAATTCCTCCAGTTGGAAGGCAAGCCGGCCGGTCAGCGGCCAGGTTCGCGGTTTGGAATCGATGGCCAGACGCGGTTGCCGCTTGCCAAGCTCGTTGTACCAGGCAACCAGGGTCTCCCGTTGCAAATAGGGCGAAAAGAGCGCCAGGTCAAGAGCAAAGCCGGTTTTATCCGCGTCGATCCGACCCCCCAGTTGCAGCCGTTGTTCACTGTTCAGGTTCAGATCCAGTTGCTGCAACTGCCAGGCCTGTTCTTGACCGCTCAAAGACAAACGGTTTACGGTGAGCCGCCGCTCATCATCGGGTTCTGGGGCCCAGGAGAGGCCGGCAAGCTGCAAGTGGCCGGTAAAATGGGGGGGAGTGAACTCCGCCTTAGGTCCTTGCGCCTTTTTTGCTTCCTCAGGCAGGGTCTGCGGCCATTGCCAGGCGGCCTCGCCGTGCCAGGTGCCCGTCTCCAGTTGCCGGTCAAAAAAGGTGAAAAAGTGCCCCATTGTCCCCTTGTGCAACTGGCCGTTAAAACTGCCGCTTATAATACGTTCCGCTTCGCCCGGGGCATCTCCGGCCCTGGAATCTTGGGGTGAAATGTCGGGGGGTGGGGGCAGGTGCAGGCGGAAATAGGCCTGGTCGGCGCCTTCCAGCACCCGGGCAACCACTTCCGTGGCCTGGTTGTTAAAGCGGTGAAACTCAAAGTCCAGGCGACGCAAGGCAGGTTCCCGCTGCTCTTTCGACTCTTCTTCTTTGCTCAAAAGGGTGCCGGCCAATTCCAGGAAGTTCTCGTCCCAGTTGATCCGCAGGGGAAGCGCGGTAATAGGTGCCTGGGGCAAAAATATCTCCGGCAGCCACTGGCGGTTTTTAAGCCAGGTGCGATTGCCGGCGGTCAGCAGGCCGCTGATTTGCAGCTTACCCCGCCAGTGCTGCAGCTTTTGATGCTGCAGGCTGCCGGCCAGTTTCAGCTCGCTGTCCTGCAATTTTAGCCTTAGTTGCCGGAAGTCGACCTGGTCGTCATCCACCCGCAGCAGCCCCCGGGAACCGGTAATCTCCGCCGCCAGCAGCGGCGAGTACCAGTTCAGCCCGGAGCCGCGGTCCAGGTCGACGATGGTCGTATAACGCCACTGTTCCGGTTGGAACAGTTCCCCTTCGGCCCGGCCATGGGTGATCGCCACCGGCCCGTCGATCTCTTGCAGTACCGGCAGCAGCGCCTGTTTAAGCACCGGATAGCTCAGCAGGTGCTCGTAAAATGCTTGGCTGTCCAGCTCCGCTCGGGCCTGGTGCAGGGCAAAGGGCGCCTGGGGGGTCAGGCCGATCTGGCCGCTACTGCTCAGCAGGCGGTGCGGTCCCGCCGTTCCCTGCAAATCCCGCCAGCGGACCTGCTCCCGGTCGATCAGCAGGCGGCCGCGTTCGACGGTTAAAGGCCAGGGCAGGCGATCGTAGGCAACTTCGCCCCGGCTCTGTTCAATGGTGACATCGACGGTAAAGTCATGCCAGTTGTCGCTGACCACCAGCCGGCCGGCGGCCCTGCCCCGGGCCCGGGGAAAGAGCTTCATTTCTTCTTGAAAGACCGGGTTCGGCACCAGTTCCGGCAGTAACTGTCGCAACTCTTCCAGGTCGGCATCCAGTTGCAGGTCGAGTTCCAGCAGGGGCAGTTCCTGGTGCAACCCCACCCGCAGGGAGCCGTCATAGCCATGGCTGTGCTCCAGCAGGGCTTCCGCCCGGCGCAGCTCCAGGATGCTGTTTTTGATCTGCAGTTCCCCCCAGGCCTTGGGCAGATAAAGATCGATTCCCGGCACCATGATCTCGGCCCGCTCAACCTCAACCTCCAGCACCATCCGGTCGGCCAGAGCCCTGGGGTCTTGTAAGACATTTTCCTCGCCGGCCAGATGGAATGCGGCCTGCGAGGCCCACCCCCCCAGAACAATTTCACCGACCATCTGGGCCGGCTTGAATTCGCCGAACAACTCCACCACCGCCGGCATTATTTCATCGGCATTAAGCTCCCGGCCATGCAGGTCAACTTCCCAGTGGGGGGAGTCCGTTGCTCGGCTGTCGCGGGTAATCACCCCGCCCAGCCGAAACTGTGGTTGGCTTACTTCAAAATCGTTGATGGTCAGCTGCCAGAAATCTTCCCGCTGGTGCAGCGCCAGGTCAATGGCCCCGCAGTCCAGGCGCACCGCCCCGGCTTGCGGGGCAATATCCTGAGGCTTTAGAAGAAAACAGGGCAGATTGCCGGTGAGGGCGGCGTCAAGTTTTGCCAGGCCCTTGCCGGTGGCCTGCAGCTGTAAATCGGCCGCCGTTTCCAGGGGGGCAACGCCCAGCAACGGGGTGGTGATCAGTTCATGCAGGTGCAGTTGGCGCCCATGGGTCTGCAGTTGGTAGTTGCCGTCAACCAGATAAGTACCGCTCAGAGCCAGATGGCGGCCAAAGGAGGGCCGCAGGGAGAGTTCCAGGTCAAAACGGGTGGGGGAGAGTTTGATGGCCGCCTCGATGTCGCGGAATTCCAAGGCTTCCAGCCGGAGATTCCCGGGTAGTTCGGTGGAGGTGAGACTTAAGTTGCCCCGGGAAATTTCCACCTCTCCTTTAAATTTGCGGGGAAAGACCGCCGGGGAAGCGACCTCTGTGCCGGCCAGCCGGGCCTGGAGGTCAAGTTGCAGTTCCGGGTCATTCAACACCACCCGTCGTGGTTCCAAGCGCATCTGCAGGAGGGCGATGAAGCTTGGATAAACATGAGTTTCCGGCATGATAAGGCTAAGTTCCGGCCGCTGCACATCAACCCCGCGAACCAGCAGGTGGGGGGTCGGCAGCCAGGCCAGCTCAATGCTGTCCAGGCTGATCTCGCTGCGCAGGTGATAGCCCAGGCGGTCGGCCAGGTCGCTCCTGACCGTTTCCGACCGGAGGATCAGGGGCAGCACCAGGGCCGACAGGGCTGCCAGCAGCAGCACCCCCAGCACGATTAGCCTTATTTTACGGGCCATAAATAAACGCCAAGGGCAAAGTTGAACTGATTAGGGTCGGGCTGATCGCCCGAAGATGCGGTGCGGCTGTACGTTTAGCTTTAAACCAGCAGATCGTCATCTCCATAACGGTGTTTGTGCTTGAGCCGGGCGGCCAGCCAGGGTTGGCGGGTGAAAAAATAGGCGATCAACAGGCAGAAAATCAGCCAACCCACCCCGTACAGCAGCAGGTGAATGGTGGCATAACCCTCGTAATTGTCGGCCAGATCGCCGCGGATGGCCACCAGCAGCAGGATCAGCAGCACCAGCGGGGTCAGGTAGCGGATAAAAAAGTTCCAGATCTGCGGCACCTTGCTGCCCAGTTTGTTGATATGCTGCCGCAGTTTTTCCGGCCCGACGTACCAGCCGATGATCAGACACTGCAGCAGCCCACCCAGCACCAGGCCGTAGTTGGTGATAAAATGATCGGTTATATCAAGCAGGTAAAGCCCGGCCCGGGAGGTAAAGATCAGGCTGCCGGTGATCCCCAGCAAGCACAGGGCGGTGACCACCTTTTTGCGGCGCCAGTTGAACTTGTCGGTCAGGGCGCAGGTAAAGGCCTCGACCAGCGAGACCCCGGAAGTGAGGCCGGCGATGATCAGCACCAGAAAAAACAGGGCGCCGAAGAGGGAGTTGAAATCCGGCAGCAGCGAAATGGCCTGGGGGTAAACAACAAAGGCCAGCTGCGGGCCGCCGACGATGGCCTCATCGAAGGTTACCCCTTGGCTGAAAGCCATGAAACCGACGATGCCGAAGACCGCCAGGCCGGCAAAAACCGAATAACCGCAGTTAACCGCCGCGGTGATCAGGGCGTTTCTGGCCAGGTTGGTTTTGGCCGGCAAGTAACTGGCATAGGCGATCATGATCCCAAAACCCAACGAGAGGGTGAAAAATATCTGCCCGAAAGCGGCCACCCAGACCCGGGCGGCGGCGGCCCGGGCTTCGGGGTCGGCGGCCAGAAAATTAATTTTATGCCAGTCGGCGGAGAGGTAGTTGTCGCGAATTCCTTCCCAGGCGCCATCCAGTTGCAGGGTCCAGAAGACGATAACGGCGGTGAGCAACAACAGCAGGGGCATGAAGATTTTGGCCGCCACTTCAATACCGTGGCGGATGTCGCGGTAACAGATGAACCAGCAACTGAACCAGACCAGGGCGGTGGCCAGCAGAATAGGCAGACGAAAGCCGCCGAATTCGGCGGGGGAAGAGGAGAGCTGCAGGAAATCGTTGAAAAAGAAAGTTTGGGGATCACTGCCCCAGGCCAGGGTGAAGGAGTGAAAGAAATAGTTGACGCACCAACCGATCACCACCGAGTAATAGAGCATGATGCCAAACATGGCCACCACCGGCATCCACCAGCCCAGCAATTCGAAGCGGGGACTGAGGCGGGCAAAAACCATGGGTGAGGAGCCCTTTTCCCGGTGACCAAGGCCGTATTCCAGCAAAATGATGGGAATACCCGCCACCGCCAGGGCGACCAGATATGGTACCAGAAAGGCCCCGCCACCGTGCTCATGGGCCATGTAACTGAAGCGCCAGATATTGCCCAGGCCGATGGCCGAGCCGATGGCGGCCATCAAAAAACCCAGGTTGCTCTGCCAGAGGCTGCGTGATTTGTGCATGGTTTATTCCTTGGCATTCCACTGATAATGGTAAATCATAGCGCTGCCATAATAGCATAACACATTGAAATAACAAGTTGATTGTGCGCGATCTTCATGGTAATACCTGCCAGCGCGCAACGTGCAATTAAAAAAACAAAAATATTTTTTAAATGGTAGATGTTATGAAAAAAATTCGCGTCGGCGTCATCGGGGTGGGCCACCTGGGTAAGTTTCATGCCGCCAAATACGCCGCCATGGAAGAGGCCGAACTGGTGGGGGTTGCCGATGTCAATCCGGAGCTGGCCCAGAATGTGGCCGCCGAGACCGGCACTACCCCTTACCAGGATTACCGGCAACTGCTGCCCCAGGTTGACGCGGTCAGTGTGGTGGTGCCCACCGTTCACCATCACCGAGTGGCCATGGATTGCCTGGGGCAGGGAATCGATGTAATGGTGGAGAAACCGATGACCACCACCCTGGCCGAGGCCGATGAACTGATCACCCAAGCCGCGGCGGGCCGGCGAATCCTGCAGGTGGGGCATATCGAGCGCTATAACCCGGCGGTTACGGCGCTGGAACAGTTCCTGACCCGGCCGCTGTTTATTGAATCTCACCGCATTCACGTTTTCAAACCCCGGGGGCTGGATGTTGACGTGGTGCTGGACCTGATGATCCATGACATCGACATTATTCTCAGCATTGTGGATTCCCCCATCAGTTCAATCCATACCGTGGGCGTACCGGTGGTGACTCCCAGCACCGATATCGCCAATGCCCGGATCATCTTTGAAAACGGCTGTACGGCCAATATTACCGTCAGCCGGGTTTCCAAGGAAAACGTGCGCCGGCTCCGCATCTTCCAGCCGCAATGTTACATTTCAGTGGATTACGCGGCAAAGTCGCTGATGCTCATTCGCCTCAAGGATCAGCTTAACGATCAGGGGCTGCCCCAGGAGGAGATCACCCACCATAAGCTGCCGGAACAGGATGCCCTGGAAGAGGAGTTGCGGGATTTTGTGAGCAATGTCCGCCATCGTACCACCCCCAAAGTGGACGGCAAGCAGGGCCGCCAGGCCCTGCAGGTGGCCCAGGAGATCATGGTCCAGATTGCCGAAAACTTTCGTCGCTACAGCGACGTGTTGCAGCGCAGCTGAACGAGCCTGCCATGTCTTCTTCCCACGTCCTGATTGTCGCCGGTGAGGCCTCCGGCGATATGCATGGCGCCAACCTGGTGCGGGCCTTGCGCTCACAACGCCCGGGAATCAAGATCAGCGCCATGGGCGGCAGCGCCCTGGCGGCGGAGTGTGAGTTGATCTATGACTCCAGCCGCCTGGCGGTGGTGGGCCTGGTGGAGGTGTTGGGGCATTTGGGGGGAATTCTGGCCGCCCGGCGGCGGCTGATTGACTTCCTTAAGGAACAGCGGCCGGATCTGTTGATCCTGATCGACTATCCCGATTTCAATCTGCTGTTGGCCGCCCAGGCCAAAAAGCTGGGGATCCGGGTGCTCTATTACATCAGCCCGCAGGTTTGGGCCTGGCGGCGGGGCAGGGTGGCTAAGATCAAGCGGCTGGTCGACCGCATGGCGGTGATTTTGCCCTTTGAGCAGGAATTTTACCGGCGTCAGGGGCTGGCGGTGGATTTTGTCGGCCATCCCCTGGTGGATGAGTTGGCCCCACTGGTGGCCCAGCGAACCGTTTTGCCGGTTGATGAACAGCAGGGTGGTAACGGGCAGGCCTCTTTAAAGGCGGCAGCCGGTTTGGGGGTTGAAGATGAGGGGCGCCCGGTGATCGGTCTGGTGCCGGGCAGCCGCCGCCGGGAGGTTGCCGCTTTGTTGCCGGTTTTTTTGGCCGCCGCCGACCGGCTGGCCAAAAAGCTTGAACAACCGCCGATTTTCCTGTTGCCCATGGCACCCGGGCTGCGCCATGCCACCCTGCAAGAGCATGGCCTGGAGCGTTACCCGGAGCTTGATATCCGGGTCAGCCGGCAGGATCGCCACCGCACCATGGCCGCCTGCGATGCGGCCATGGCCGCATCGGGCACGGTCACCCTGGAACTGGCCATCCTGGGAGTACCCACGGTGGCGGCCTACCGGGTTTCCACTTTCACCTATCTGGTCGGCCGACTGCTGGTAAAGGTGCCTTACGTCACCCTGGTCAACCTGGTGGCAAAACGGGAGGTGATCCCCGAACTGATCCAGCACCAGGCCGAACCGGCGACCATCAGCCGGGAAATCGTCGAACTGCTGACCAACCAATCTCGCCGCCGGGCCATGCTCCAGGACCTGGCCGAGGTTCGGCAAAAACTCGGCGGCGGCGGCGCCTCCCAAAAAGCCGCCGAACTGGCTCTCTCTCTACTTAATTAAATAATACGTTTACGTTTGTTGGCGGATCGCTTCGTACAGCACCACCGCCGCCGCCTGGGCCAGGTTGATACTGCGGATGGCCGGATTGCTCATGGGAATTGCGCAGCAGCGATCGGCATAGAGGGCAAGCGTCTCCTCGGGCAGCCCTTTGGTCTCTTTGCCGAAAACCAGAAAATCCCCGGGTTGAAAACGTACTTCGGTGTACAACCGATCGGCTTTTTTGCTGAGAAAGTGCAGGCGCTGTTCGTCCTGGGCGGTGAGAAAGGCATCCAGGTCGGACCAGTTGACGATTTTTATCTGGTCCCAGTAATCCAGCCCGGCCCGCTTGAGATGCTTGTCGTCGATTTTAAACCCCAAGGGGTGCACCAGATGCAGAATGGTATCGGTGGCCCCGCAGAGGCGGGCGATACTGCCGGTGTTGGGCGGGATTTCCGGTTCCACCAGCACCACGTTAAACGGGACCGGCAGTAATAAGCGGTCATGGCGACCCTTGGCTGTCGACATGGGCGGTCTACAGCAGGGTCAGACCCTGATCAGGGTCCACGGTGATCCGGCTGACTCGCACCGCTTGTTCTTTTTTTCCCAGGTTATCAGCCAGTTGCACAAGATCACCGAGGTGGGCCTGGAAGCGGGCCAGGGCCTCTCCTGCAAGCTCCGAACGGGGGGTGAAGCGCATGGCCATGGGGTTGATGAACTCGCCGTTGTGGCGAATCCGGTAGCAGACATGGGGGCCGGTGGCCAGGCCGGTGGCGCCCACATAGCCGATGATGTCGCGCTGGCGCACCCGGTCGCCGACCTTCATTCCTCTTTTGAACCCGGAAAGATGGGCGTAGTAAGAGCGGTAGCCGTTGCTGTGTTCCAGGATCACCATGTTGCCATTCCCGCCGTCCCGGGAGCGGAAGACCACCCGGCCGTCGGCGGTGGCCATTACCGGGGTGCCGGTGGGGGCGGCCAGATCAACGGCCAGGTGCGGCCGCACTTCGTTGAGAATGGGGTGCATCCGGCGGCGGTTAAAGCCGGAAGTTACCCGGGCCATGGGGACCGGTGAACGCAGAAAAGAAGCCCCCAGTTCCCGGCCGTCAGGGTCGAAATAAGAGGCCTTGCCATCTTCGGGGGTATAGCGGATGGCCTCCAGCACTTCCCCCCGGCTTTGTTCATAGCGGGCGTAGAGGATGGGCCCGTAGCCGACAAACTCGTCGTCCCGGTAATACTTTTCAAAAACCAGTTGAAAGTGGTCGCCCTTTCTGATTTCCACATTGAAGTCCATGCGGGAGGCAAAAATTTCGGCAAAGCTGTAGATTAGCCGGGCCTGCTCGCCGTGGATCTGGAAGGCGGCAAAAAGGGAGGACTCAATCCGGCCGCTTATTTTTTTGGTTTGCCGCTCGAGGGTGACGCTCATTTTTTCCGCCTGAAAGCGGTGATCGTCGATTCGCCGTACCAGGTAGACATTCAAGGGGCCGGATTGATAGCGGTATTCAACCACGGCGTTGTCATCATCGAGTACGGCCGTAAAACGGTCCCGGGGGCGCAGGGAGCGAAAATCCAGCAGGCCGTCCAGGGCGTTGATGATTCGGCTACGGTCACTGCCGTTGATCTGGGCCCGTCGCAGGGCATCATTAAGGGTATCGCCGGAGCGCAGTTCACCCTCGATGTGGGTGTAACTTTCCGGCCAGAGCGGCTCCGAGGGACGGTTCAGGGCCTGGGTTTCCACGATTTCCGCCAACTCGGCCGTCGCCAGTTGCTTGGCCACGGATTCCTCAAGTTCGGGCAGTTCAGGCGGGGTCGGCAGTGAAGCCGGGGTGATGTTGGCAAAAAAAAGTACCGCCCCCGCAACCGTGAAGGTTATCGCCAGAGTGGCAAAGTGGGTGCTATTAAGGAAGTTTTTCCCTGAGTAAACAAAGCTTTGAATGATATCTTTGAGGGTTTTTTTCATGTTTTTCGACTCTCTTTTTCGGCAATATCTTAATGCCCGGATAGTGAACCCCACGGGCCTTATTGTTTCACGAAACCCTTTACTTGCTCGCGACTTATTGTTGTTTTTGCGTGTTTTTCGCAAACCCTTGTGCGGCGCGGGATAGCGGTTCATCGCACTTCTTTTTTTTAGCAAAATTCATACTTTAACTCAAGCAAAAAAACTTTACTGGATAATAACCTTCTCTTGATTTTTCCTGGCCAGGAGTTATTTTGATTCGTTCTGTGCTTAATCATGCAATGGTAACTGAAACCAAGTAAGGCAATAATCAAATGGCGCTAATTGTTCAAAAGTTCGGCGGCACCTCGGTGGCCGATCCCGACAAAATCAAGGCCGTGGCCCGGCGGGTGTTGAGTAAACAGCGTGAGGGGCACCGGATGGTGGTGGTATTGTCGGCCATGGCCGGGGAAACCAACCGTTTTGTCGATCTGGCCGGCCAGATGCAGGATAGTCCCGACCCCCGGGAGATGGACGTACTGCTGGCTTCCGGTGAACAGGTAACGGTTTCCCTGTTGGCCATGGCCGTCAAGGCCATGGGCTCCGATGCCGTTTCCCTGCTGGGAGATCAGGTTAAAATTCACACCGACGACCGACATACCAAGGCTCGGATCCTGGATATCGACCAGGAGGTGATCAATCGCCACCTGGACGCCGGCAAGGTGGTGGTGGTGGCCGGTTTTCAAGGGGTTACCGCCGACGGCGAGATCACCACCCTGGGACGCGGGGGGTCGGACACCACGGCGGTGGCCCTGGCGGCGGCCCTTAAGGCCGACCAGTGTGACATCTTCACCGACGTTGAAGGGGTTTATACCACCGATCCCAACATCTGTGCCTCGGCCCGCAAAATCGACCGCATCTCTTATGATGAGATGCTGGAGCTGGCCAGTCTCGGGGCCAAGGTTCTGGATATTCGTTCGGTTACCATCGCCAAGCGGCACAAAGTGCCGGTGCAGGTCCGGTCAACTTTTACCAATAATGAAGGCACTTGGGTTGTCGAGGAGGACAAAAGCATGGAATCCAATCCGGTCTCCGGGGTTACTTATAATCGTAACGAGGCCCGTATCACCGTAAGCAAAGTGCCGGACACCCCCGGCACCGCCTCCCGGCTCTTCAGTCCCATTTCCCGGGAAGGGATTGTGGTGGACATGATTATTCAAAATACCCGGGACGGCAATTTAACCGACCTGACCTTCACCGTGCCCAGAACCGATTACAAAAGGGCCATGGAGGTGCTCAAACAGGCGGCGGCGGAAACCGGAGCGGAAGGGGTGACCGGCTCGGAGAACATCTGCAAGGTTTCCATTGTCGGGGTAGGTATGCGCAATCATACCGGGATTGCCACCACCATGTTCGAGGTGCTGGCCAACGAGGGGATCAATATTCACATGATCAGCACTTCCGAGATCAAGATCTCCTGCGTAATCGACGAAAAGTATACGGAACTGGCGGTACGCGCCCTGCACGACGCTTTTAAGCTGGCCGAATGAGACCACGATATGAACGAAAAACTGACCATATACGATACAACCTTAAGGGACGGCACCCAGGCGGAAAACTTCAACCTGTCGGTGGAAGACAAGGTGCGCATTACCTTGAAGCTCGATGAGTTGGGGATCGATTTCATCGAAGGCGGCTGGCCCGGCGCCAGCCCGGCCTCCACCCGCTATTTTGAAGAGATCCGCAATTATGAGCTTAAACATGCGGTGGTAACCGCCTTCGGCAGCACCCGCAACTTCAGCAAGCCGCCGGAGGAAGATCCCAACCTGGCCGCCCTGCTGGCCGCCAAGACTCGGGCCATCACCATCTTCGGCAAAAGCTGGGATATCCATGTCCGGGATGCGCTGCGCATCGAGCTTGAGGACAACCTGCAAATCATTGAAGATTCACTGGCTTACCTGCGCCCCCAGGTGGAGTTTCTGTTTTACGATGCAGAACACTTTTTCGATGGTTATAAGGCCAACCCCCAGTACGCCCTGCAAACCCTGGAGCGGGCGGTGGCCGGCGGGGCTCAGTGCCTGGTGCTGTGCGACACCAACGGCGGCACCCTGCCCGGTGAGGTGGCCACCATCATCGGCGAGGTAAGCCGGCACCTTAACAGCCTCACCGTTAAAACCTCCGTGGCCCCAAGGCCTGCGGAAGGGGAGGGGGGGGCTGAATTACCGGTGGAGTTGGGCATTCACGCCCACAATGACTCCGAGTGCGCGGTGGCCAACTCCCTGGTGGCCGTGTCCCTGGGGGTCCGCCAGGTGCAGGGTACCATCAACGGCATTGGCGAGCGTTGCGGCAACGCCAACCTGACTTCGATCATGCCCGGCCTGGCCCTGAAGATGAAGCACTATTTCCCGGCCGCTGAGAACCTGCATAAACTCACCGAAACCTCCCGCTTTGTTTCTGAACTGGGCAATCTGGCGCACCACAAGTACCAGCCCTACGTGGGGCAGGCGGCTTTTGCCCACAAGGGCGGGATCCATGTCAGTGCGGTCAAGCGCAACCCCCTGACCTACGAACATATCGACCCGGAACGGGTGGGCAACATCCGCCGGATCCTGATCTCCGACCAGGCCGGGCGCAGCAACGTGCTGCACAAGGCCAAGAAATTCGGCATCGACCTGGACAGTAAGGATCCGCTGGTCAGCTCCATTCTTAAAAAGTTGAAGGAGCTGGAGACCCAGGGGTTCCAGTATGAAGGGGCGGAGGCCTCTTTCGAGTTGTTGATGCGTAAGGCCCTGGGAACCTGCAAAGAGTACTTCCACCTGCTGGGCTACAAGGTGATCAGCCAGAAAGACCCCTGCGCCCTGGGGCCCGAAGAAGAGGTGGTGGAAGAGGCCACCATCCGCCTGGAGGTGGGAGGGGAACTGGTGCATACTGCAGCCCTTGGTCACGGCCCGGTCAATGCCCTGGACAATGCCCTGCGTAAAGCGTTGTATGGCTTTTATCCCCAGTTGGAACAGGTGGAGTTGCAGGATTATAAGGTCCGGGTGCTGGCCAGCGAACATGGGACCGGGGCCCGGGTGCGGGTACTCATAGAGTCCAGCGATGATGATTCCACCTGGGGCACGGTGGGGGTTTCCCACGATATCATCGAGGCCAGTTGGCAGGCCCTGGTGGACAGCATTACCTACAAATTAATGAAAGACGAGCGACAACGGCAGGCTGAAGGGTAGGGTAGAGTTGGAGCGGGAAAACCTCAGCCGGCTGTTGTTGCTGCTTCTGGGGCTGGGCCTGTGGCTGGCCGGCTGGTCGGCGCTGGGCTCGTCATCACCGGCAGCCGGGGAACTTGCGCAATACCGTTGGCTGGCCGACTCCCAGCGACCGGCCGGCATTTACCGCCTGCCGGCGGCGGCCGCCGCTGCCGATGAGGCAAGTGTTACCGGGGGCACCTTCAACTCCCGGATAAAGCTGGGGGCCAACACCCCGCCACACTTGGCCCTCTTTACCTTTCAACCCCTGGCCGTGAATCGAGCCGATGCCCGTACCTTGAGGCTGCTGCCGGGCATCGGCCCCACCCTGGCCGGGCGGATCGTGGAGTACCGCACCTCGCACGGCTCATTTCAAAGTCCCGAAGAACTGCTGCAGGTTCAAGGTATCGGGCCCAAAACCCTTGCGGCCATCCGCCCTTTAATTACCATTGATTAACCATGTTTCTTGCTATATCATCATTTAATAGTCCGCTGAAAGAACGAGGATGGTTTTTTCAACGGGCTATTAAAGTAAAGTTTGGCGAGCAATGGCACCGTTTTGCTGTTTAGTTGTAAATTGTCAGTTACAAGGAGGCGAGTTCATGACAGGCAAGAGAATTGTGGCGCTGGTTGTGGCCCTGGCGGCCTTGCTGTTTTTTTCCCTGCCGGCCCTGGCCGATGATCAGCTTTTTCGGCTGGAAAGGGTGAAGCTTGCCGCTGAGGTGGTGGAGCGGGAACCGGTGGGGGTGGCGGACACCTTCAGCGCCGACCAGGAAAGGGTGTATGCCTTTATTGAGGCCCGTGAGGTGCAGGCGGATACCACGGTTAATTTTATTTGGTATCGCAATGAACAGGAAGTGGCCACGGTACCGTTGCCGTTGCGCAAAAGCCCGCGCTGGCGCACTTTTTCTTCTGTCACCATCCAGGATCGCAGCGGCGATTGGCGGGTTGAGTTGCACGACGAGCAGGGCAGGGTGCTGTGGGCGGCCGATTTCCGGGTGGAATAGCCCGGCAGCCCGGCCTCTCCTAACAGTATCTGGCAAAAAGTACGGCTAACGGGCTATATCTATGCCGCCAGCGCCAGCCCTTTTTGCCAGCTCTTCCATGTTGCGCCGGACCTGGTCGTATTCTTTCGCGCTGAGCCCGGCGCCCCGACCGACGATTTCCGCCATGGCTGCGGTGAGAAAATCACCGGGGCCATGGGCGTCGGCGTTGATTACCAGGCGGGCGCCCACCTTGCGGGCCAGGGCCGCCACATGGCCGTTGGTCAGGCTGTGGCCCTTGCGTCCGGAGAGTTCCAGAAAAACCCCTCTTTCCGCCGCCAGCTCGGCATCTTCCAGGCTAAGCCGACCGGGATGGGCCAGGATATCGACTTCGGCCTCAATGGCGGCCCGGTTGGTACCGGGCTCAACCGGCTCCATTACCGTTTCGCCGTGTCCGACCACGATTCGCGCTCCCAGCTTGCGGGCTTGGGCGGTCAGTTGTGCAAACAGGGCCGGCGGCACATGGGTCAGTTCAATGCCGGGGATCAGTTGGGCCGAGGAGTGGGGGTTGAGCCGCTCAGCCGCCTGAACCAGGCGGGGGATAATAAAATCCAGGTTGGAAGAATCGGCATGGTCGGTAATGGCCACCGCCTGGTAACCCAACACCGCCACCCGGCGCAAATGTTCCGCCGGTACCAGTTCACCGTCGCTGAACAGGCAATGGGTATGCAGATCAATCATTTAGCTCTCCTCATCCGGCCGCGCAGGCTGTGCCGGCAGGCCTCTTCAAGATAAACATCGACCAGTTCTCCGGGGCGCAAGGAGTCCGGGCCGGTGAAGTTGACAATCCGGTTGGTGGGGGTGCGGCCGCTCCACTGCCCGTCACTGTTTTTGCTCCGGCCTTCCACCATGACTTCCACCGTGCTCCCCACCATGGAGCGGCCGATTTCCCGGCTTATTTCTTCCTGTCTTTGCTGCAACAGGCTTAAACGGCGGCTCTTGACCTCTTCCGGCACTTTGTCGTCGAAAGCAGCGGCAGCGGCATTGGGCCTGTCTGAATATTTAAACGAAAACGCAGAGTCATAGCGCACAAAGTTGACAAGTTCCATGGTCGCTTCGAAGTCGGCCTCGGTTTCACCGGGAAAGCCGACGATCAGGTCGGTGGTGATGGCGATATCCGGTCTTACCCGGCGCAGTTGGGCCACCCGGGCCAGGTAGTCGGCCCGACTGTATTTGCGGTTCATCCGTGCCAGAATGCGGTCGGAACCGGATTGTACCGGCAGGTGAAAATGGGGGCAGAGTTTATTTAGTTGGGCAAAACAGTCGATCAACTCCGGGGAGAGATCTTTGGGGTGCGAGGTGGTGAAGCGCACCCGGTAAATACCCTCCACCGCCACCACGGCCTGCAGCAAAGCAGGGAAATCGTCAATCTGCCCGGTGGTCCCGGCCGGGCCGCGATCCTGGCCGTAGGAGTTGACATTCTGCCCCAGCAGGGTGACCTCCCGCACGCCATGGTCCGCCAGGTGGCGCACCTCATTGATGATATCTTCCGGTTTGCGGCTGACCTCCCGGCCCCGGGTGTGGGGCACCACGCAATAGGTGCAAAAATTGTTACACCCCTGCATGATGGTCACAAACCGCTTGTGGTTGGTTGCCGTGCCGTTGACCTGGGGCAGGAAAGGAGGGATGACAAAGTCTTTGCTCAGCTCCGTGGCGGTGGTGCGGGTTGCTTGCCGGCGGGCGCTTTCCACCAGTTCGGGTAAACGGTAAATGTTCTGGGGACCGATCACCAGATCCAAATGGGGCATTTTTTTCAGCAGGTTTTCACCGTCCTGCTGGGCCACACAACCCGCCACGGCAATTACCAGCTCGGGGCGCCGTTTTTTCAGTCTCCGGTAGCCTCCCAGCAGGCTGTATGCCTTTTGAGCCGCTTTTCCTCGAATACTGCAGGTATTAACCACAATACAATCGGCCTCTTCGGGGCGAGAGGTTTCAAGGTAAGCGGCCTGGCTCATCAGCTGGGTCATGATCTCCGAGTCGCGCTCGTTCATCTGGCAGCCGAAAGTTTCAATATAGAGGTTTCTGGTCTCGGTCATCTTTAATGGTTGCAGACTTCAATGTTCAGTTTACGGTTTTTTCGACTTCAAAATTTGGGTGCGCTTGTCCAAGCTGCAAGGGAAGGGCGGTTAGCAATTCCTCGATTTCCGCCTGGTTGCCGGCGGGGTAACGCAGCATCACCACCCCCTGATGGCGGTCCAGGGTGGTGAGTATGGCCAGGTTGTCGTAAGACTCCAGAATAAACCGAAATAAACCGATTTTTTCAGGGGTTACGGTTAAAACCAAAGATTCGCTACAGCTGTTCACGAAAACCTCACACCCGCAGGCTGCTGTCCATGTCTCCCAGCAGCTCATGGTAACGGGCCAGCCGCGGTTCCACTTCTTCGGCCAGGAACTCCTCGGTCTGGGCCTCGGCCCGGCCGGTAAATTCGGCAGGATTGGCCAGCATTCCTTCCAGTTCGGCCAGGGTGAAGGGCATGGCCGGATCGGCGGCCAACCTGGCCAACAGGTCATTGTCGCCACCTTCCTCCTTGACCCTTTTGCCCGCCGCCACCGAATGTTTCTTGATCACCTCATGCATCTCCTGGCGGCTGGCGCCCTTGCGAACCGCCGCCATGAGAATCTTTTCGGTGGCCATAAAGGGCAACTCCTGGCGTAGGTACCTCTCGATTTGTTTCGGGTAAACAACCATATCCGAGGTAATGTTCATATACAGCCGCAAGATGGCATCGGCCAGCAAAAAGGCTTGGGGAATATCCATCCGGCGGATGGCCGAGTCGTCCAGGGTGCGCTCGAACCACTGGTTGGCGTAGGTGGCGTAAAAGTCCGGCACCAAACCCATCAGCTTGCGGGCCAGGCCGGTCATCCGCTCGGAGCGCATGGGGTTGCGCTTGTAAGCCATGGCCGAACTGCCCACCTGATTTTTGGCAAAGGGCTCTTCCTGGACCTTAAGGTTGGAAAGCAGGCGCAGGTCAACGGCAAATTTGTGGGCCGAAGCGGCAACACCGGCCAGTACCTCGGCGATCTTGACATCCAGCTTGCGGCTGTAGGTTTGCCCGGTAACGGGAAAAACCTCGGAAAAACCAAGCTTTTTAGCCACAAGTTGATCCAGTTCCCGCACCTTTTTATGGTCTCCGTCGAACAGCTCCAAAAAGGTAGCCTGGGTGCCCACAGTACCTTTGGCACCCCGGGCCTTGATCTGGCCCTCCAGCCATTCAACGGCCTCCAGGTCCATGAGCAGATCCTGGAGATAAAGGGTGTGGCGCTTGCCCACCGTGGTGGGCTGGGCCGGCTGGTAATGGGTGTAGCCCAGGGTGGCCAAGGCTTTATGCTGGCGGCAGAATTTGTTCAGGTTGACCACCACCTGCAGCAGGGCCTTTTTAACCAGTTGCAGGGCCTGTTTTTGCAGCAGCAGATCGGTATTGCAGCCGACAAACTGCGAGGTGGCGCCCAAGTGGATGATGGGTTCGGCGGTGGGACACTGCTTGCCGTAAGCATAGACGTGGGCCATGACATCGTGGCGAATCTCCTTTTCCTTGGCCGCCGCCGTGTCAAAGTCGATATTTTCGGCATTTGAACGCAACTCTTCCAGCATCTCCGCGGTTACCAGATTATCCAGACCCAGTTCGTGCTGGGCCTCGGCCAGGGCGATCCAGCAGCGCCGCCAGGTGGAAAACTTGCTGCGCTCGGAAAAAAGGGCCTGCATCTCGGGGCTGGTGTATCGGCTGACCAACGGCTCCTGGTAAACTTCACGGTTCATACAACTTCTCCGGTTTTTGTAATTATCTAGCTGGAACAACGAACATATCACAATAGTCCCAGGCGATTGAACGAATATGGCTAAGGCCAGGGTTTAAGAGCAGTATTCTTACCAGAATTTTAACCAAAACGCAGCAAACTAATCTCCACCGGCCGAGGTTTAGGGTTTCAAAGGAGGTTGGCAAGGGGCAAGGCAAGAAAAGGCAGAGCAAGAAGCAAGCAGCTTGCAGCCTGGACGGGTGCCGTGAAAACCGGTAGCGGCGGGTTTGGCGGCGGCCGGGCACATGGACGTGCAGGAGGCTGCCGCCACCTCGGAGGCGGGCAGGATGCCCGCCGAGCTTAGTCTGTTTTTGTCGGCAGAACTGCCGACAATGAGCCGCTACCGGTTTTCGCGGCACCCACACCGTTGCCACAACCAATTTTCAAGGCACCCACACCATGGCCACACCAATATTCACGGACACTCACCATGGCAACAACCAACAACTTTACAGTTGGCCCTGCAAGTATGTGCTACCACATAATTCCCCCAAAGATTTTCCAGCAGATACCACATTATTTCTTAGTGTCGCATAATGTATATTATGTATAGTTTGCACAACCACGATAAAAAAGGCAGTTGCGTGATGGCTGGTTTTAAAAACTCGCCACTGCCCTGCCAATTATGGTTTGCCGTTCAGCTTGTTGGTTTGATGGATTTGGCTTGCAGTTGCCAGGCCACTCGGCCCTGGTAGATGTTGCGCCGGAGAGCAAAAATCAACTCCACCGGCCCCGGGTTTGATGGCTTGAGAGAGTTGCCGTAGTTAAAAGCAATCCCCGGCAAATTGAAATCTTTTTGCTGCCAGCGAAAACGCAGGTGGTTTTGCTCCCGGCCCACTACGCCGGCCTGGGCCAGCGGCCCTTTAACCTGGAACAACGGCTCGGGATTGCCCGGCCCAAAAGGCTCCAGCAGATGATAATTAGTGGTCAAGCCGGCATCAATGCGACCATCGGCAAAATGCCAGTCCACGGTGATGGTTGGCTCAGGTTGCCGTTCTGCCATTATCCGGCCGGCCGCTTCATTGAGTTGGGCTTGAAATTCAGCCAGCCGACCAGGATCAAGGGTGACCCCTAAAGCCGCCGCGTGGCCGCCGTATCCCAGCAGCAGCTCGCTGCAGGCGTCCACCATGGCCAGCAGATCAAGCCCTTCGAAGCTGCGCCCCGAGCCCCTCAGGATATTCGGGCTTTCGTAGCCAAACAGGATTACCGGCCGGTTAAAATCCTGTTGTAATCGGGTGGCGGCAATTCCCAGTACGCCGGTATGCCAGTTTTCGTCGGCCAGTACCAGCACCTGCATCTTCTGCTGCTCGCTGGCTGCCGCCCGTTCTTTGGCCTGCCGGTAAACCTGGTCACTCAACTGGCGCCGCCAGCGGTTCAGCTCTTCCAGTTCCGCCGCCAAGGCTTGCGCTTCGGCGGGATTGTCGGTGATCAGCAAACGAAAAGCTGTTTCCGGGGTAGCCACCCGGCCGGCGGCATTTAACCTGGGGGCTAAGGAAAATGATATATCTTCCGGGTAAATCGCCCTTTTTTCGCTGCCTTCCCCTTTCGGCGGCTTGATCCCGGCGGCGACCGCCAGTGCCACCAGGCCGGGGCGGCGGCTTTCCTGCATTACCTCCAGGCCGGCTCGTACCAAAATGCGGTTGGCGCCGCGCAAGGCGACCATATCGGCCACCGTTCCTAGGGCCACCAGGTCCATATATTCCTTTAAATTGACCGGTGGTTGATCGGCAAAGAAACCTTGGCCCGCCAGATGGCGCCGCAGCCCCATCATCAGGTAAAACGCCACCCCCACCCCGGCCAGATTTTTGCAGGGAAACGGGCAACCGGCCTGGTGGGGGTTAAGGATGGCGGCCGCCGGCGGCAGGGTGTCTTCAGGCCGGTGATGATCGGTGACAATCACCGTGTACCCCAACTCCCGGGCCTCGATCAGAGCCTGGTGGTCGCCGATACCGCAATCGACGGTGATCAGCAGCGGCCTGGCGTTGCCACCCAGTTTGGCGCGCAGTTCGGCCAGCAAATGGGCATGTACCCCGTAGCCATCTTCACCGCGGTGCGGCAGCAGATAGTACAGGTCCCGGCAGTTTAAATTTTCCAGGAATTTATAGAGCACCGCCCCGGCGCTGAGGCCGTCAACATCGTAATCGGCATACACCACGATGGGTTGTCGGCTGCCCATGGAATTGGCGATCAACTCCACCGCCCGGGACATCCCCAGCATCAGATCGGGATCCGGCAGATCGGCCAGATTGGGGCGCAAAAAGCTTTCGATACCTGCCCGGTCGCGGTGCCCCCGGCGCAGCAACACGGCCACCAGTGCTTCCGGCAAGCCCAGGTCAAGCGCCAGGCTTTTACAGCAGGACAGATCAACCTGCCCCCTCTCCCCTTTTCTTTCGCCGCCGGCGGACTGGTACTTCATGTTTGATTGTTATTACTTTGAATTAAGGCGTTTTTGTCGCCATCGTCAGCGCCCATGAAGCGGAAGAACAGGATCAGGTAATGGGCGCTTGACACCAGGGTCACCAGGGCGGTGGCAATGATCAGGTAGTCCTGCAAAAAGAGCAGCCACAAGAGGTATTCCAGCCCTAAAAAGTAGATCACGGTGACCAGCTGAAAAACGGTGGTCAGTTTGCTGCTGTAGGTTGGTGCGATCTGGAAACGGCGACCGGTGAGGACCAGGATGCCGAAACCGATGATGATCAGCAGATCGCGGCTGACCACCAGGACCGTCAGCCACTGGGGAATGACCCCCAGCACCGCCAGGATGATAAAGGTGGTGATCAACAGGGCCTTGTCGGCAATGGGGTCCAGAATGGCTCCCAGGCGGGTTTTTTGCTTGAGCAACCGGGCCAGGAAGCCGTCCAGGCCATCGCTGATGCCGGCGATAATGAACACCAGCAGGGCCAAGTTGTATTTTTCTTCCAGCAGAAAGATCGCCAGCAGGGGTACGAGCAGGATTCTGATGATGGTGATTAGGTTGGGGATATTCATTAGCTTTGCTCTATAACCCCTTTAATTGTCGTTAAATCTTCTGGTTTGCACCACTTAATACCCGCGGTTTGCCGAAACCAGGTGAGCTGGCGTTTGGCATAGCGGCGGGTATCCCGGGCCAGCAGTTCCCTAGCCTGTTCCAGGGTCCAGGAACCGTTGAGGTACTGTACCATGTGGCGGTAGCCGATGGCCTGCATGGGGGGCAGTTCCGGGCCGTAACCCCGGTCCAGCAGCCCTTGAACTTCGTCGATCAAGCCGGCCGCCAGCATACTCTCCACCCGGCGGTTAATCCGTTCATACAAAATATCCCGCTGGCAGGCAAGCCCGATCACCGGCACCTCCGGCGGCAGCAAGGCGTGTTGCCGGCTTTGGCGCAAATGTTCCGACCAGGGAATGCCGCTGTGGTAAAAAATTTCCAGGGCCCGCAGCAGCCGTTGCCGGTCGTTGGGGTGAATGCGCCCGGCCGATTCCGGGTCCAGCCGCTGCAGCTCGGTATGCAGGGCCGCCCCGCCCTCTTCAGCCAGCCGGCGGGCCAGCTCGGCCCGCAATTGCTCATCAACCGGGCCCAGATCAAAAATCCCCTCCCTCAGCCCCCGCAGATAAAGGCCGGTGCCGCCGGTGAGCAGCGCCGCCTTGCCCCGCCGGCCGATGTCGGCCAATGCCTTGGCGGCGTCGGCCAGAAAACGGGCCAGGCTGTAATCTTCATCGGGATCGACGATATCAATTAAATGATGGGGAACCAGGCGCCGTTCTTCCGGGGTGGCCTTGGCGGTGCCGATATCCAGGTAACGGTACACCTGCATGGAGTCGACACTGATGATTTCGGCATCATAAGCCCGGGCCAATTCCAGCGCCAGAGCGGTCTTGCCCACCGCGGTGGGGCCCACCAGGCAGAAAACGGTTGTTGACCGGTCGTTTTTTCTGTAAATTCCCAAATCTTGCCCAAAATTTTTCATGGTTTTTCGCTATTCATCAAAGTACAGCCAAGGAGCAAAAAATGCCGGAGCGTATTTTTAATTTCAGTGCCGGGCCGGCCACCCTGCCGCCGGAGGTGCTGGCCCAGGCCTCCCGTGATCTCGTCAACTACCGCGATCTGGGGATGAGCATCATTGAAATGAGCCACCGATCCAAGGATTTTATCGCGGTTACCGAGCAAGCCGAACAACTGCTCCGGGAACTGCTGGATATCCCCGCCAATTACCAGGTGCTTTTTCTTCAGGGCGGCGCTTCCACCCAGTTTGCCATGATCCCCATGAACCTGCTGGGGGCCGGCAAAGACAAAAAAGCCTGTTATCTCAATACCGGGGTCTGGGCCAAGAAGGCCATCAAGGAGGCCAAGCTCTTCGGTGAGATCGATGTGGCCTACTCCAGCGAGGCCGAGGTTTACAACCACGTCCCCGCCGACGGCGACTACCAGGTGGACGATAAGGCCGAATACCTTTATTTCGTGTCCAATAATACCATTTACGGCACGCAATTCCAGAGCTTTCCCGCCACCCATGTGCCCCTGGTCTGCGATATGTCCTCCGATATCCTCTCCCGGCCCTTCGATATCCGCCCGTTTGGCCTGGTTTTTGCCGGGGCCCAGAAAAACATGGGCCCGGCCGGGGTCACCACGGTGATCATCCGCGAGGACCTGCTCGACCGGGCCCCGGAAAACCTGCCCACCATGTTCAAATACCGCACCCACGCCGACCAGGGCTCCATGTTCAACACCCCGCCCTGTTTCGCCATTTACGTGGTGGGGCTGGTGTTGGAATGGTTGAAAAACCTGGGCGGCCTGGCGGCCATTGAGCGGATCAACAAGGAAAAGGCGGCGCTGTTGTACGACACCATCGACCGGTTGGACTTTTACCGCGGCCATGCCCGCCGGGATTCCCGCTCCTTGATGAACGTCACCTTCAATTTGCCCACCCCGGAGCTGGAAGCCAAGTTCATCCAGGAAGCCGCCGCCCGGGGAATGAGCGGCCTCAAGGGGCACCGTTCGGTGGGCGGTTGCCGGGCCTCCATCTACAACGCCTTCCCCCGCGAAGGGGTGGAGCAACTGGTGGAGTTCATGGCGGAATTCGCCAAAAACAACTAAGCTGGTGGACTATCAGGGGGAACATCTGATCCGCCCGCCCAGCGAGGCGGACAGCATCATCCTGCAGGTAACGGTGGGCTGCTCCCATAACCGTTGCACCTTCTGCGGCACTTACCGGGCGGAAAAATTCCGCCTTAAAGACGAGGCGACCATCGCCGCCGATCTGGCCTTTGTCGCCCGCCATTGCCGCCGCCAGAGCCGCATTTTCCTGGCCGACGGCGATGTCCTGATCCTGCCGCAAGAGCGCTTGCGCCGGCTGTTGCAGGATATCAGGCAGCAGGCACCATGGGTCAAGCGGGTGCGCCTGTACGCCAATGCCAAGGCGGTGCGCCACAAAAGCGTGCAGGAGCTAAAAGAACTGGCCGAGCTGGGGTTGGACCGGGTCTATCTGGGCCTTGAAAGCGGTCACGACCCCACCCTGACGGCCATTGAAAAAGGCAGTACCGCCGCGCAGATGATCGACGCCGGCCAGGCGGTGCGCGCAGCCGGGCTCTTTCTCTCGGTCACCGCCCTGCTCGGCGTTGCCGGTTGGGAAAACTCGGAGGCCCACGCCGAGGCCACCGGCCGGGTACTGGCGGCCATGGAGCCCAACCAGGTGGGAGTTTTGACCCTGATGCTGCTGCCCGGCACCCCGCTTTACCAGGCGGCCGGGCGAGGTGATTTCATCCTGCCCGACCAGGCCGGCCTGTTGCGGGAACTGCGCCTGATGGTAACCGCCATGGGGGAGCTGCGCTGCCAGTTACACAGCAACCATCCTTCCAACTATCTAGCCATTAACGCCAGGCTGCCCAGAGACCGGGAAGCGGTGCTCAACGCCATAGACCGGGCCCTGGCCGGCGAGGTCGGCCTGCGCCCGGAAGCGCTGCGCGCCTTGTAAATGGTAATGGTGAAATTTTCCGGGTTAAGGAAAGCAGTGGACACCGAAAAAGTTGATCTGAAAAACATGACCCTGCCGGAACTCACCGCCTGGGTTGAGTCCCTTGACCTCAAGCCCTTCCGGGCCCGGCAGATCTTTGCCTGGATTCATCGGCCGGATTTCACCGATTTCAGCCAAATGACCGACATCGCCAAGCATGTGCGGAGTCTCTTGGCCGAAAAGGCCTTTCTCAGCCGCCTGGAGCCGGACAAGGTGGAGTCTTCCCAAGACGGCACGGTCAAATTCGCCTTCCGCCTGGCAGATGGACAGCTCATTGAAAGCGTGCTGATCCCGGAAGATGACCGCTACACCTTGTGTGTTTCCTCGCAGGTGGGCTGCGCCATGGGGTGCCGCTTTTGCCTCACGGCCACCATGGGTTTCAAGCGCAACCTGGAAGCGGCGGAGATCGTCGGCCAGGTGGACGCCGCCCTGCGCTGGCTGTTGGCCCGGCCGGGGGCGACAGGGGAGAAAACACGAATCAACAACCTGGTGTTCATGGGCATGGGAGAGCCGCTGTTGAATTTCGACCACCTGCTCCGGGCCATCAAAATCCTGATGGAACAGCGGGGGCACGATTTTTCCGGTCGCCGGATCACCGTTTCAACTTGCGGTATCGTGCCAAAAATGAAGGAACTGGGCGAACAGGTGCCGGTCAACCTGGCGGTTTCCCTGCATGCCGCCGACAACGACATCCGCGATCAGTTGATGCCGATCAACAAAAAATATCCCCTGGAACAACTGCTGCGGGCCTGCCGGGAATACCCCCTGCCGCCGCGGCGGCGGATCATGATCGAATATGTAATGATCAAAGACCTCAACGACTCCGTCGCCCAGGCCAGGTTGCTGGTCAAAAAGCTGCACGGAATCCGCTGCAAGATCAACATCCTGCCTTACAACGAAAATCCCGACTCCCCCTACCAGGCCCCCGATGAAGAAACGGTGGAGAATTTCCGCCAAATCCTGCGCCGGGCCGGCCACACCACCCTGCTGCGCCAGAGCCGGGGGGCCGACATCTCCGCCGCCTGCGGCCAGTTGGCGGTCGGGGACAACAATCTTGAATAGTGAGGATTGCTACCATGAGCACTACCCCCGACAACCAAACTGAGGTCAAGCCGGCAGACTTCACCGCTGCCGATCTGTCCTCCTTGTGCCAGGCCATAACCCCGGCCGATGCCGCCGTCTTGAACCGGGCCCAGGCCAGGCTGGACAACCTCACCAAACCCCAGGGCAGCTTGGGCAAGCTGGAGATGCTGGCGGCCCGGACCTGCGCCATCACCGGCCGCCTGGACTGCCGCCTGCAGCGCAAGATCATCCTTACCTTTGCTGCCGATCACGGGGTGACCGAGGAAGGCATCAGCAAGTTTCCCCCCGAGGTCACCATCCAGATGATCCATAATTTCCTCGGCGGCGGCGCCGGGGTCAACGTGCTGGCCCGCCACGTGGGGGCCGAGGTGCGGGTGATCGATGTGGGCGCGGCCGGCGAGGTGGCGGCCGACGGGCTGATCAGCCGCAAGGTCCGGCCGGGTACGGCCAACATCGCCAAGGGCCCGGCCATGAGCCAGGAGGAAGCCCTGGCCGCCATCAAGGTGGGCCTCGACACGGCCCGGGAGGCCATTGCCGACGGGGCGGAAATTCTCGGCACCGGCGAAATGGGGATCGGCAACACCACCCCCTCGGCGGCCCTCTTTGCCGCCCTGCTGCCGGTACCGGTAAACCTGGTCACCGGCCTGGGCACCGGCATTGACCAGCAGGCCCGGCAACGCAAGGTCGAGGTCATCGAACAGGCGCTTAAGGTTAACCATGCCCAACTGACCCAGCCTTTGCCGGCCCTGGCGGCGGTGGGCGGTTTGGAAATTGCGGCCATCTGCGGGGTAATTTTGCAGGCGGCCAAAAGCCGGGTGCCGGTGGTGGTGGACGGCTTTATCTCCAGCGCCGCCGCCCTGGTGGCTATGAGGCTGGCGCCCCTGGTGCGGGATTATTGCTTTTTCAGCCACATGTCCGCCGAGCAGGGCCACAAGATTTTCTTCCAGGAGATGGAACTGGAACCCCTGCTGCACCTGGACCTGCGCCTGGGTGAAGGCACCGGCGCCGCCCTGGCCATGGGCCTGGTGGACGCCGGCCTGAAAATCATGCACGAAATGGCCACCTTCGGCGAGGCTGGGGTGAGCCAAGGGTAAAAGCCGCTGTAAACGGAGGGTAGTAGGTTCACGGTTTAGGCTGTGGTCATGGTATTGATCCTGCCTTCCGACAGGTGTAAAACCCGGTCCATGAAGGCCAGGCCGGATGATCGGTGGGTGATCAGCAACACGGTTTTAGTGGCCAGTATTGTGGCCAGGGAAGTTTGCAGCAGGGCTTCGGTTTCCTGGTCCAGCCCTTCGGTTGGTTCGTCCAGCAGCCAGACAGGAGCGTTTTTTACAATCGCTCGCGCCATCGCCAGGCGCCGCAGTTGACCGCCGGAGAGTCGGCACCCCGCCGAGCCGACCACCGTTTCCAGGCCAGCCGGCAAACTTTCCAGCCACGGCCCCAGGCAGGCCGCGGCCAACGCCCGGTGCAGTTCAGCGTCATCGGCGTCCGGCCTGGCCAGCAGGAGATTCTCATGGATGGTCGCATTGAAGAGGTAGGGGTGCTGAGGAACCACGGCAAACCATGAGCGTAACTGCTTGGATTGATAGGTTTCCAGCCCCTTGTCTCCCAACCTGATTGCACCTTGCTGGTACGGGTAAAACCGGAGCAGCAAATTGAGCACGCTGCTTTTACCGGCGCCAACTTCACCCACCAGGGCTATTTTCTCGCCGGCCTGTATCCGGAAATCGGCTCCCCGCAGAACGGGCTGACGGCCGGCGGGATAAGTGAACCACACCTCTTTGAACTCCAGCGACCAGGTGGTTGGCGGCGGGGCGGGGACCGGCGGTTCCGGTACCGGTGCCGGTTGTTCGCTCACGGCCCATAACCGCCGCGCCGCCCGTTCAATCCCTCCCCAGGCCTGCATGGCCGCCGGCACCTGCCCCACGCTTTCAAAACTGACCAGGGCCAGTACGGCCAGTAAGGGCAGGTAAGGGCCGGCCACCTCTCCCGCCGCCACCAGTGGCACCGTCACGGTCAGTACCAACGGCAGCGCCAGCCCCGCCAGCAGCGCCAGCCCGCCTTCCGTCAGGGCGGACAGGGCGGCCGACCGGCGTTGCTCGCGCCAGAGAAGCCGATTGGTCCTTTGCAGGCGGGCCACCATCTCTTGGCTGCGGCCCAGCACCAACAGTTCTTCCAACCCCCGAACCAACTCCACCACCCCGACCCGCAACTCAGTCGCAAGTTGTTCCTTTCGCCGGCTGGGCCGCCGGCCCAGGTACAGGGTTGCCGTCGGCAAAACCGCGCCGGCAAACAGCCAGAGCAGCAGGAGGCCGGCGGCCAGCAAGGG
This sequence comes from Desulfurivibrio alkaliphilus AHT 2, assembly GCF_000092205.1. Classification (GTDB taxonomy): domain Bacteria; phylum Desulfobacterota; class Desulfobulbia; order Desulfobulbales; family Desulfurivibrionaceae; genus Desulfurivibrio; species Desulfurivibrio alkaliphilus. Next base: position 945,475 of record NC_014216.1, on the reverse strand, counting down.
AGAAAAACAATAAAAAAACAGCCCCAGCGCGGACAACACCAGACCGGCCGCCGCCACCGGTAATAAAAAATGGAGATAAAAGCGATCCAGTTGGTCTATATCCACCTTCAGGCGGCTGAAAAGATCAGCGCTGTGCCAGTCCGCCAGGCCGGCTGGAGCCAAAGGTTCCAGACGCTGAAAAAAGTAGGTCCGCAATCGGGTCAGCAGGCGCAGGGTCCCGGCATGGCTGAGCAGTCGCTCCCCGTAGCGGCCGGCTACTCGAAGCAGAGCCAGGGTACGGATGGCGCCGGCCGGTAAATGGTAATTGAACGGCACTCCGCTCACCCCGGCCAGGGCCATGCTGGCCAGAAACCAGGCCGCCACGGCCAGCAGGGCGGCGTTGCTAAGCAAAGTAAGCACCGCCGCTGCCACCCCGGCTAGCAAGCGAGGCCATTCCGGGGCGGACAGGGACAATAAGCGCAGGAAGACTGAAAAGTTACCGTTGGTGCGCATCGAGATTTACCACTTGCGCGGCCAGGGTGACCATGGCAGGGTCGTGGCTGGATATGACCACCGTCCGCGTCGACGTCAGGGCCACGATGCCCTGCCTGATCCGGCGGCGGGCTGCCGGATCAAGACCGGCTCCGGGTTCATCCAGCAAGACTAGGGGGCAATTGCGCAGCCAGGCACGTGCCAGAGCCAGCAACTGCCGCTGGCCACCGGAAAGTTGCCTGCCCTCTTCCGCCAGCCGGGTCCGATAACCGGCCGGCAACTGCTGTACCTCCCGGTCGAAACCAACCTGCCGCGCCGCCTCTGCCACCGCCGTCCGCCCGGAGCCGGGCCGCCCCAGGGCGATGTTGGCCGCTACCGAGGCCGGCAACAGGTAAGGAGTTTGGGGTAGGTAGGCCAGTTGCTGCCACCACCATGGCGTGGTCGCCGCTTGCAGGGGGGTGCCGTTGGCGGTGATCTGGCCCGCGGTGGGGTGTAGCAGACCGGCCAACAATTTTAACAACGTGCTCTTGCCGCAGCCACTTTTGCCCGCCAGGCAGATCAATCCCGGCCCGGTAACGGTCAGATTGAAGTCGTGCAACACCGGCTGCCCCGGTTCATAGGCAAAGCTCACTCCCCGGCAGTGAATAATCATCGGCAAATCCGCCCGAGATGGGGGCGGCATGGTCAATGGAAATGGTGTGTTTGAGACGGTGGCCGAGGCTGGCAACGGCACCGGCCCGGCCCGCTGGCACACCGGCTCTCCGGCCATCGGCGGCTCCTCCTGGAGCAGCCCGGCAGTAGCGGTGGCGGCCTGGCGGGCATGAAAGTGGGTGCCAAGATTGCGTAACGGCAAATAGAACTCCGGGGCCAGCAGCAGAATGAAAAAGGCGCTGGCAAAGGGCAACTCGTTCCAGAGCAACCGAAAACCAAGCAACACCGCCACCACCGCCACACTTACCGTGGCCATGAATTCCAGCACCAGCGCACTTAAAAAGGCCACCCGGAGTACGGCCATGGTCTTTTCCCGGTACTGCTCGGAAATCTCGGTCACCATCTGCGCTTCCCGCCGGCCGGCATTGAATAACCGGATGGTGGTCAAGCCCTGGATTGCATCGAGGAAGCGGTGGCTGAGGCGGTTGATCTGCCGCCACTGTTCCCGGCTCAGTTGCTCGGCTTTCCGGCCGATCAGGACCATGAACAGGGGAATAAAAGGGGCGGAGAGGAGCAGGATCAACCCGGAAAGCCAGTCCAAAGGGAACACAAAGACCAGCATCGCCGCCGGTAACAGCGCCGCCATGGCCAACTGCGGCAGGTAGCCGGCGTAATATCCGTCCAGGGCCTCCACTCCGTCCACCGCCGCCGTGACCGTGGCACCGGTGGAACGGCGGTCGGTCGGGCCCCCTGACAAGCGCCCCTGGTTCGCCAGCAGCCGCTGCCGGATCTCATATTTGACCTTGGCGGCAGCCAGCCCCGCCTGCCACCGGGCCCCGCCGACCAGCAGAGCCCGGCTCAACACCAGCAGCAGGATTCCCGCCACCAGCGGCTGTACCTGAAGCCAACTCTCACCGGCAAACACCACTCCGTCCACCACTCGAGCCAGCAGCGAGGCTTGCAAAATCAGCAGTAGCCCCGCGCTCAGCCCGAGTCCCACAGCCAGCGCCAGGGAGCCGCCGGCACTCCTGGCCTGGCTGAAGAGCCAGCGGCGATCCTGGGCGCCGGTGGTAACGGCAGGTTCCGTTACCGGCATCAGTACCTCAAGTCCTCATAGTTGCTGAGTTTGTGACCAAATTTGAGATGTACCCAAGTCTGGTAAGCAATCACAATGGGTACGAACACCAGCGCCACCCCGAGCATGATTTTCAGCGTCAGCGGGCTGGAAGCAGAGTTGGCAATGGTCATGCTGAAGTCAGGATCCAGCGATGAGGGCAACAGGCGGGGGTAAAGCCCGATTACCCCAAACATGGTGATCCCGATAATGGTAACCCCGGATGCCAGCCAGGCGCGCCAGTGAGCCCCTTGCCGCAAACTGATACCGGCTGCCAGCAAGCCGGCCACCGGGACCAGCAGTACCGTCAGCAGGGCCGGATAGCGCAGGTAATTGGCAAACAGGTCAGTATAGACCAGGGTCAGCAGGAGAAACACCGGGACCACCAGCAGCACCAGCAACCACTGTTTGGCGGCCATAGCGGCGGCCTGCCTCTGCAGTCGCCCGTCGGCCTTGACCGTCAGCCACAAACAGCCGTGCAGGGCAAAAAGCAATACGAACAGCACACCTCCGGCCAGGCCGTAAGGATTGAGCAGCGCAAGCAGGCCGCCTTCGTTGATCTGCTGAGCGTTGAGTGGAATCCCCATGAAGATATTGGCAAAGGCCACCCCGAACAACAGGGCGGGCAAAAAACTGCCCAGCACATTGCAGAGGTCCCAAAACCGCCGCCAGCCGTCACTGTCGACCAGGCGACGGAATTCGAAGGAAACCCCTCTGAAGATCAAGGCAAAGAGCAAGAGCATCAGGGCACTGTACAGGCCGCTGAACAGCGCGGCATAGGTGGCGGGAAAAGCGGCGAAAGTTACCCCGCCGGCGGTGATCAGCCAGACCTGGTTGCCATCCCAGAAAGGGCCGGCGGCGTTGTATATTACCCGCCGTTCACCTTCGCCGGCGGCCAGCAAGGGCATATTGATACCCAAGCCCAAATCGTAGCCGTCCAGAGCAAAATAGACGGCCCACAAAACACCCCACAGCAAAAACCAGATGCTGCCCAACAAGGTTACATCCATGACTGCCTCCAAAATAAATAAATTGATTAAAATATTGTCAGTAATATATACACTTTAAGGGTGTCTTAAGCGGCACTCTGTTCCGGCTCCGGCCCCAACCGGCCATGCCGGAGCAGCAGGAAGACCCACAACCCTACCAGCAGAGTGTAAACCGCCATGAATCCGGCCAGGGAGCCGGCCACTTGGGCTGCCGTTACCCCGGGTGATACGGCATCGGCGGTGCGCATCACCCCGTGCACGATCCAGGGCTGCCGCCCCAGTTCCGCCACCAGCCACCCCAGTTGCACGGCAATGAAGGGCAATGGGATCAACCAAGGCATTACGGCCAGCAAACGTGGGGCGGCCAGAGGCTCCCGTCGATGTCGCCAGGCCCATACCGCTGCCCCCAAGAAGACCAGGCCCAGCAGCACCATCACTCGGAAGGAAAGAAAGGTGGGCCACACCGGCGGCCGATCTTGGGGGGCAAAATCCCGCAAGCCTCGCACCTCGGCATCAGTGTCATGGTAGGCCAGCCAAGAAAGACCGCCGGTAATCGGCAACCATTCCAGCCGATTGCGCTCGTTAGCCGGGTCTGGCACCACCAGCAGGTATTGCGGTGCCCGGTTGGTGGTTTCCCAGTGCGACTCCATGGCCGCCAGTTTTTCCGGTTGATGCGCCGCCACCGTGGAGCCGTGCCAATGGCCCTGGACCAGCAAAACCATTGCGAACAGCAACGTAAAAGGGGCGGCGATGCGGAAAGAGCGCTGAAAAAATTCCACCTCGCGCCGACGCGCCAGGTGGTAGGCGGAAACACCCAACACAAAAAGGCCGCTCAAGACATAAGAAGCACTAAGGACGTGGAAAAACTGCTGCCAGGCATAATCATTTACGACCAAAGCCCAGAAGCTGGCCAGTTCGGCCCTGCCGTCGGCCAGCAGGTATCCCACCGGATTCTGCATCCAGCCGTTGGCCATAATGATCCAGAAGGCGGAAAGGTTGGCCGCTAAAGCCACCAGCCAGATACATGCGTTATGTAGGCGGGGGGAAAGGCGTTGCCAGCCGAAAATCCACACCCCCAGGAAGGTTGACTCCAGGAAAAAGGCCAAAGTGGCTTCAATGGCCAGCAGAGAACCAAAGATGTCTCCCACATAGGCGGAATAACGCGACCAGTTGGTGCCGAACTGAAATTCCAGGGCAATCCCGGTTACCACCCCCACGGCAAAATTGATTAAAAACAACTTGCCCCAGAACTTGGCCATGCGCCGGTAAATCTCTTCGCCGCTACGCACAAACCTGAACTCCATCCAGGCCACCAGCAGCGACAGGCCCAGAGTTAGGGGCACGAACACAAAGTGTACGAAGGTGGTCAAGGCAAATTGCAGCCGAGACAATAGTAATACATCAAAAAATTCCATAATGATTACCCTCTTGTAAAAATTAATAGATAAGACTATGAAACCGCAGCACATACGGGACCGTTTTTGCCCTGTATGTGCTGCAAGCAATTTTTATACCGTCCTGGTTGGTTGCGAAAAAATGCTTTTTAACGGTGTGTTACTGCCAGGGTGTTTTGCTTTAACGGTACCCCTTCTGAAGCGGTTGACCAGTTTCTGGCTACCGTCTTGGTCAGAAAGTGGCTGGTTGCGGAGCATGGTGTCCCCAGCGCCATGGTCTCGCCCACGGTTTTCTTGCTGCTTTTTCCTTTATTTTGCACGCTGTGGCGACTGCACACCTTGGCCTGGTAATCCCTTGGCAGATGTATGGCATTGTCTTTGCATGTGACCTGTCTAGTCATATCGGCAAGCCGGCAACAGCACGGTACAAAACTGCGATCAGGCCCCGCCGGCCGATCTTGCCCCCGGCCCTCTTTGGACTTTTCCGGTCTTGCACCGATCCGTGGACTTTCTGCGGCAAGCCAGTTGCTGGTACTGTCCATCGGCAAAGTGCCGGTCTTTGAATAGGCCAAATGTTCCCACACCTGTTTGGCGGCCTGTCCGCCCCATGATGAAGAGGCGGCCATTTTCCGAACCATTGCACAATTGACCCGTGGCTGAAAGTGTGGCTTCCTCATTTTGAGCCCGCTCAAAACCGCCCAGCGCTATCGAATGTTATATTTTGAGTTTAAATGTTGCACTTGTTGATCAGGCTGTTTTGTCGGACAAACTTTAATTGCCACCCGCTAAACAGACTGCTACTATATGGTGGTCGATGTCAGGCAAAATTAACCTATATTGCTTTAATATAGCGGGGGAACGCTGGCACCGGATAGCAGGTCGCATCCCAGACCGGCCGAGCATAGCTTAAGGAGAAGGAGAAAGACTTCAATGAATCCCGACCTTACTTTCAGTCACCTGTCAACCATCAAGGTAAACGCCCACCACCCCACCAAGCTTTACCAGCAGGCCGAGCACGCCGTTTACTGGCTGGGGATCGATGAGGAAACGGCCTTTCGCTGTAATGTTTACCTGATCGTCGATGGCCGCCAAGCCGTGCTGGTCGACCCCGGCAGCCGCAGTTTTTTCCCGACCGTGCGCCGGCAGGTGGCACAGTTGCTGCCGCCGGAGCAAATCAGCGGCATCATTCTCTGCCACCAGGATCCGGACGTGGCGGCTTCGTTTCTCGATTGGCTGGAGCTGGCGCCGCGGGCCAGGATCTACACCAGCCCCCGCACCCAGGTATTGCTGCCCCATTACGGGCGGTCCGGTTACGAGTATTCGGACATCACTGCGCAACCCCGCTTGGAGCTGCCTTCCGGAGCTGCCCTGCGTTTCATTGAGGCACCTTTCCTGCATTCCCCCGGGGCGTTTGTCACCTATGATGAAACGGCCCGTTGCCTTTTTTCCGGCGATATCTGGGCCGCCTTGGATGTCGACTGGCAACTGGTCGTGGATGACTTTCACGCCCACCGCCAGCGCATGGATCTGTTTCACCTCGACTATATGGCTTCCAATATCGCCACCCAAGGTTTTGTCCGTCGCCTGGACGGCTTGACCATCGATGCCATCCTGCCGCAACACGGCTCCATCATCCCACCGCGGCATGTGGCGGCGGCCTTGGCCTATCTGCGCAATCTGCACTGTGGCACCGACATCTACTATCCAGACCTGCAGAGTGCCGCCGGTTACTGAAGCTGAAACTTGCCCCGGAAGCCCAACCGCCATGGACGAACAACACCAGTTTCAAGCCCGCATTGCCGCCCAGGAACGAGAGATCAACCTGCTGAAAGAAGCTCTGCGCCAGGCGGATCGTATCCGGCAACAATGGTCGACGGCAATTCGCACTCTGCAACGCACCAGGCGGGAGCTGGCGGAAAGCAACCGCGAACTGGCCATACTGCATAATGTTGCCCGGGCCGTGGGCGAAATCGGCGGCCTGAACGATTTAATGGACCGGATTCTGGGCCTGATGCTTGACCTGGTGGCCGATCCGGTCTGCTGCGGCATCTTTCTGGTGCAGGGCGACAAGATGGTGTTGGCCGCCACCCGTGGTGCTTCTCCCGCTTTCCTGGAAGCCCATGCCGATATGCGCATCGGGGATTGCCTCTGCGGTCAGGTGGCCCAGCATGGCGAAGTTCATTTCGACGAAGATGGTTCCATGACCCCCCAGCACACCATCAGTTACGAGGGAATGCAACCCCACGGCCACGTAATCTTACCCCTAAAAGCCAACAAGCGAACGGTTGGGGTTTTTTATTACCACCTGCCGCGGGGGAGCCAGATCCCGCTGCGCAAGCAAAACCTGCTGCGCAACATCGGCGCCCTGTTGGGTATGGCCATCGACAACGCCAGCCGTTTTGAGGAAAAAGACACCGAAGCCAGCCACGATGCGCTCACCGGGCTGGCCAACCGGCGACTGTTGCTAGTGGAACTGGAACGCGACTGGGCTGCAGCGCGGCGCGATGATAGCCCACTGAGCGCGGTTATGTTCGATATAGATTTTTTCAAACGTTACAACGATAACCATGGCCATCTGGAAGGCGACTTGTTGTTGCGCCAGATCGGAGAGATAACCCGTGACTGCGTACGCAAATGTGATCTTGCCGTACGTTACGGTGGTGAAGAGTTCCTGCTCTTGTTGCGTCGGACCACCATCGCCCAGGCCGAGATCGTGGCCGGACGACTGCGGCAAGCTGTGGCCGCCGGCACCGAAGTTACCGTCAGTTTCGGCATCTCCGGTCTCAGCCGCCAGGACCAGACCCCCTGGGCCATGATTCAGCGGGCTGACCAGGCCCTCTACGAGGCCAAACAGCGTGGCAGGAACCAAGCCCGCACCCATCCCCCCTCCGCGCCTTGCGCCCAATAGGCCCCTGCCAGTCATCGTTGCCCCACGTTAGGAATAGCATGATGTTGCCACCAACCTTTCTAAAACGCACTACCCAACCCACCAGAAACTGACCACCCAGCTCTCGCTTGATTGCTACGTGCCAAGATTTTTTCCCGTAACTACAATACATTGTCCCCGTTCTCCGACTTCTTGAGTAACTGGCACGCATTTTGCTTTTAAGAACAGAACAAAGGATGTCAGTGCTGACAACCAGTTGCGATCGCTTTCGGTTCAAGCATGCAAGGAGGACAAGCCATGACTATCAAAGAATCCATTCGGATACTTTCTCTATCGCCCTTTTACTACCGGCTTAACACGGCAGCCCGGAAAGCTCTGATCAACGAATTCAGGCAGGTTTACCAGGAAGCTAACCATGAAGGCGGGCGCTAGAAAAAACAGCCACAGCCAGCGAACGACTGTCTACGGCTTCGGCGCCCTTTACTGTAATTGGTCGGTTCAAACCAAAAAGGAGGTGATTGAGGGGAAAAACTCATAAGCAAAATCGGTAAGACCAACGGTGTTAACAATATGAAAGCAACAAACCAACAAGGAGGTAGAAGAGGATGAAGAAGCACAGATCGTTAATTCTGGCCGCCCTGGTCGCCGTGGCATTGACGTTCCCGTCACTGGCCATGGCCGGCAACGGTATTACGGCCACGGAGATGCAGGCCATGTTCGACGGCAAGGTCGAGGTCGCCGCCTTGACCGTCGGCGAAATGGAGGCCACCGAAGGGGCGCTGCTGACCCTGCCGTTGGCCCTGGTCAGCCCTGCCCTGGGCTTGACCGGACCGGTACTGGGGGTGGCTGAACCCCTGTTGGGCGGCCTGCTCGGCGGCGGTCTCCCTGTGGTTGACGGCCTGCTCGGCGGCGGTCTCCCCGTGGTTGACGGCCTGCTCGGCGGCGGCCTGCTGTAGCCCGTATCCTTATAAAATGAACCAGCTGGGGGCGGAGGCCGGTCGGCACCCGCCCCCAGCTCCTGCCAAATCTTTTACCGGTGCCGGGATCATCCATGCCACATTGCCCCACCATTTTTTTGGGCCTCTTGCTGCTGGGTTGGCTGACCCTGGCTCCCCTCCCTGCAAAGGCCGCCACCACCACCCAGCCGGCTTCACCGGCGGCAACCGACCCCGCCGCCTCCACCGAGGCCGAGGAAAGAATGCCGGTCCGAGTGGAGGAGCTGCTGACCCGGTCCGGTCGCTGGCAACTGGACGGCACCCTGCAGTACAACAACAACAACCGGCAGGCGGAGCACGTCACCCTGCAAGGGCCACATCTGAGCATTGGGCAGAGCAGGGAAAACAGCCTGGTCGCAGAGTTGCGTCTGCGTTACGGTGTTAGCGACCAACTGGAACTGGCGGTTTTCGGCTCCGGCTTCTGGGAGCAGCAACGGGATTACGTCGGCGGCCGGCAAGAGAGCACCAGCCGCAGCGGTTTCAATATGGCCGGCCTGGGAGCGGTGTACCAGTGGCGCCGCGAAGATCGGTGGCCGGCATTATTGTTGACGGCCAGCCTCAACGGCGTGGAGCAAACCCGCTTGGGGTCGGAGCGGGGCAGCAATTATCTGCGCACCATCTCCCCCGGGCTGATCACTTATTATACCCTTGATCCGGTGATTTTCTTCCTGCAAACCACTTACCAGCACCAGCGCTCCCGGCGGGCCGGTGACTACCATTATGAGCCCGGCTCCCTGCTGTCGCTGACCCCGCAACTTTTTTTCATCGCCAATCCCGATATCACCATCAGCGGCGGTTTCAAGTGGACCCTGCGTGGCGGTGACCGCTTAAACGGCCGCCGGCTCAACCCCACCACCAGTACCACTTCTCCCCTGCTGGGGATTTCCTATGCCATCAGCGACCGCCTGAGTTTTTTCCTGGACTGTGAATTTAACTTCGGTGCCAATTATGCCGGCTCACAAATTTCCTGGCGTTTGTCCAGGACCTTTTAAAGGTCGCCTGCCGCTGTTGTTAACGGCGCTGCTGCTGCTGCTGCCGGCTCTGTGCTGCCTCGGGGCGTGCGGCGGCGGTCGGACCTACCCCGGCCCCGAGCACCCGAAAACGGCCCGGAGTTGGGTGGAGATCCGGGATCAGCAGGTGGTGCGCCAGCATTATGACTATTCCTGCGGCGCCGCTTCCCTGGCCACCATTTTGCACCACTACTACGGGGAAACGGTGGCGGAAAAAGATGTTGTCGAATTCTGGCTCCAGCAACGGGCCCAGGAGCAACGAGAGGCGGAGCCGATGATGTCGTTCAGCGACCTGCAACAATACGCCGCCACGCTGGGTTACCGGGCCGCGGGGTTGGCCCTGTCGCTGGACTCGCTTGCCCAATTGCGGCGGCCGGCCATCCTCTATCTGGAAGTACGCGGGCGCGGCCACTTCACGGTTTACCGGGGCCTGGATCAGCGCTTTGTCCACCTGGCGGACCCCTCCTTCGGCAATCAACGCCTCAAGGTGGAACGTTTCCAGCAACTGTTTCATACCCGCCCGGACCCCAAGCTGCCCGGTCGCGCCCTGGTTTTGTTACCCCCACAGGATGCCCCGCCGGACCCGGCCCACCGGGCGGACTTTATGCAGCTCACCCCTTTTCCCGCCGCCTATCAAACCCTTTATCACAGAGCGTGGGGGGCGCCCACCCCGCTGGTCAGAAACTGGTGACCAAGTTGCCAGAAACAAACGCCCCGCCCCGTGGTATGGCCATCGTTTCTCCGGACAAAAAAACGTAACTACCGGCAGTTCCATTGGTGTCCCGTTTCTCTCTCCGGTGGCACAGTTATTGCTCAAACAACTGACTGCAGAAGGCGGTTTAACCCCAGGACAGGTATTGTCGGGCATTTACGATCGGCAGCCCTGGGGTCGTGCCGGCGATGTCCGGTACGCACGACGGGTTGAACCAAAACTCTCTCACCACTTACAGCCTAAGGAGGAAGAATGATGAATGAACCATAGCGAACTCCGGGAGGACCACGATGCCGGGGGCAAATACGGCCCCGGGATGACAACCATTACCTTTAAGGAGGAAAGAGGATGCTAAAAGCAAAACTAAACAAAGCGTCACCGCTGATTGCCGGCGCCTTGTTACTGGGGGCGGCCATGATCATGCCGTTGGGCGGCGGCGCCCAGGCAAGCCTGCTGGGCTCGTTGCTGGGCGGCTCAAGTGCCAATGAAAGCGAATCTAGTCTGCTCGGGTCGACAACCGGTACTGCGGACACCGCGCAGCAACCGCTGCTCCAAAGCACCGGCGGCAGCCTGCTGACCCCGCTGGATCCCCTGCTGGACCTGACCTTCAGCACGGTACAGGCCGGCAACATCATACTCAACCAGGAGACTCTTGGCCTGTTGGGAAACACCAACATCGGCGGCTTTACGTCGCCGCTGATCGGCTTGGCCGGCAATACTCTCAGGACCCTGGACCCCATCACCAAGCCGCTGATCGGCGGCACGGTGGTCCCCCTGGCCGCGGAAGTGGGCCACACCCTGACCCCGATACTGGGTTCGGTGAGCGGCTCCCTGCTGAACCCCGTACTGAATATGACCAGCAGTATCGTTTCGGATACTCAGGGTAACCTGATGGACGGGGTTACCTCCATTACCGGCGGCGAGGTTCGGGCCCTGATCCCCATGCCCCTGGATCCCCAGCGGCGCTGTGAAGATTGTCACCACAGCCGGGGCGCCCTGATCTCCGCCATGCTGGACCCGGTCTACAACATGAAATATCCGGGCCTGGCCCAGGATGTGCCGTTTGTGGACAATTTCTACGTCAATCCCGGCTACACCAGCCTGCCGGACAGCGCCATGTCGCTGAAGGTCAACCACCCGTTCTGGGAAGGTTGCGTCACCTGCCATGGTTCCGGCGATACCTTCAACCCCTTCCCCTCCAACAACTGGGTACCGAATGCCAATCCCAACGACGGCCCGGATTACGCCTGGGGCTGGAAGGCCACCAACGATGTCAGCAGCTCCTGCGGCAAATGCCACTACGAGCAGGCCGATGCGTTTAACCATGGCATGATGGGTACCCATCGCGGCCATCTGGGCTCCTTCAACTATAACGCCGTCCTCTGCGAGGGCACTAATACCGAGTCCAACTTCATCTACGACCCCGCCGGCTCCTGGCAGGCCGGTACCGATCTGGACCGGTTGCCGCTGGATCGCAAGGGGCGGCCCGTCGACGCCGGTTACTACCAGTCCCGGGCCAGTTGCTCCACCTGCCACCAGGGTTGTTCCGATTGCCATATGACCGGCCCCGGTGACGACCCCATCGGTATCGCCAGCTCCATCAACATTGCCAAATACGCCCAGGGGGTGGAGATGGTCAATGTGGACCGGCAGCATACGGCGGCCGCGGTGCGGGTCAAGGCCTACGAGATCGGTGCCCTGCGGCGGGGCGGCACGGCGATGCTGATGTACCGCAAGGGCTATATCCCCGGCGTGGCGCGGGGGATCCCTTACACCATCTACGAGGCCGGCATGGACATCACCAACCACAAGCTGGTGCTGCCCACCAAGGGCGAGGAAGGCAATGTCCGGGCCCCGCAGAGCCAGGATCAGTCCATCAACTTCTGCTGGCGCTGCCACTTCCGGACCGGGGCCGAATACACCGGCACCTGGATCAACATTGTCCCCAACCCCAATACCGACAAGAAAGACCTGGCCCATTACAACGCCGGCATGTCCTGCACCGACTGTCACAAGGGCGCGCAGGCCATGGGCCACAGCAGCCGGGATTCGCTCTCCTTCCAGGGCAGTACGGAAGCGGAGGACAACCCCTCCCGCCCCGGCGGCAACCCCATCGGCAGGGTGCCGGAATGGCCCATCACCCCCAACCCCACCAAGACCACCTGCGGGCTCTGCCATACCAAGGCGGGTAAAGAGCTGGGTCCCACCGGCGGTTTGGACTACGGGGATCTGGTTACTCCCAAGTACCAGGAACGGGCACGGCTGGTGCGCGGTCTCGAGTACATGCCGGTACCCGGCAAAGAATCCGAGATGCATCATCAGAACGTGAAGTGCGAGGCCTGCCACACCCAGTTCCAGCAGCAGTGCTGGAACTGCCACCTGGAAAAGGCGGAAGAGGTCTCTGGTCTGCCCTACATTCCCACCTACGACCTGGGCTTTGACAACCCCCTGCCGACCCCGGTGCTGGGACCCATTGTCAATGTCCGGGAAGCGGAAGGCGAGCCCCATCTGACCGACGAGGAAAACGCCATCCTGCAGGAAATCCCCGGCCGGAATGACGTGGCCACCCTGAGCCTGCTGCTCACCTTCCCCGACAGCCCCAACACGGTCAACAAGAACGCCCGCTTCCTGGCCCGCAACAACTACGGTCAGGTGGGTTCGGTGGTGCACTGCCCCGGTTCGCCGGCAGGGGTGAACAACCCCAACCGCAGCCCGCAACCCCTGAACACCGACGGCGGTCGCTTTCTGACCAAGTCCGGGCTGTACGGCGAAGTAGGCGCGGTCAGCGATCCCACCACCGCGGCGGATGGTTCGTGGTACATGAAAGCCGGTCACAGCATCGCCCGCAATCCCGACGGCGAAGGCTTCGAGGCCTGCTTCAACTGCCACGCCGACACCGTCCGGCTGGGCCAGGATCCGGTGACCCACTACATGCACAACCCGTGGATCATGAAGTCCATCGGCGTACCGGAAGCCATCATGCCGGCTACCCACTTCGCCAACAACTTCGCCATGGTCAAAAACGGCAGCCGTTACAACTGTAACTGCCATTCGGCCGACGGTATCGTCCACAGTGGCACCTTTGACGGGCCCTGGCCGCTGCATACCCTGCCGGTGGCCTCCCCCCCCAGTGATCCTGGTGACCCTGGTGACCCCGGTGACCCCGGTGACCCTGGTGACCCCGGTGATGTGGACCCGGTAAATGGCGCCGAGTTGTTCAATGCGAACTGCTCATCGTGCCACGGCTCGGCCCACGCCAGCAACATCCCCGGGCGGGCGGCCTCCCAGCTCAAGGAGCGGGCGGAAGGTGATGCACCTCACATGATGAAGTGGCCTGCGGACACTTTCAGCGACGCGGACTATAACGACATGGCCGCGGCCCTGTCGGGAGAGCCCGATCTGTAAGCGGACCCGATGAATCCTTAACCACAACCACCGGTAACGGGAGGGGCTCACCCCTCTCGTTACCGGTGCCTCTGCATGTAAACCCACCCCTTTTGGGGTGCCGCAACCAAGCGAACCATCGAGCCGGAGACTGATACGGTGCGCTACCTTCACACCCCCTTTAAGCACTGCTGGCGTTTTTTCACCTCGATTAAATTGGCGATAGTGCTCATCGCCGTAATTGCTGCGGTGTCCATTGTCGGCACCGTCATTGAACCGGCCCATGGTCGGCCGGAACACAACATCGGAATTCTCAGTTCCCTGGTCGGGGCCTGGGCCGCCCCTTACCTGTACCAGGCCTTGGACGCCATGGGGTTCATGGACAACATGTACCGCAGTTGGTGGTTTATCACCCTGCTGCTGCTCTTCGCCCTCAATTTGCTGATCTGTTCCCTGGATCGCTTGCCCAGGGTGTTGAAAATAATTCGCACCTCGCCGTCCCCGTTGCCGGCATCGCGTTTTGCCACCGATCCCCGCAAAAAAGAGCTGCTGCTGGCCGGTTCTCCGGAGCAGGCAGTGGAGCAGGTGGCCGCGACCATGCGCCGGGCCGGTTTTTTCCCCACCCGAACCCCGGGGCCGGAAGCCGGGGAATATCAGTTGGTGGCCCAGCGGGGCGGTTACAGTCGCCTGGGCAGTTACCTGATCCACCTGAGCATCCTGATCATTCTGGCCGGGGCACTGGTGGGCGAACTCTTTGGTTTTCGGGCCGGAGTCGACATCCCGGAAGGATCCGCCACCGATGTGGTCTACACCAGGTACGGCGAGGAAATTCCTCTGGGATTCACCGTCCGTTGCGACAACTTTCAGGTCAGTTTTTATGATCAGACCGATATTCCCCGTGCCTATGAAAGCACTCTGACAGTAATTGAAGAGGGTGGCGCCGGCACCTCGCGGGTGATCGACGTCAACACCCCCCTCAAGCACCGGGGAATCACTTTTTACCAATCAAGCTACGGCTTGGTGCCCAACGCCATTGAGCACAGCGTTTTCATTTTTCGCATCACCCCCGTGGATGGACAGCCGGTGGAAAAACAGTTCCGCTTCGGCGACCACTTTGCCATCCCCGGCACCGACCTGGTCGCCCTTATTGATGACTTTTCACCCGCCCTCGGGATGGACCGGGACGGCAATCTGGTCACGTACGCCCAGCAAATGAACAACCCTTCGGTCCTGCTGCTCTTTTTTACCCGGGACGGGGAATGGTACGACAGCCAGTGGTTGATGCAGCGCCGCCCCGATTCTTGGCGTTTGCGCGACGGGCACACCGTGGAATTCGTCGATCTTTGGGGCATGCAATATACCGGCCTACAGGTCAAAAAAGACCCCGGGATCTGGATTGTTTACACCGGTTTTATGATGCTGTGCATCGGCTTGGGTGTGGCTTTCTGGGTCAGCCACATCCGGGTCTGGGTCCGGGTACAGGCCGCCGGCTCCCGCCGGGTTAAAGTAACGTTCTGCGGAACCACCAACAATAACCCGCCGGGTTTACTCCGCCTGCTGGAAAAGATGGCGGCCGTCGCCAAACAGCCTGCCGCCGCACGCCCCTAAGGGCAAGCGTGATCAATCGTTATTTTAACATTAAGTACAAGGAGACCGCCCATGAAGTTGTTGATTGTTCCTCTGCTCACCCTGAGTTTGCTTCTATCCGCCTGTTCCGGCGACCCCAAGGAGCCCCCCGTCGCCGCAGCTGATGAGGGTATGACGGTGGCCACCGTAGACGGCGCCAGGATTACCATGGCGGATGTCAGAAATGAAATGGAGTTACGCCCGGAAGCCACCCGCGAGTTTTTCCGGGCCCATGACGGTGCCGCCAGGTTTGTCGATTCCCTGGTCACCAAGGAGGTGCTCTACCAGGAAGCCCGGCGCCGCGGGCTGGATCAGGAGCCCCAGCTCCGCCGGGTAATCGATGATTATGCCCGCACGCTGCTGGTCAACACCCTGATCGAACAGGAACTGGCCCCCAAGGTGCAGTTCGGCGAAGAAGATCTGCAGGAGTATTACCGCAATAACCCGGAGGAATTTATGACCAGGGAAAAGGTGCGTCTCAGCCGGATCGTGGTGGGCAGCGCTGAAGAGGCCCAGCAGGTTCGAGCCCGGTTGTTGGCCGACGAAGATTTTGCCGCCGTGGCGCAGGACCTTTCGCTGGAGCAGGAAACCGCCGCCGGCGGCGATCTAGGCTTTGTCGAGCGCGACGCCCTTTCCGAGCGGGAAGCGCATTTGGCCTTCAACGTGCTGGGTCTCGGCGATATCAGCAGTCCGCAGGAGTTGGCGGAAAACCGCTTTGTGGTCATCAAGCTGACCGATCTGCAAGGCGAAACCGTGCCTTATGAAGAGATAAAAAACCTGCTGGCTCAGCGCATGGAGACCTTCGGCCGTAAGGCCGCTTTCGAGGACTTTGTCGCCACCCTCAAGCAGGATCGTAAGATAGAATTCAGTGCCGAAGCTATCCAGCAGTTGATGCAGGAGGCCGGTCACGGCTC